>JACQDQ010000227.1 GCA_016201015.1 Pseudomonadota bacterium | reverse complement strand
CCCAAGCATGCCATCGTCTCCACAACGGACGCGGAAGCTTCGCGCCAAGGGTAGCTTCAAGCAAGAACGTACGGCCTGATTCCGTTGTCGGAGCCGAACGCACGCGTCGCTCAATGAGCGTGAGACCAGTACGAGAAATTGTATCCCCGAGCCCTTCGGTCCGCCAGCCGTGGCGCGCTGCGATTCGTCCAATTGATGGCGGTAAAGGTTGGAGGAAATCGGGGACAGACCACAATTACGTTGAATCGCCGGCCAAGCCGGCGTGAACTGGCGCGGCAGCCCTCGCGATCGGTGGACCTACCATCATGCCTCGTCACGCGCGGCAAGCCGGGACGACCCGCAACAGCGGCGGCGCCCGCCCGATCGCGGCGGCGACCCCGCGCGGGCCGACGACCGCGGCGCCAACGACATAATAGTGGTCTGTCCCTAATTTTGCGATCTCCTGGCGATGGCATCATTATAGGACCGTCATTGCCGGGCCGTCGCTCCTGAGCAGGGCAAAGGAGCGGCGAGACCCGGCAATCCATGGCTCTGCCAATAAATGTAAGACGTGGATGCTCGGGTCACGCCCGCAGCGGGCGGCCCGAGCATGACGAGCGGGGAGGGTGCGCGCCCAAAGTCAGGTCAGCGGAATTCGCGCAACGCGCCGCCCCGTTTCAGTCGTTCGGAACTCGAGGCGCGCGTCAGCCTCAGTCGTGGGCGGCGGCCGGCGCAAATCGCTCTGCCGGTTTCCAATTTCTCGTCGCCCGGTCGGCTTTGTAGGCGTCGGTCGCGCCCTGCAAGCCGATCCACAGCTCCGTGCTCGTGCCGAGAGCCTTGCCGACACGTGCGGCGAACTCGGCGTCGAAGCGCGAGCGGCCGTTGATGACCGCAGAGACATGCTTGCGCGAGTATCCGATTGCCTTGGCGAAACGTCCGATGCCGATGCCATTCGGCTTCAGATACATCTCCTAAAGGATCTCGCCCGGCGGTGTCGGCGCGCGCCTCGGCTCGCCCTTCACCGGATAGTCGCGGGTCCGTGCCATGCCGGCCTCCTTCAGCAATCGTGAACGCTGTGGCGCCAGCGACAGGTGTAAATCGCCGACAGCCGGCGTGCAATGGAAGGCGCACGTAGGGGCCGGTCTGCCCTTGGGCTTGACCCGAGGGCCGGCCCGTGGGCGGGTCGGAAGACCCGCCCCTACGCAAGGCTGCGTTTCACAACCGCCATTCGCAAAACGCCAGCGGCCGAGCCTGCGGGCGGCCCGAGCATGACGGATCCGTATTGGTGAGACGCGCGGCGCTAGGGCCTGCTGCGGACAAAGTGCTTGACTTTCGAGAACGAAACGGGCACAATAGGCCCAAATCGAACTCAAACCGTTCGTCATGATGCTGGTGAACCATCTCCTTGATCTGGCTCGCGAGGACGTCCCGCTGCGAAGGCCGTGGCGGCCGGACGACGCGCTATTTCACGATGGCGCGCGAAGGCTCCCTCGCCTCCCGCCGGCGCACCGGAATAACCCTATTTCCTATCGGAACGGGCCCGGCCGCCGCGTTGTCCGATTGGCGTCTCGCAAGTGCCTGAATACGCCGGAAATAATAGCCCTATTTCCTATCGGACCAAACGGACGAAACGGAACAGGGGGGTGCGTGTCTTGCCCTCTTTCTGCTTGTCGAGCAGCTTGCGCTTCCGCGTGATGTCGCCGCCGTAGCATTTCGCCGTCACGTCCTTGCGCAGCGCGCTGATCGTCTCGCGCGCGACGATGCGCCCGCCGATCGCGGCTTGCAGCGCGATCTTGAACAGATGCCGCGGGATGAGGTCCTTGAGCTTGACGCACAGCGCGCGGCCGCGGCTCTCGGCGTTGCTGCGATGGACGATCATGGCGAGCGCGTCCACCGGCTCGCCGTTGACCAGGATCGACAGCACGACGACGTCGCCCTCGCGATAGTCGGCGAGCTGATAGTCGAAGCTGGCATAGCCGCGGCTGACCGATTTCAGGCGGTCGTAGAAATCGAACACCACCTCGGACAGCGGCAGCTGGTAGATCAGCATCGCGCGGTTGCCGGCATAGGTCAGGGTCTGCTGGATGCCGCGGCGGTCCTGGCACAGCTTGAGCACGGCGCCGAGATGCTCGTCGGGCACCAGGATCGTCGCCTTGATCCACGGCTCGTCGATATGGTCGACGCGCACCGGGTCCGGCATGTCGGCCGGGTTGTGCAGCTCCAGCACCTCGCCGTTGGTGAGATGGATCTTGTAGATGACCGACGGCGCGGTGGCGATGAGCTCGAGATTGAACTCGCGCTTCAGCCGCTCTTGCACGATCTCGAGATGCAGCAGGCCGAGGAAGCCGCAGCGAAAGCCGAAGCCGAGCGCGGCCGAGCTCTCGGGCTCGTAGACGAAGCTCGCGTCGTTGAGCCTGAGCTTGCCCAGGCTCTCGCGCAGCCGCTCGAACTCGGCGGTGTCGAGCGGGAACAGGCCGCAGAAGACCACCGGCAGGCTGGGCTTGAAGCCGGGCAGCGGCGCGGCGGCCAGGCGGCGCTCCTCGGTCAGCGTGTCGCCGACGCGGCAATCGGCGACGCTGCGGATGCCGGCGGTGATGAAGCCGATCTCGCCGGGGCCGAGCTCGGCCGCCTCCTTGGGCTTGGGCGTGAACACGCCGACGCGTTCGACGTCATAGGTGGCGGCGGCGGCCATCATGCGGATCTTGAGGCCCTTGGTCAGGCGCCCATCCTTGACCCGCACCAGGATGACGACGCCGAGATAGGCGTCGTACCGTCGCCGCCGCGTCGCCCTGCGGCGGCGGCAGGCGGTGGACCAGCGCCTCCAGCACCTCGTCGATGTTGTGGCCGGTCTTGGCCGAGACCTCGATCGCGTTCGACGCATCGAGCCCGATCACGTCCTCGATCTGCTGGCGCACGCGCTCCGGCTCCGCCGCCGGCAGGTCGATCTTGTTGAGCACCGATACGATCTCGTGGCCGGCATCGATCGCCTGATAGACATTGGCCAAAGTCTGCGCCTCGACCCCTTGGCTGGCGTCGACCACCAGGATCGAGCCCTCGCAGGCGGCGAGGCTGCGGCTTACCTCGTAGGCGAAATCGACATGGCCCGGCGTGTCCATGAGGTTGAGCTGATAGGTCTCGCCGTCGCGCGCGGTGTAGGAAAGGCGCACGGTCTGCGCCTTGATGGTGATGCCGCGCTCGCGCTCGATGTCCATCGAATCCAGCATCTGGTCGCGGAACTCGCGCGCGTCCACCGCGCCGCAGGCCTGGATCAGGCGGTCGGCCAGCGTCGACTTGCCATGGTCGATATGGGCGATGATGGCGAAGTTGCGGATATGGGCGAGGTCGGTCATCGCGGCTCGTGGCGCCGGCACAGGGCTGGCAAGGGTTTGGACGGGCTGCAACATAGGGGTGGTGGTCGCGCCGCGCAACCCGCGTTTGGCGGCGCCGATGGACCGATCTTCGACCCAGCCCTAGGCGCTGCGCCGCGAGACGCCCAAGGTGAACAGGCGCACGACGTTGGCGACGACGCGCTCGCGCTCGTCGGCCGGCGGAGGCTCGCTCGCCACGCCCAGCAGCATGCGCACGTGGATCTGGCCGAGCACCGCGCCGAAGAACTGCTCGGCCGCCAGCCGCGGGTCCGGCACGTCGAGCACGCCGCGTTTATGGAGCTGCTCGAGATATTGTGCCAGCGCGCTGGCCACGCGATCGGGGCCGGCTTCGTAAAAGATGCGGCCCAACTCGGGAAAGCGCGGTGCTTCCGCCAGCACGAGGCGATAAAGCGGCAGCGACCCCGGCATCATCAGCACGTCGAGAAACTGCCGTCCCACCGCGGTCAGCGCCTCCCCGACCGGCCGGTCGGACATGTCCGCCAATATGGACGACAAGGTCCGCTGGCAACGCTGCCCGACGATGGCGCCGAACAACGCATGTTTGTTGTCGAAATGGCTGTAGACCGTCGCCTTGGAGACGTTGGCGCGGCGCGCGATCTCGTCAATGCTCGCCGCCCAGTAGCCCTGCTCGAGGAAGATCGCGGCCGCGGCATTGACGATCGCGTCGCGCTTGGCTTGACTGGCCGGGCCACGCTCCGTCAGGCCGGCCGGGGCCGCCGGATCGGAGGGCGAGACCAGCGGAATTGCCATGGGACCCTTGCTCAAATTCTTGTTGTGCGGCGCGATGGACGCAATGTAATCTAAACTATACGGTTCAGTTTAGTCAGCTATGCTGTCCCGGTCAAGGGCAATACACCAGACATCTCTAGGCTTTGGAAAGACTGTCATGCGCTCTGTCGTCGCCATCTTCGTCGTGATCGTTGCCGCCACCGCGATCGGCGGCAGTTACTGGTATGTGATGGTCCGGCCGCAGCAGATTGCCGCGGCACAGGGCGCGGGACGCGGCGGGACGCCGGCCGGCTTCGCCATGCCGGTCGAGGCCGAGAAGGTGCGCATCGCGCCGAGCGAGCGCTCGGTCGTCGCCATCGGCACGTTGCGCTCCAACGAATCCGTCGTCGTGCGGCCGGAAGTCGCGGGCCGCATCGCCCAGATCAACTTCGCCGAGGGCCAGCCGATCCGGAAGGGCCAGGTGCTGGTGCAGCTCGACTCGTCGGTGGAGCGGGCCGAGCTCGCCCAGGCCAAGGCATCGCTGGCCCTGGCGCAGGCCAATCACGAACGCGCCGACGAGCTGGTCAAGCGCGGCGCCGGCACCGCGCGCGCCCTCGACGAGGCGCGCTGGAAGCTGCAGAACGACGACGCGGCGGTGAAGCTCGCCGAGGCGAAGCTGACCAAGCTGTCGCTCGCCGCGCCGTTCGACGGCGTGATCGGCCTGCGCCGGCTCAGTGTCGGCGAGTATGTGAGCCCCGGCACCGATATCGGGCATCTGGAGCAGATCGATACGCTAAAGGTCGATTTCCGCGTGCCGGAGATCTTCCTTCCGGCCATCCGCGCCGGTCAGAAGATTACAGTCAATGTCGACGCACTGCCCGACCGCGGTTTCGACGGCGAGGTCTTTGCCATCGACCCGCTGATCGACGCCGCCGGCCGCTCGATCGTCATCCGCGCCCGCATCGCCAACGCCGACGCAATGCTGCGCCCCGGCCTGTTCGCGCGCGTGCGGCTCACGCTGGAAGCGCGCCAGGACGCGGTGTTCGTGCCCGAGCAGTCGCTGGTGCCGATCGGCGACCAGCAATTCGTATTCAAGGTGGTCGACGGCAAGACCGCCTTCACGAAGGTCAAGCTCGGCATCCGCCGCAAGGGCGAGGCGGAAGTGCTCGAGGGCCTGGCAGCCGGCGATGTCGTCATCACCGGCGGTCTGCTCAAGGTGCGCGACGGCATGCCGGTGCAGGTCGTGCCCGCCGCGCCGCCGCCGCCGGCCAAGACCAGCACGCCGAACGTCGCCGAGAACGCCAAGCGCGGGTAGGCTGAAGATGACGCTCTCCGAACTGTCGATTCGCCGGCCCGTCTTCGCGACGGTGCTGTCGCTCGCCGTCACGCTGATCGGCCTCATCTCCTATCAACGTCTGACCGTCCGTGAATATCCCAACATCGACGAGCCCGTGGTCTCGGTCGAGACCACCTATCGCGGCGCCTCGGCCGAAGTGGTGGAAAGCCGCGTCACCCAGCCGCTCGAGGACTCGCTCGCCGGCATCGAGGGCATCGACGTGCTGTCCTCCGTCAGCCGCGCCGAGAAGAGCCAGATCACCGTCCGCTTCCGGCTCGACCGCAATCCCGATGGCGCCGCCTCGGACGTCCGCGACCGGGTGGGGCGCGTGCGCAGCCAACTGCCCGACGACATCGACGAGCCGGTCATTGCCAAGGTCGAGGCCGACGCGCAGCCGATCATCTATCTCGCTTTCTCCTCCGACCGCCACAGCGCGCTCGACGTGACGGACTACGCCGACCGTTTCGTCAAGGACCAGCTGCAGAATCTGGCCGGCGTGGCCAATGTCCGCATCTTCGGCGAGCGGCGCTACGCCATGCGCATCTGGCTCGACCGCACGCGCCTTGCCGCCTACGGCATCGCGCCGCAGGACGTGGAGAACGCGCTGCGCCGCCAGAACGTCGAGGTGCCGGCGGGCCGCATCGAGAGCACGTCGCGCGAGTTCACCGTGCTGACCGAGACCGATCTGCGCACGGCCGCCCAGTTCAACGACCTCATCATCCGCGAGACCGGCGGCTATCTGGTGCGGCTCAAGGACGTGGGCAAGGCCGCGATCGACGCCCAGGATAGCCGCGTCATCGCCCGCTACAACGGCAACAGCGCCGTGGCCATCGGCGTCGTCAAGCAGTCCACTGCCAACCCGCTCGACGTCTCGCGCGAGGTGAACGCCGCGCTGCCGCGCATCATGCAGGGCTTGCCCGAGGGGATGAAGGTCGATGTCGGCTACGACTCCTCGATCTTCATCGCCCGCTCGATCGACAACGTCTTCCACACGATCGGCGAGGCGATCGCCCTGGTCGTGCTGGTCATCTTCCTATTCCTGCGCTCGTTCCGCGCGACGCTGATCCCGGTCGTGACGATTCCAGTGTCGCTGGTCGGCGCCTTCTCGCTGATGCTGCTCGCCGGCTTTTCCGTCAACACGCTGACGCTGCTCGCCATGGTGCTGGCGATCGGCCTCGTCGTCGATGACGCGATCGTCATGCTCGAGAACATCAGCCGCTACGTCGAGCGGGGCGTGCCGCCGTTCGAGGCGGCGCTCAAGGGCGCCAAGGAGATCGCCTTTGCCATCTTGGCGATGACCATCACGCTGGCGGCGGTCTATGCGCCCGTCGCCTTCCAGCAGGGCCGCACCGGCCGGCTGTTCACCGAATTCGCGCTGACGCTGGCCGGCGCGGTGCTGGTCTCCGGCTTCGTCGCCCTGTCGCTGTCGCCGATGATGAGCTCGCTCTTTCTCAGACATCAAGCGCGCCACGGCTGGCTCTACCGCATTTCGGATCGCGGGCTCCAAGCCCTCAACCGCGGCTATCGCGCCGCGCTCAAGGTGACGCTCACCGTGCGTGCGGCGGTGATCCTGGTCATGCTGCTGGTCGCCGGCGCCGCCGGATTCCTCTATACGTCGCTGCGCTCCGAGCTGGCGCCGATCGAGGACCGCGCGACCATCGTCGGCATCGCGATCGCGCCCGAGGGCTCGACCATCGATTTCACCGACCGCTACGCGCGGACGATCGAGCAGATCTACGCCGGCGTGAAGAATGTCGAGAAGTTCTTCATGGTGGTCGGCTTCCCGGTCGTGACGCAGGCGATCTCGTTCGTGCGCCTCAACGACTGGAGCGAGCGCCAGATCAGTCAGCAGCAGGTGGTGGGCCAGCTCGGGCCGAAGCTGTTCTTCATCCCCGGCGTGCTCGCGTTCCCGATCAATCCGCCCTCGCTCGGCCAGAGCCCGATCGAAAAGCCGGTGCAGTTCGTGCTGCAGACCTCGGCGCCCTATGCCGAGCTGCAGGGCGCGGTCGACCGCCTCCTCGCCGCGACGCGGGCCAATCCCGGCCTCGCCAATCTCGATGTCGACCTCAAGCTCAACAAGCCGGAGCTGCGCATCCAGGTGAACCGCGACAAGGCGGCCGATCTCGGCATCGAAGTCGACACCATCGGCCGCACGCTGGAGACCATGCTTGGCGGCCGCCAGGTGACGCGCTTCAAGCAGAACGGCAAGCAGTACGACGTGGTGGTGCAGGTGGCCGATGTCGACCGCACCAATCCCAACGACATCTCGTCGATCTATGTGCGCGCCAAGGGCGGCGAGATGGTGGCGCTTTCCAACCTGGTCTCGGTCGCGGAGACGGTGGCGCCGAAGGAGCTCAACCACTTCAACAAACTGCGCTCGGCGACCATCACCGCGACCTTGGCGCCGGGCTATACGCTGGGCGAAGCGATCGCCTTTCTGCAGGCCCAGGCGGCAAAGCTGCCGCCCAACATCGTCAACGACCTCGCCGGGCAGAGCCGCGAATTCCGCACGTCGACCGGCGGGCTTTACATCACGTTCCTGCTGGCACTCGCCTTCATCTATCTCGTGCTCGCGGCGCAGTTCGAGAGCTTCATCGATCCGTTCATCATCATGCTGACGGTGCCGCTCTCGATCACCGGCGCGCTGCTCGCGCTGCACCTCACCGGCGGCACGCTCAACGTCTACAGCCAGATCGGCCTGGTGACCCTGGTCGGCCTCATCACCAAGCACGGCATTCTGATCGTCGAGTTCGCCAACCAGCTGCAGGAGCAGGGCAAGACGAAGCTCGAGGCGGTGATCGAGTCCGCCGTGCTGCGCCTGCGTCCGATTCTGATGACGACCGGCGCCATGGTGCTCGGCTCGGTGCCGCTGGCGCTCGCCGCCGGCGCCGGCGCCGAGAGCCGCCAGCAGATCGGCTGGGTGATCGTCGGCGGCCTGCTCGTCGGCACCTTCTTCACGCTGTTCATCGTGCCGACCGCCTACACGCTGCTCGCCCGCTCGCACCGACACGCCGACCAAGCGGCGGCGGGCGAGGCCGACGCCGCGACGCCGCACGGCCAGCCGGCCGAGTGATTGCGGCGGGCGGCAGGCACGCATCGACGCCATGTCGCCGGTCATCGCCGTCCACCTCGCCGCCGCCCTCATCGCGCTGGCGCTGGGCACGGCGGTACTGCTGGCGCGCAAGGGCACGTCCAGGCATAAGCTCATGGGCCGGACTTGGGCGGCGCTGATGGCGGCGGTGGCGCTGAGCTCGTTCGGCATCCGGCAGATCACACAGGGACACGGCTTCAGTTGGATCCATCTGCTGTCGGTATGGACGCTGATCAGCCTCGCCGCGGCCATCTACTTCATCCGCCGCGGCAATGTCCGCGCGCATCGCGGCTTCATGGTCGGCACCTTCGCCGGCCTGGTCGGCGCCGGCGCCTTCGCCATGCTGACCACCGGCCGCGGGCTCAACGCGATGCTGTTCGGGGGGTAGATGCGGCCGAAGGCCGGCAGTATCAGGCGGCCTGGCGGGTGGCCGCGGATTGTTCGGCCGGGAAGGTGATCGTCACCGTCGTGCCGACGCCGACGGCGCTTTCGATTTCGAGCGTGCCGCCATGCAGCTCCATCAGGCGCTTCGACAGCGGCAGGCCGAGCCCGGTGCCTTCATAGTTTCGCGCCAGCCCGTCGTCGACCTGTCGGAATCGCTCCAGCGCCCGCGGTATGTCCGCGGGCGCGATGCCGATGCCCGTGTCGGCGACGGCAATAGCGGTCGACGGGCCACGGCGAAAGGCGGACACCCGTACCCGCCCGCCGCTCGGCGTGAACTTGATCGCATTGGAGAGTAGATTGAGGAGCACTTGGCGGAGGCGACGCTGGTCGGCGTAGACGCCCGGCACGTCGGCGGAGAATTCCTTGCCGAGCGCAACGCCGGCGGCAGCCGCGCGCTGAGAAACCATAGCAAGCGCGCCAGTGATCAGGCCGGAAATATCAAGCTCTTCTCGGTCGAGATCAAACCGTCCGGCATCCATCTTTGAAAGGTCAAGCACATCATTGACCAGTCCGAGGAGATGGGCCCCGGCGCTGCGAATGTCCTCGATGCACTCGGACTGCTTTTCGTTGAGCGGGCCGTAGAAGCTGTCCTTCAGCACGTCGGCGAAGCCGATAACGGCGTTCAACGGCGTCCTTAACTCGTGGCTCATCGCCGCGAGAAATTGGGACTTTGCCTGGCTGCTCGCGGCTGCGGCTTCAAGCGCCTTCTCGAGATCCACCGTCGTCGCCTCAAGCCGGCCTTGGGTCTCCTCCAGCTCCGCGATCGTCGACCGCAGGCGCGCGGCCTCGCGCGCGGACCGTGCCGCGAAACGCTGGTCGATGACCGAGCTGGTCAGACCGGCGGCGAGAATGACCAGCGAGGTCAGCGCGACGCCGACGCCCAACCATTCGGAGGGCATGGCCTCCTGCGGCAGCGGCACAAGCGTGGTCGGGATGAGGCTGACCGCGCCCATCGCCGTGAAATGGAGACCGCAAATCGCCAGTGTGAGCAGGCCGGCGCCGGCGAGTTGACGACCCCATTCGCCGGAATACCGGCCCACACGCAGCGCGCCGATGCCGAAAACGACGCCGATGACCAATGATGCGATGACCAGCGCCATGTCGTATTCGACCAGCGCGGGCACGTGCATCGCGGCCATGCCGGTGTAATGCATGCTGAAAATGCCGATGGCGATGATCGCCCCGCCGGCTGGCATCGCCCACGATCGGCGGGGGTCTGCAACCATGCCGATGGCAAAGCCGAGCCCGGTAACGCCGATGGCGATCAGCACCGACAGCACGGTCAATGCGACGTCGTAGCCGATCGGCAGGTTCGGCCGGAAGGCAAGCATGGCAACGAAGTGCGTGGCCCAAATGCCGCTGCCGGTGACAACGGCCGTAGCGGCCAGCCAAAGATAGCGCGCGCGACCGCTCGCGCTGGCGGAGCGGGAGATCAGGCTCGTCGCCCCGAACGAGGCAAAGAGGCAAATGAGCCCGGCAAGCACGACTAGGCCCAGATCGTGTTCCTGGGTCAGGCAAGCATACACACGCAACATGTAGCCACTATCGAAGACGCCGATGAACAAAAGTTTAAAATGGATCATGCGCGAACATTTTTTGCCAAACCCGGCGACCGGACGCCGGTCGCGGCGGGCGCGCCGGCGACGTTCTCGCCGTCGGCGCGCAGCCTCCTTGCGCTGCAGGCCAGTCTTGCGGGACACTTGCGTGTTGGGTCAGGTTTTGAAGAAAGGAAATTTCAATGGCCAAATCAATAGGGACCGCCGGTGTCGTGGCCGCGACGATTCTCCTCAGCCTTTCGCTGGCGCCGCTGCCGGCTGCCGCGCAAGGAAAGACGTTGCGCGTCGCGCTCAACAACGACTTCACCACGCTCGACCCGCACTCCAACAACGCCTTTCTCAACAATTTGACGCTCGAGCAGATCTACGATTGCCTGGTCACCCGCGACAAGGAGCTGAAGCCGGTGCCGGCGCTGGCGACGCGCTGGGAGCGCGTCGAGCCGACGCGCTGGCGCTTCCACCTTCGCGCCGGCGTGCGCTTCCACAACGGCGCCGCGTTCTCCGCCGATGATGTCGTTTTCTCGATCAAGCGGGCGATGGCGCCGACCTCGAACTACACGATCTATATCGACTCGGTTGCCGACGTCGCACGGGTCGACGACCTGACGGTCGACATCGTCACCCGCCAGCCGGATGCCGTGCTGGTCGACAAGCTCACGCGCATCTACATCATGAACAAGGCGTGGGCGGAGGCGAACAAGAGCGAGGCGCCGCAGAATTTCGCGGCGAAGGAGGAGACGACGGCAAGCCGCCAGGCGGTGGGCACCGGCCCCTTCGTCTTGCGCCTGCGCGAGCCCGACACCCGCACTGTGATGGCGCGCAACCCCAACTGGTGGGGTGAGTTCGAAGGGAATGTCGAGCAGCTCATCCAAGTGCCGATCGCCAACGACGCTACCCGCGTCTCGGCCCTGCTGTCCGGCGACATCGACTTCACCAATTTCGTCCCGTTCCAGGATCTCGACCGCCTGCGCCGCGACGCGCGCGTCAAGGTGATCGACGGCCAGGAAAATCGCACGCTGTTCCTCGGCATGGACCAGCACAGCGACGAGTTGGCCAATTCCGACATCAAGGGCAAGAATCCGTTCAAGGACGCGCGGGTGCGCGAGGCGGTGGCGGTTGCCATCGACATCGAGGCGATCAAGGCCCGCATGCGCGGCCAGGCGGTGCCCACGGGCTCGATGTGGACGCAATACGTCACCGGCTGGGCGAAGGACACCGACCGCCGGCCGCCGCTCGACCGCGAGCGCGCCAAACGTCTCTTGGCCGAGGCCGGCTATGCGAACGGCTTCAAGGTGACGCTCGACTGCCCGACCGGCACCTACGAGCAGACCTGTGTCGCGGTCGCGCCGATGCTGGCGCAGATCGGCATCGATGTGCGGGTCAATCTGAACCCGCCGGCGATCACATTCCAGCGCTACGCCAAGCAGGAGACCAGCTTCTATGCTGTTTCCTGGGGCGTGCCGACCTTCGACGCGCTTTACACGTTGCGCGGCATCATCATGACGCGCGGCAAGGTCGGCGCCGGATCATGGAACGCCGGGGGCTACTCAAATCCCCGCGTCGACGACCTCATCGTGCAGGTGCAGGGGGAGATCGATGCGGAGAAGCGGACCGCGTACATCCAAGAGGCGCACGCGATTCACAACGGCGAATTCGGCCATATTCCGCTCTATCACCTGATGATTCCCTGGGCGATGGCACGAAACGTCGACATCACGCATCGCGCCGACAATTTCTATCTGGCCAAGTGGGTAAAGGTGAACTAAGCGCCGCGACATCGTGACGCGGCTCTTCGTCAAGAAATCCGCGAATCGAAGGGCGCGCGCAACTCCTACTCACAAGATAAGGAACGCGGCGGCGGGCCTGACGACGCTCATGGCGTCGTCAGCCTGAACCGCGGGCCTCTCTGTCGCGACGCTGCGCCGCAATTTCGGTCGCGACCTCGACGTCCTTAATCCCGCCTTTACGGTCGCTCGGGCACTATCGACTCGCCACAGACGACAACACGACCAACGCGCAAGAGACCTTCAAACATGACCGCCGAGCGCACACGCCCCACCGCCAAGACGAATTCCCCCAACGCAAATCCCGACACGGCTTCGCCCCCTTCCTCGCCCGCCGACCGCCGCGCCACGCCGCGCCTGAGCCTCGGCGACAGCACGATCATCATCGCCGGCCGCACCTATCCCATCCGCGACATCAGCGCCTCGGGCATCGCCATCCAGCCCTATGACGGCCAGCTCGGCGAGCGCTCTTTCTTTCCGTTCATCCTGACGGTGGCCGACGCCGGCGTCGAGCTCGTCGTCGCGGGCGAGGCAATCGGCGTGCGCCGCGAGGCGAATCGCCTGGCCGCAAAGTTCTTTCACATCCTGTCGGACGGCAAGGTGCAGCTCGATCGCTATTTCGAGCGCAAGTTCCGCACGCCGCTGTTCGAATTGCGGGCGTAGGCACGTCACCAGAAGGCTTGTCGCGGAGGATGCAGGGCGCTATTCCGCTGCGCTTCTCCGCGACCGCCGCGGTTCGATCCTCGCCGAATTGGCCTCACAGCGTCAGGTGGGGAGTAGCAGCAAGGTTGCGTACGTGCGCCCGTTCGCGCGCAGCGCCATGCTCGCGCGCGAGGTAGAGCACCTCATAGGCCTTGCCCGGCGGCCGCTCGAAGATGTCCGCGGCGCCGTGCCATAGGGTGAAGCGCACGGTCTCCCACCGCGCGGGATCGAAGCCGATCATGTAGGAATGCAGCCCGTCACGGCCAAGGCCGGCACGGGCGTGTGCGTCCTCGTCGGCCAGCACGGCTGCCGGATCGGCTCCCGGCGAAATAGTGCGACGGGCAAGCGTCGCCGCCTGCGGCAAGATGCTGGTGTCGACGGCGAGGTAGCGCGCGACGTTCCACCACTGCACCGGCGGCCGGCCGAAGGCCTGAACCACGGCACGGAACTTGTCACCGAGTAGAAAATCGCATGCCGCCTCGGCGCCGCGCCACAGATAGAACGTCGCGTATTCGTTGCTGCCGTCCACGTCGCGCGTGCGGCCAAGAAAGGCCTTCCAGGCAAGATCGGGCAAGCCGTCAAACAGCGGGCCCTTCTCGGTGGCACGCGCGCGGATGCGATCCATATCGTAGCCGTCGGCGAGCGGGAACCCGTAGTGCAACGCGATCATCGCAATACCCTCGCACCGGGATGCGCCCCAAGATGCGGCGCGGCGAGCCGGCGCAGCGCAGCGCCCAGGCGACGCAATGCCTCGCCGATCGCCTCGGTCCGCATGCGCTCCGCGCGCGCTTTGTGGTAATCCATCTCGGCGGCGGTAATCCGTCGCCGCTCGCCCGCGCTCGCCGTCGGTGAACTGCTTCGTCCGATCACGTCATGCATGGCGATACTCCTTATCTTCAGCGGGCGACCTACGGCCGCCAGAATGGCTTGGAAGCCAGAAACTCGGCGTCGGACGCGGTGAGCCCGATATCCTTGAGGTCGTATACCGTCATGCGCGCGAGGTCGCGCCGTTCGCGGGCGCGCTGATGCCACAGGGCAACGAGCGCGAGGACGGCGTTGAACCTGGTGCGCAACCGGTGCGGCCGCGCGGCGGGCGCGTCCGACAGGATTTCGAATGTATGCGGTTCGACAGCGCTCCACATGGCTTTAGCTCTCCTTAAGCACTAGATGGCTCGGTCTGGGCGAATGTGCCGAAATGCCGTGGCCTTCGGCTTATGATTTATGTGCCGTGGGGGCTTGCGACAAACGATCTTTCATCACATAATGTGTTAGAAAACCTAATCTGTAAGGTGCCATGGGCCGCCGCCTGCCGCCGCTCAATTCCCTGCGCGCCTTCGAGGCCGCCGGCCGCCATCTGAGCCTGTCCAAGGCGGCGGACGAGCTTGCCGTCACGCCGGCCGCCATCAGCCATCAGGTCAAGGCGCTGGAGGAGCTGCTGCAGGCTAAGCTGTTCCGGCGCTTGAGCCGCGCGGTCGTACTGACCGATGCCGGACAGGCCCTCTTGCCGCGGCTCAGCGAGGGCTTCGACCGGTTGGCGGCGGCGGTCGAGCAGATGCGCGCGCGCGACCGCCGCGGCATCCTGACCGTCAGCGTGGCGCCGTCCTTCACCGCCAAATGGCTGGTGCCGCGCCTCTATCGCTTCCAGGCACGGCAGCCGGACATCGATGTCCGCATCTCCTCGGCAATCCGCCTCGTCGATTTCGCGCGCGACGATGTCGACATGGCCATCCGTTATGGGCGCGGCCGCTATCCCGGGCTCCGCAGCGAGCGGCTGCTCGGCAACGACATCTTTCCGGTGTGCAGCCCCAAGCTACGCAAGGGGCCGCATCCGCTGCGCCGGCCGGAAGACCTGCGCCACCACACGCTGCTGCACGACGAGATTCCGGGCGACGATCTCACGCCGCCGCGTTGGGAGGTGTGGCTGAGCGCCGCCGGAGTCAGCGGTGTCGACCCGACGCGCGGCTTGCGGCTCGACGGGTCGAACCTCGTCATCGACGCCGCGATTGCCGGCCAGGGCGTGGCGCTCGGCAAGAGCACGCTCGCCGCCGACGACCTCGCCGCCGGTCGGCTGATGCGCCCCTTCGCGTTCAACATCTCGGATCGCTACGCCTACTACGTCGTCTGCCCAGAGAGCGCGGCCGCGACGCCGAAGATCGCCGCCTTCCGCGACTGGCTGTTCGACGAGGCGCGTGCCTTCCTCAAGGAAGGCAAGGGCGCGCGGTGAAGTGGAATTTTACCGCGGAGAGTGCGGAGCGGCGTTGCAACAACCCTAGGGGCGGGTTTGAAACCCGCCCCTACACCAGAATTCTCCGCGGCGCTATGCGACCTCCACGATGAATTTTGGCCGGCATCAAGCCCTGAGCGTCGCGCCGGTCGCCTTGATCACCGCGGCGACGACGCGCTGGCCGACCGCTTCGATCTCGGCGTCGGTCAAGGTGCGCGTCGTCGGCTGCAGCTTGACCGAAATTGCCAGCGATTTCTTGCCGTCCGGCACGCCCTTGCCCTGATAGAGGTCGAACACCGACACCGCCGCGATCAGCGCCTTGTCGGCCGACTTCGCCGCCTTGATCACCTGCTCTGCCGCCACGCCGGCATCGAGCACGAAGGCGAAGTCGCGCTCCACCGGCTGGAACGGCGACAGCCTGAGCAGCGGCCGCGCCTTCGACGCCTTGGCCTTGGGCGGCGGCAGCGCGCCGAGGAATACCTCGCAGCCGACCGCCGGCCCCTTGACGTCGAGCTTGGCCAGCACCGCCGGATGAATTTCGCCGAAATAAGCGAGCGTCGTCTTCGGTCCCAGCCGCATCACGCCCGAGCGGCCGGGGTGGTACCAGCCGGGCGCGTCGGTCGTCACCTGCACATTGTCGATGGCAAGGCCGAGCGCCGCCAGGAGGCCGAGCGCATCGCCCTTGGCGTCGAGGGCGTCGATCGGGCGCGACGGCGCACCCCAATGGCGCGGGAAACTGGCGCCGCTGCGCAACGCCGTCGCCACCAGCGCCTGGCCGGACGGGGTGTCGTTGGAATATTGCGGGCCGACCTCGAACAACCCGGCATCGGTCAACCCGCGATCGGCGTTGCGCTTCGCCGCCAGCAGCAGATTGGGCAGGATCGACGGCCGCATCATGTCGAGCTCGGCGCTGATCGGGTTGGCCAGGCGCAGCGCCGCGTTACCGGCCCCGAATAAGGCAGCGTGGCCGGACGACATGAACGAGAACGTCACCGCCTCGGTGAGGCCGAGTCCGGCCAGAGCGCGGCGCGCATCGCGCGCCCGGCGTTGCGGCGGGTTGAGCGCCGGCAGCGGCAGCGCCGTGTCGCGGGGCAGCGGCACCGCCGGAATGCGCTCATAGCCATGGATGCGGACGATCTCCTCGACGAGATCGGCCTCGCCCTGGACGTCGCCGCGCCACGAGGGCGGCGTCACGGCGAGCACGCCATCGCCTCCTTGCGCCACTGCCACGGCGAAGCCGAGCGCGGCAAGGATACGCACGGCCTCGTCGCGCGGCACATCGACACCGCCCAGCGCGTGAATGCGCGCCAACCGCAGCGCGTAGCTGCGATGCCAGTCCGGCGGCTTGCCGGTGACGACGAGCTCGCTCGGCTCGCCGCCGCACAGCTCCATGACGAGGCGCGTCGCCGCTTCCATGCCCTCGATAACGGCCGCGAGATCGAGCCCGCGCTCGAAGCGGTAACGCGCGTCGGAGACGATCTGGTGCCGCCGCCCGGTGGCTGCGGTGCGCACGGGGTCGAACAGCGCCGCCTCGATGAACACGTTGGTCGTGCCTTCGGTGCAGCCCGAGGATACGCCGCCGATGACACCGCCCAGGCCGAGCGCGCCGTCGTCGTCGGCGATCGCCGTCTCGGAGCCGTCGAGCACATATTCCTTGCCGTTGAGCGCCTGCACCTTCTCGCCGGCACGCGCCAGGCGGACAGTGATGCCGCCCGCCAGCGTATCCGCGTCGAAGACGTGCAGCGGGCGGTTGACGTCGAGCGTCATGAAATTGGTCATGTCGACCAGCGCCGAGATCGGCCGGAGGCCAATCGCGCCCAGGCGATCCTGCAGCCATTTGGGCGATGGGCCGTTCTTCACGCCGCGAATCAGCCGCCCGACGAAGAGCGGGCAGGCATTGGCAATATCCGGCGCCAGATCGAACCTGACGCCGATCGGGCTCTTGAACCGCCCGGCCACCGGCTCGACCAGGCGCGGCTTGAGCGTGCCGAGGCCGGCGGCGGCAAGGTCGCGAGCGATGCCGCGCACGCCGAGGCAGTCGGCGCGGTTGGGCGTGACCGCGATGTCGATGACCGGATCGTCGAGCCCGAGCACGGCGGCGAAGGGCTGCCCCACCGGCGCATCCGCGGGCAGATCGATGATGCCTTCGTGCTCGTCGGACAAACCCATCTCGCGCGCCGGGCACAGCATGCCGTGCGAGGCGACGCCGCGTATCGTGCTTGCCTTGAGCTGCATCCCGGTGCCGGGGATCGTCGTGCCGGACGCCGCGAACACGCCCTTCATGCCGGTGCGGGCGTTGGGCGCGCCGCAGACCACCTGCACGCGCTCGCGGCCCGTGTCGACGATGCACACGCTCAAGCGGTCGGCATCGGGATGGCGCTTGGCCTCGACGACATGGCCGACGATGAAGGGCGCGAACCCAGCCGCGCGGTCTTCGACGCTCTCGAGCTCGAGTCCGATCATCGTCAACTTGCCGGTGATCTCCGCGAGCGAGGCGCTTGTCTCGAGATGGGTCTTGAGCCAGCCGAGGGTGAACTTCATCGCGCCAGCCCCCCGACCATGCTCGGCATCTCGAGCGGCAGGAAGCCGTAGTGCTTGAGCCAGCGCAAATCCGCCTCATAAAAGGTGCGTAGATCGGGAATGCCGTATTTGAGCATCGCCGCGCGCTCAATCCCCATGCCGAAGGCGAAGCCCTGATATTCGGCGGGATCGATGCCGCAATTGGCCAGAACCTTGGGATGGACCATGCCGCAGCCGAGGATCTCCAGCCAGTCGCCGCCGGCGCCGAGCTTGAGCTCGCCGCCGGCGCGCGAGCAGCCGATGTCCATCTCGGCCGATGGCTCGGTGAACGGGAAGTAGCTCGGGCGGAAGCGCACCGGCAAGTCGGCGACGTCGAAGAAGGCGCGCACGAACTCGACGAGGCAGCCCTTGAGATGGCCCATATGCGTCGTCGTGTCGACGACCAGACCCTCGACCTGATGGAAGTTCGGCGAGTGCGTCGCGTCGTAGTCGACGCGATAGGTACGGCCCGGCACGATGATGCGGATCGGCGGCTTCTCCGCCTTCATCGTGCGGATCTGCACCGGCGAGGTATGCGTGCGCAGCAGCTTGGGGGCGGCCGCTCCATCGCCTGCCAGATAGAACGTATCGTGGCTCTGCCGCGCCGGATGCTCGGGCGGAATGTTGAGAGCGGTGAAGTTGTGGAAATCGTCCTCGATGTCCGGCCCCTCGGCGACCTTGAAGCCCATCTCGCCGAAGATCGCCACCATTTCGTCGATGGTCTGCGAGATGGGATGGATGCGGCCCTCGGGCTGCGGCCGGACCGGCAGCGTCACGTCGACGCGCTCGGCGTCGAGCCGGCGCGTCAGCTCGGACGCGGCAAGCGCCTTGGCGCGCGCCTCGATCGCGGCGGTGAGCTCGTCCTTGAGCGCGTTCAGCGTTGCGCCGGCCTGGCGACGCTGCTCGGGCGGCAACCGGCCGAGACCCTTCATCAGCTCGGTCAGCCGTCCCTTGCGGCCCAGCGCATCGACGCGCAGCGCCTCGAGATCGGCTTGCGCAGCAGCGGCGGCGATCGCCCCGCCGATAACGCGCCGTATCTTTTCGACTTCGTCCAACATGTGCGTGCTCACAATTTCCCAAAAACGAAAAGGGAGGCCTGACTGGAGCCAGGCCTCCCCTTTTTGCGGTCGAGTCCTCCGTCGATTAGGCGGCGGACCCCAGGGCGGCCTTGGCCTGGGCGACTAAGCCGCTAAAGCCGGCCGGGTCAGTCACCGCGATGTCGGCGAGCGCCTTGCGGTCGAGCGCGATGCCGGCGCGCTTCAAACCGGCGACGAATTGCGAATAGGTGAGGCCCTCGGCGCGCGCGCCGGCGTTGATGCGCAAAATCCACAAGCGGCGGAAGTCGCGCTTCTTGTTGCGCCGGTCGCGGTAGGCATAGCGCAGCCCCTTCTCGACCTTCTCGAGCGCCGGGCGAAATGTATTGTGCGAGCGGCCGACATAGCCCTTGGCCAGCTCGAGCACCTTCTTGTGACGGGCATGTCCCGCAACGCCCCGTTTGACGCGTGCCATGGCGCGCTCCCTTCCTCAGACGTGCAGGAAATGGCGCTTGATCTTGGCGGCATCGCCAGGAGCAAGCAGAGTCGTGCCCCGCGCCTTGCGCTTCATATCCTTCGAGCGCTTGCGCAGATTGTGCTGCTTGAAGGCGTGCGCCCTCTTCACCTTGCCGCGTCCGGTCAAGCCGAAGCGCTTCTTCGCGCTCGACTTCGTCCTGAGCTTGGGCATTTGGTACCTCCGTCGCATAAGTGAAGGGCCGCGAAGGCCCTTGATTGCGAGCGGTTGGGCATGCCCGCAGGGGCTCATCGAGCCCGGCCGTGGCCGCTCGCGCAAGGCCGCGTTTATAGCGGGCGGCCGCCGCCGACGCAAGGCTTATCGTCGCTCGCGCCTGAAGCTAAGCCTTTGGAAACCTTGGAAGGCCGGCCTCACGGGCGACTAATGCGACATCAGGACCGGCACCCGCATCGCGGCGAGCGTGTGGCGCGTGACGCCGCCCAGCACCAGTTCGCTCAACCGCGAGCGGCCATAGGCGCCCATGACCACGAGATCGGCTTCCATGCGGCCGGCCTCGTCGAGGAGGGCGGCAGCGGCCTCGTTATCCGCTGCGTCGCGGTGATGTGGCTCGGCGGCGATGCCCTGACGATTGAGCCGCGCCGCGAGCGCCGCCCCGGACTCCCGCAGCTCCTCGCCTTTGCCGACCGTGAGGATCGCGACGCGATCGGCCGCCGCGAGAACCGGCAGGGCATCGCGCACCGCACGGCCAGCTTCGCGACACGGCTTCCAACCGATCAGCACGACATGTCCCAGCGAGCGCGGTGGCGCGCCGTGCGGCATGACGACAACCGGACCATCGGCCATCATCGCCAGATGGTCGGGCAGATAGAGCAGCGCCGCCGCCTTCACGGCGTTCGGCGCCGACTGGCTGACGAATGCGACGTCCGCATAGTGCAGCCGGCGGGCCAGAGAATCGGTGGGATCGCCCAACTCGTGACGCCAATCATGCGGCACGTTCTCCGCGTCGCAGCTCTTGCGAAACATCGATTCGCTCGCAGCGGCGTGTTTGCGCAGAAGCGCCGCCGCCTCATCGACGAACCCGAGCGATGCGCCACGGCCGAGCAGCACTGGCGGCGGCTCGGGCCGCGGCGAGGTGTAGACGCCGCTGACATGCGCGCCGAAGTGCCTGGCGAAGGCGAGAGCGGCGCGCAGGCGTCCGGCGCAGTCCGCGTCATCGGCGAGGTGCACCAGGATCGTCTTCATCGTCACGGCGTGGGCCCCCTCGTGCACATCCTGGCCGTCAACAACCACCGCACCGCGCCCAGCATCTGGGCTCGCAAGCCAGACCATATCGCCGCGCGATACCCGGCGTTGAGATAGGTCAAGCCGAGCCTAAGTCGACCGTCGTGAAGCGCAAGGCCGCGCGCTCCGCCAACGCGCTATTTCGGCGCCATGACCATGGTGATCTGGCGGCCTTCCATTCTCGGCGTCTGTTCGATCTTGGCGATTTCCGCGAGATCGGCCTTGACGCGATCGAGGACCTTGGCGCCGAGCTCCTGGTGCACCATCTCGCGCCCGCGAAAGCGCAAGGTCACCTTGACCTTGTCGCCCTCTTCGAGGAAGCGAACCATCGAGCGGCGCTTCACCTCGTAGTCATGGTCGTCGATGCCCGGCCGCATCTTGATCTCCTTGATCTCGATGACCTTCTGCTTTTTGCGGGCTTCGTTCTTCTTTTTCTGGATCTCGTACTTGTATTTGCCCACATCGAGCAGCTTGCAGACGGGCGGATCGGCATTGGGAGAAACCTCGACGAGATCGAGGCCGGCCTCGTAGGCCTTTTGCAGACCCTCGTGCAGGGTCACCACTCCCACCATCCCCCCGGTCTGATCGACCAGCCGAATCGTTGGCGTGTCGATCTGGTCGTTGATGCGCGGGCCGTCTTTGGCCGGCGCGGACTCCATCGAGTATCGAGCGATCGAGACTTCTCCTTCTCTTACGCCGGCCTCGCCGCAGATGGCCTGTCACCGGCGAGAGCAGCTTGGTTACGACATGATTAAGGCGCGGTTAACGCGCGGCGCGCGGTACCTGCGCCTCGTTCCTGACTTTAGCGATGGCCTCGTCAAGCGCAAGGGTTTCTTGCGCCTCGGAGCCGAGCCGCCGCAGCGCCACGGTGCGCTTCTCCGCCTCGCGGCGGCCGATGGCGAAGAGCAGCGGCACCTTGGCGAGCGTGTGCTCGCGCACCTTGTAGCCGATCTTCTCGTTGCGCAGGTCGAGCTCGACGCGCAGCCCGTTGGCCTGCATCTGCGCGACCGCCTCGCGTGCATAGGCATCGGCATCCGAAACGATCGTCGCGGCCACCGCCTGGACGGGCGCCAGCCACAGCGGCAGGCGACCCGCAAAGTGCTCGATCAGCACGCCCATGAACCGCTCGAAGGAGCCGAGCATGGCGCGATGGAGCATCACCGGCCGATGCTTCTGCCCATCCTCGCCGATATAGGTGGCGTCGAGCCGTTCGGGCAGCACGAAGTCGACTTGCAGCGTGCCGCACTGCCAGTCGCGGCCGATCGCGTCGCGCAGCACGAATTCGAGCTTGGGTCCGTAGAAGGCGCCCTCGCCCGGATTGCGCGTGGTCTCGAGCCCCGCCGCCTTGGACGCCTCTTCGAGGGCGCGTTCGGCCTTGTCCCAGATCGCGTCGGTGCCGGCGCGCACCGGCGGCCGGTCGGAGAACTTCACATGCACGTCGGTGAAGCCCAAATCCGCGTAGACCGAGCGCAGCAAATCGCAGAAGCGGATGCTCTCCGCGGTGATCTGGTCCTCGGTGCAGAAGATATGCGCGTCGTCCTGGGTGAAGGCGCGCACGCGCATGATGCCATGCAACGCGCCCGACGGTTCGTAGCGGTGGCAGGCGCCGAATTCCGCCAGCCGCAACGGCAGGTCGCGATAGCTCTTGAGGCCCTGCTTGAAAATCTGCACCGCGCCCGGGCAGTTCATCGGCTTGATGGCGTAGACACGCCCGCCGTCCTCGGCCGCGGCACCCTCGGCGCGCGGCGTCGCCAGGAACATCGCGTCCTTGAACTTGTCCCAGTGGCCCGAGGCCTCCCACAGCTTGCGATCGACGATCTGCGGCGTCTTCACCTCGGCATAGCCGTCGCGATCGAGGCGCATGCGCACGTAGGATTCGAGCGTGCGGAACAGCGTCCAGCCCTTGGGATGCCAGAACACCGCGCCGGCCGCCTCCTCCTGCAAATGAAACAGGTTCATCTCGCGGCCAAGCCGCCGGTGGTCGCGCCGCTCCGCCTCTTCCAGCCGCGTCAGATAGGCCTTGAGCTGCTCCTCGCTCGCCCATGCCGTGCCGTAGATGCGCTGCAGCTGCGCGTTGCGCGCATCGCCGCGCCAATAGGCGCCCGACACCTTGGTAAGCTTGAAGGCCTTCGGCAGCTTGCCGGTGGACGGCAGATGCGGGCCGGTGCAGAGGTCGAGCCAGTCGCCCTGGCGGTAAATCGAGATGTCCTCGCCGTCGGGAATCTCACGCACCCACTCGGCCTTGTACTTTTCGCCGATCTGCGCGAAATGGCGCGCCGCGTCGTCGCGCGACCACACTTCGCGGGCGATGTCGAGATTGCGGTCGACGATCTCGCGCATCCGCGCCTCGATCTTCGGAAAATCCTCGGGCGTGAAGGTGTCGTTGCGCGCAAAGTCGTAATAAAATCCGTCCTCGATCGCCGGGCCGAAGGTGATCTGGGTGCCGGGATAGAGCTCCTGCACCGCCTGGGCGAGCACATGCGCGGCGTCGTGGCGGATGAGGCCGAGCGCCTCGGGCGATTTCGCGGTGACGATCTCCACCGCGGCGTCGCGCGCGATGACCGTCTTCAGATCGGCCAGCGCGCCGTCGATCTTCATGGCAAGCGCGGCGCGCGCCAGCCCGGGGCCGATCGCCGCCGCGACCTCGGCGCCCGTCACCGCGCCAGGAAAATTCTTCGTGCTGCCGTCGGGCAGCCGGATCGCCACCATATGACCCTACCGATACGGGAGAAAATCACGTGAATTCGCCGCAATCTAGAAGGAATCCGCCGCCTGTCAAGGCACGGCGGCTGCGTCGGTCGTTGCTACGCGGCGAGATGGCGCTTGAGAAATGCGACGACCGCGTTGCGGTCCTTGGGACCCGCGGTGCCCCGCCGCGGCCGGCCGCGCGACGGAGGATGCCCGATCGCGCTCAACGCATGCCGGCGATGGACCGCAGCGTCGCCTCCACCTCCGCCGCCGGCAGGTCGGCGAGCGCGAGACGGCGCAGCACGCGCACGGCGGGGCCGCGCGGCGCGCAGAGCGCGGGATCGGATTCGGCCGAGAACAGAACGACCGACGGGGCGCCGGCCACGGCGATCAGATGCATCGGCCCGGTGTCGTTGCCGACCGCCACCACGGCCGCGCGCGCGAGTGCGGCGATCTCGCCGAGGCTCGTCTGGCTGGTGAGATCGCGCGTGCCGGGCGTGGCCGCAACGATTGCCGCCGCGAGCGGCCGCTCCGCCGCGGTGCCAAGAACAACCGGCGTGATGCCGCGCGCCGCGAGCCCGCGCGCCAGGGCCGCGTAGCGTTCGACCGGCCAGCGCTTCGCCGGTCGGTCCGCCGAACCGCCCGGCGCCAGCAGCGCAAAGGGCGGGCGCAAGTCGAAGCGGCCGATATCGGCGGTGAGCCAGCTCGCGTCCGGCGGCGGCGTCACGGCGATCCCGGCCATCCCGAGCTGCTCGGCCTGGCGGTCGAGCGTATGCATGCCGTCACGTGCCGGATTGGCGTGCGGATGCGAGCAGCCGCGCGCGATACCCGACCAAGGCGGTCGCGCGCCCGGACCCAGCAAGTGGAAATACCAGCCGCTCCGCGCCGAGGTCTGCAGGTCGTAGACCATCGCGTATCGTGCCCGGCGCAGCCGGCGGCGCAGCGCGACCAGCGCGTCGACGCGCCAGACGGGCGGGCGGGTATCGGCCCACACCTCGTCGACATAGGGCGAGGCCGCAAGCAGGTCGGCGAAGGGCGGCGCGGTCAGCGCGGTGATCCGCGCCTCCCGGTGCGCATGCCGGATCGCCGCCAGCGGGCCCAGCGCTTGAACGACGTCGCCGAGCGCACCGAACTTGATCACCAAGACGCGCGTGCTCAACGACCCGGACCCGCCGCCTCAGCCAGCACCTCGGAATAGATATCGAGCGTGGCCGCGCACATCGCCTCGCGGTTGAAGCGGCTGCGCACACGCTCGATCGCACGCACGAACAGGACCTCGCGCTGCGCGCGATCGAGCGTCAGCGCCTCGTCGAGCGCCGCCGTGAGCGCCTCGACGTCGCCCGGCTGCACCAGCCAGCCGGTCTCGCCCGGCACCACGATCTCGCGTGCCCCACCGTGATCGGGGGCGATGACCGGACGGCCCATCGCCTGTGCCTCGGCGACGATGCGGCCGAAGGCCTCGGGATCGGTCGAGGCCGAGACGACGACATCGGCGAGCATGAACGCGGCCGGCATGTCGCGACAGTGATCGACCGCGCGCACCACGCCCTCGAGGTCGCGCGCGCGGATCAGGCGCAGCAGCTCCTTGCGATAGCTTACCCGTCCCTGGTCGGAGCCGATGAGCAGACAGCAGATGTCGCGACGGCCGAGCCGCGCCAGCGCCTCGATCAGCACGGTCTGCCCCTTCCAGCGCGTCAGTCGCCCGGGCAGCATGATGATCGGCGCGCCGTCGGGCAGCCGCCAATCCTTGGCCAAGCGGATGACGCGCTCCGCCGCCACGCGCCGCGGATCGAAGCGCGTCAAGTCGATACCGCGCGGAATCACGCGCACGCGTGCGGGATCGACCCCGTATTCGGCGACGACATGGGCGCCGATGAATTCCGAGATCGCGATCACGCGGGTGCCGCGCGTCATCACCGAGTTGTACCAGCGCTTCAGGCGGTTGCCGGCGTTGTAGGTGCCGTGAAAGGTGGTGATGAAGGGTTTGCCGGCGCGCTGCGCGGCGCGATAGGCGCTCCACGCCGGCGCGCGGCTGCGCGCGTGCACGATGTCGATGTCGAAGCGCGCGATGATGTCGAGCAACCGGCCGACATTCTTGCGGACCACCAGGGGATTTTTCGAGTCGACGCGCAGCGCGACATGCTTCGCGCCGACGCGCTCCACCTCGCGCACCATCGATCCGCCGGCCGAGGCCACGACCGCGCGCCAGCCGGCCTGCACCAGCGCGGCGGCAATGTCGACCGTGCCGCGCTCGACTCCGCCGGTCACCAGGCTCGGCAGTACCTGCAGTACCGTCGGCGCATGCGCCGATGAGGATGGTTCCGGCGTCGCAATCTGCATGCTAGAGTCGCTGCCGTCGCGCATGATTGGTCGTCGATCCTTGGCACGCGCCGGTCCATGAACGTAGCCACCGCGGGCGCCGCGCTGCCGGCGCCATCATTCCTCAATGCGGGCTCCGGCGTCTCTATCGCCTATCACAGAACGGCCGGCAAGTCCCCCGGCGTGATCTTTCTCGGCGGCTTCCGATCGGATATGACCGGCACCAAGGCGCTGGCGCTCGAGGCTGCGTGCCGGACGCGCGGCCAGGCGTTTCTCCGCTTCGATTACCGCGCCCACGGCCAATCGCCCGGCCGGTTCGAAGACTGCACGATCGGCCACTGGACGGAAGATGCGCTCGCCGCCATCGACCGCGCCAGCGACGGGCCGCAGATCCTCGTCGGCTCGAGCATGGGCGGCTGGATCGCGCTGCTCGTCGCGCGGGCGCGGCCGGACCGCGTCGCCGGCCTCGTCGGTATCGCCGTCGCCGCCGATTTCACCGAAGACCTGATCTGGGCGAGGTTGGCACCGGCGCAGCGCCGCCAGCTCGAGCGCGACGGCGTTATCTACGAGCCTTCCGCCTATAGCGATCAGCCCTACGCCATCACCCGCCGCCTGATCGAGGACGGGCGGCGTCTCCTGCTGCTGCGCGGGCCGATTGCTGTCGATCGGCCGGTGCGGCTGCTGCATGGCATGCAGGATCCCGACGTGCCGTGGCAGTGCTCGCTGGCGCTCGCCGAGAAGCTCGCCAGCGCTGACGTGCGAATTGCGCTGATCAAGGACGGCGATCACCGCCTGTCGCGCGAAGCCGATCTCGCGCTGCTCACGCGCACTGTCGCCGAGCTGTGCGATCAAGTCGGCGGTTAACGGGCGGTCATGATCGCATCACGGCGATGTAACGACGGGCGGCTGGTGAACGAGCCTCGCCTGGCTAACCGATGTTGCCTAGGGCTGGAAAGGTGTCGAGCAGCCAATAGGTGAACGTCGAGAGACGTCCGGTAATCATGGCAATTCCCATGAGGATCATGATCCCCGCTGCGACGAGCTGCAGGATTCGGCCGAGAAGTCTGATCGTTCTGAGGCGCGCCGCGAGGCCGTTCGTAAACAGCGCCGCGAGCAGGAACGGCACGCCAAGTCCGAGCGAGTAGACGCCCAGCAACGCAACGCCGCCGCCGACCGTGGTGGAGGCGGCGCTTACGGTCAGGATGGCGCCCAGAACCGGACCGATACACGGCGACCAGCCGAAGCCGAAGGCGAGGCCCAAGATGTAGGCGGAGACAGGGCGGCCTCCCGGAATCGCCGCATGAAAGCGGATGTCGCGCTGCAACCAGGAGAGATGCACCAGGCCGAGCATAAATAGCCCGAAGGCGATGACAATTGTGCCCCCGACAATGTTGAGCTCGTAGCGGTAGGCAAGGAGGAGTTGGCCGAGAGCCGTCGCACTTGCACCGAGGACTACAAAGATAGTCGAGAATCCCAACACAAAGCAGACGCCGAGCCCAACCGCCGGGAGCCGCAGCGCCGTCGCACCGCCCTCCGCCCGCTCCGCCACGGATCGGCCGGCGACGTATGAAACGTAACCCGGCACCAGCGGCAGGACACATGGCGACAGGAACGAGACAACCCCCGCCGCGAAGGCGGTCAGCAGACCGATGTTCGAGATTTCTGGCATCCCTATTTCCGTTTCCGTGCCTCGCGGATTTGCGCCTGCAGCGTAGTAAGGTCGGCTGCGCCGCGGATGATCCCGTCGCCGATGACAAAGCCGGGAGTGCCGTTGATGCGGAGCGCCTGCGCAAGCGCGAGGTTGCGCTCGATCGAGGCCTGAATCTCCGGGCGCTCCATGTCGTTTCTGAGGCGCGCCACATCCAGTCCGATCTCGGCTGCGAGCTTGAGAACCGTGGGTTCGGCAGCCGCGCCCTGCGTCTGCATGAGCGCCCTGTGGAAGGCGACGTACTTGCCCTGCCCATCGGCGGCAAGTGCTGCCTTGGCAGCGAACAGGGAGTTCGGGCCGAGAATGGGGAACTCCTTGTAGACGACGCGAAGCCGCGGGTCGGCGGCTTCGACCTCGGCCATTACCGGTGCGACGCGTCGGCAGTAGGGACAGTTGTAGTCAAAGAACTCGACGAGCGTTACGTCGCCTTCCGGATTCCCGCCGACGGGACTCGCGGGATCGCGGAACACCTCTTCGGCGTGCGCTTCGAGAAGCATCTGCGTCTCATCCAGCTCGGCAGCGCGTTGGCGCGCCTGCAGGCGCTGCATCGCCTCGACGATGACCTCCGGGTTGTCGAGAAGGTAGGCGCGGACGCGCCGCTCGAACTCGTCCTGCGGGCGGCTCGACGCGGCGTCAGGCGCATCTCGGGCTGCGCGGAAGCCGGGATCCGTGGCGAACCAGATGCCTGCCGCACCAACGAGAAGTAACGGTAAGAGGAGCCATCCGACGCGCTGTCTCGGGAGCTTCCGTCGATCGGCCATCGAAAGTCCCCTGTCAGATCCTGGCGGCGCGCAGGCCGAGCCGGAGCCATTTTCGCGTCGCCACCGGGTCGTTGGCGTCCGCGCCGGCCAGCTCGTCGATGATCGGGCAGTCGGGCCGGTCATCGCCGCGGCAGCGCTCCGCGAGATCGAGGAGCGCCCGCTTGAGGCTCTCGAGCTCCCGCATCTTGCGCTCGATGTCTGAAATACGCCTGGCTGCAAGCGCCTTGATCTCGGGGCTCGTGCGCCGACGATCGCTCCACAGCGCAAGCAGGTTGGATACGTCCTCCACTGTGAATCCGAGGCTGCGGGCGCGCCGGATGAAGCGCAGCGTCTGGACGTCGGCGTCGCCGTAGACGCGATATCCGTTCAATGTCCGAGCCGCTCCCCGATTCGAGCCCAGTTTTGTCCGCCGTCGCGGCTTGCGTAGCGCACCCGTGGGTCCGGGCATCTTTAGAACCATGCTTTGACCTTTTCCCACAGGCTGCGCTCTCGATGGCCGTGCGGGGTTTGCACGTCGTTGACGAGGGCGTTGACGAACAGCACGAGATTGACCGGTTCGAACTTCCGGCCGTGGAAGTTGGCGCGCCAGCGCCCCTCCCTGTCGATCACGTGCGTCACCACGCTATGCATTTGGTAGCCGTCCTCGGTCTTGGTGAATTTGTGCCCGAAGGCTGCGGCGAGCTTACGGGTCGTGTCTTCCGGCTGCTCCGGCGTGGTGGTCAGGAACGTCCAGTTGACTTTGTCGAGGCCGTGCGCGGGTCCGTAGTCGCGCAGCACCTCGGCGGTGTCGTTGACCGGGTCGGTGGTAACGCTGATGAACTGCACCTGCTCCTTCATCGGCGTCTTGTTCACCATCGCCTGGATTTCGGCGATGCGGTCGGCATGCAACGGGCAGACATCGGGACAGCGGGCGTAGATGAAATGCAAGACGACGACTTTGCCGCGCAAATCCGCGACCCGTACCGTGTTGCCGTCGGCGTCGCGCAGCGTGAAGCTTGGTGCCTCTTTGTCGATCGGTTGAAAGAATTGCTCCTTGTCCCCCAGCGTGGTCTCGACATCCTTGAGCGAGTGCGCCGAGGCCGCGGGGGCGAATATCGCGGCAACAATCAATGCGAAGGCCAGACGCAGAAGCGCCATCGTTACACCTTGACTCCGGAACCTAGAAATGTCGGCCCGCCACCGGTACTGGGTGGCAAGCCCGTCAAGGCTGCAGCCGTCAGCCGTTCCTATCAGGCGTCGCGGGTGGGGCCTTGCGCCACTGTTCATTGGGCTTCCCCGAGCCGCCCATCATTCCACCTCCGCCCATCATCCCACCCTGGCCCATCATCCCGCCCTGACCCATCATCCCGCCCTGGCCCATCATCCCGCCCTGACCCATCATTCCGCCTTGGCCCGTTATCCCGCCCTGACCCATCATGCCGCCCTGGCCCGTCGTACCCGGACCCATCGTCGAGCGGCTTTGCGAGTCTTCGGCGTAGAGCGCGGGTGCCATGGCAAGGCCCGCGACGAGCGCGAAGATGACTGCACGGGTGTTGAGGGAATTACGCATTGGCTTGCTCCTTATGCTTGAGAGGTTCCAGTTCGGAGGCGGTAGCGGGGGCGGCGAATGTGCCGCTGGCGAGACCATCGCCGGAACGGCCCGGACGAATGTCCGCGGTCGCGGTGCGCATATCGACTGGCGCGCCTTCTGCCGTGGGCTCGGTCTTCCTCTCAGGCGTCGCTTCCGTCGAGCATGACCGCCCGCTCATCCGGTTCATGCAGAGACCGACCGCGCACATGGCGACGCAAGGAAGCACGCCGATCAGGAGCGGCGCGATACCGGCTGCGGCGAGCCAGGTCCAGTTGAACGCGAGGCCGCCGACAATCGCGGCGCCGGCCAGGATCAAGAGGCCGCGGCGGCCGCCGAGATAGTAGCGGGCCGCATAGATCAGGTCGCGCGTCAGCGACGCGTCAGCCGTTTCGGATGGTCCGGGGTTGGTCATGAAGAAGCTCCTTCCTTGCTTATTGGGGAGGTGGTGTTTCCAGTAACGGGATGGTCAAGATCGGCGAGTCGGCCGCCGCCGTGGCGGCGTGTTGCGACGGCCGCGCCGTCGCGCCGCCCATTCGAAGAGCCGGGCGTCAATGAACCGGTTTCGCCGGGCAGGCGGCTCCGCAGGAATGTCACCATTTCCGGCGCGTCCCATTTGGCCGGACCGATGAGACGGCCGATCTCGCGACCTTCTGCGTCGATCAGGAGCGTTGTCGGCAGGCCGACGATGGCAAGATCGCGCGACGCCTTGCCGGTGCTGTCGATGTAGAGGGCGAGGTTCTCGACGCCGATCTCGCCGAAGAATTTCCGCACGACGTCGGGACCGGCGCGATCGATCGAGAGCGCGACGACCTCGAAGCGAGGGCCGCCGAGCGTCGCCTGGAGGCGGTCCAGCGTCGGCATCTCCTCGCGGCACGGCCCGCACCACGTAGCCCACACGTTGAGCAGCACGACCTTGCTGCGGAAGTCCGCGAGGGATCGGGCGCGGCCATCGCCGTCGGCGAAACGGATATCGGGGACCGCGCGCGGATGGTCAAGTAACGGGACGCCGGAGGTGCCCGCCGACACGGACACAAGATCGGATATGGCGGGAACGGAGGTTGTCGGATTGGCACGATTGGCGATCAACGCCGTTGCGGCGTGCTCGATGAGCCAAGCGGCGGCGATCACGACGGCCGCTGCCGTCCCGACAACGAGCATCCTTCGGAAATATTGATGTTGATGTTGATTCATCGCCTTTTCCGCATGTGCTGGGCTAACGAACGCTCGTGGCGTTTGGGCCTGGCCGGTTCTCCCGCAGTCGGCTGATCAGGGGCAGGATCGTCCGGTCGAGGTCATTCTGCGTCAGCGCACCGATATGCTTGTGGGCGATCCGCCCGTCTTTCCCGATCACGAAGGTCTCGGGCACGCCGTAGACGCCCCAGTCGATGGCGACACGGCCGTCGAGGTCCACGCCGGTACGCGTATACGGATCCCCCCGCGTGTCGAGCCACTCCGCCGCATCATCCGGCTGGTCCTTGTAGTTGAGGCCGTGAACCGGCACGTCGCCCTCGGCCTTGAGCCGCATGAGGAGCGGGTGCTCGGCGCGGCAGGCAACGCACCAGGAGGCGAACACGTTGACCAGCGAGACCTCGCCACGGAGATCGGCGCTGGAAAGGCCGAGTGTGCGTCCCTTGACCGGCGGCAAGGCGAATTCGGGCACCGGCTTATCGATCAGCGCCGACGGGATCTCGCCCGGCGTGAGGGTCAAGCCGATCGCAAACATGGCCGTGACGAGCGCAAAGACCGTGATCGGCACGACATAGACAAGCCGCCGGCCGACGGCGCTTCTCGTTGCGACGACCTCAGTCACGATCGCCTCCCCGGCGTGTGAAGAAGAGATATTTGATCAGGGCGGCAGCAGAGAGAACCAGCACGACAAGAATGAGGAGACCGATCAGGCCCATGCCCCACATCATCATGCCGCCGCCCGACATCATACCCATGCTGTCCATCATGTGCGTCCCTCATTCCCGCGTCGGTGCCCTCAATCTCGGTTCAGTGTCGACGAAGGCGTCTCATTCGACCGCGTAGACGCGTGCCGGACGATCCCCGATCTCGTAGATCGTGAGCGGCTCGCGCTTGCTGCCTGTCATGCCGGGAGACCCTTCGGGCATACCGGGCAGCGAGATGCCTTTGATGCCCGGCTTTTCGTTGAGAAGCTTGTCCACCGTCGCGACCGGCACATGGCCTTCGATCACGTAGTTGCCGACGAGCGTGGTGTGGCAGCCGTCGAGTTCCGTCGGCACGCCATGCTCTCTCTTGATCAGCGGCAGGTCGTGCGTCGGGATCACTGTCACATCGTATCCGTGGCGCCGCAGATAGGCGGCGTACACCTCGCAACACTCGCATTGCGGATTCTTGTAAATTGTCGCCCGCGTCGCCTTGGCCGTCGACGGCTCGATCAGCAGGGCGCCGACGACCACGACACCGGCAGCCGCTACGGCGACCAGCAC
>JACQDQ010000008.1 GCA_016201015.1 Pseudomonadota bacterium | reverse complement strand
GCGCCGGCAATGCTCGTCGTCGACGCCGATCACCGCGGCGCGTGGGCGCGTCTGCCGGTGGAAGATGCGGCGCTTGGCGGCGACATAGCCGTCCATGCCGCCGTGACGGTCGAGGCGATCGGGCGTGATGTTGGTGAGGACGGCGATGTCGAAGGTGATCGAGACGGTGATCTCGAGCTGGTACGACGACATCTCCAGCACGAAGGTGCCCTCCGGCCCGAGGGCGTCAAGCGCCAGGGCCGGCGTGCCGATATTGCCGCCGACCTCGACGACGCGTCCGGCCCGGCGCAGCAGATGGCCGATGAGAGCAGTCGTGGTCGACTTGCCGTTGGTGCCGGTGACGCCGATATAGCTCGCGGTGCGCTGCGAGCGGGCCAGCAGCTCGATGTCGCCGATGATCTCGACATTGTGCTTTCGCGCCAGCGCGGCGAGCGGATGCGGCTTGGGATGCGTGTGCGGAATGCCGGGGCTGATCACCAGCGTGGTGAGATCTCGCCAGTCGCAGCTATAGAGATCGACGAGCTTCACGCCGGCGGCGCGCGCCTCGGCGCGGCGATCCTCGTTGTCGTCCCACGCCCAGGGATCGGCGCCGCTTTTCGCCAGCGCACGCGCGGCGACCAACCCGGATTTTCCAAGACCGAAAACGGCGACAGGCAGACCGGCGAAGGGGAAGAGGTCGATCACGCTCACCTCACCTTGAGCGTCGATAGTCCGGCGAGCGCCAGGATTGACGCGATGATCCAGAAGCGGATGACGACCGTCGGCTCCGGCCATCCCTTCTTTTCGAAGTGGTGGTGAAGCGGCGCCATGCGGAACACGCGTTTGCCGGTCAACTTGAACGAGGCGACCTGAACGATCACCGACAGCGTCTCGAGCACGAACAGGCCGCCGACGATGGCGAGCACCAGCTCGTGCTTGGTGACGACGCTGACCGCGCCGAGCGCGCCGCCGCACGACAGCGAACCCGTATCGCCAATGAACACCATGGCCGGCGGGGCGTTGAACCACAGGAAGCCAAGACTGGCGCCGACCAAGGCGGCACAGAGCACGGACAGTTCGCCGGTGCCGGGCACGTAGTGAATCAGCAGGTAGTTGGAGAAGATTATGTTGCCGGTGAAATAGGCGAATATTGCGAAGCAGCCGGCGGCGATCATCACCGGTACGATGGCAAGGCCATCGAGGCCGTCGGTAAGGTTCACGTCATTGGACGTACCGATCATCACGAACACGGCGAAGGGGATGAAGAACCAGCCGAGATCGATCAGCATCGACTTGAAGAACGGAATGGCGAGAGAGGTGGCGAGAGGTCCGCGGCCGACGGTCACGATCCAGACCGTGGCGAGCAGCGCAATCGCGGTCTGCGAGAACAGCTTCAGGCGGCCGGACAGGCCTTTGTGATTCCTTCGCGTGAGCTTGAGATAGTCGTCGACGAAGCCGACGATGCCGAAGCCGATCGTCACCAGCAGGACCGCCCAAACGAAGTGATTCGTCAGATCCGCCCACAACAGCGTCGAGATCGATACCGCCAGCAGGATCAGCACGCCGCCCATCGTCGGCGTGCCCTGCTTAGTGAGCAGGTGGGATTCCGGGCCGTCGGTGCGGATCGGTTGGCCGTTGCGCTGCTTGCGCTTGAGCCAATCGATGACCCGCCGGCCGCAGAGGAAGCTGATGAAGAGCGCGGTGATGACCGCGCCGCCGGACCGAAACGTCAGATAGCGGAATAGATTCAGCGGCGGAATCTGATCGGATAGCGGGTAGAGGAGGTTGAACAGCATGGTTAGGTTCCGCGCCTATCCGTTCGCCACGCGACGCGCCGGCGTCGATGGGCCGGCCGCGCCGTTGCCCGACGTTCCTTCGGCGATCAACGCATCGACGATTGGCCCCATCCGGCTGCCGAGCGATCCCTTGACCAGCACCACGTCGCCGCCGCGAATCGCCGCGCGGACGGCCGGCAGCAGCTCGGCCGAATCGGCTGCATGGCCGCCGCGCCGGTCGGCCGGCAGCGCCGCGTCGAGTGCCGTCATGTCTCGGCCGCAAGTGAACACGAGATCTGCGCCGGCCTTGAGCAGCGGCTCGGCCAGCCCGGCATGCAGCGTCGCTGACTCGCGCCCGAGCTCCAGCATGTCACCGAGCACGGCGATGCGGCGGCCGCTCGCTCCGGGTTCGGCGGCGGCCAACACATCGAAGGCGGCCCGCATCGACGCCGGACTCGCGTTGTAGCTGTCGTCGATCAGCTCGAAGCGCTGGCCGCTGTGATTCAGGCGATGTCGCCGACCGCGGCCTTTGGGCGGCGCCATGCGCGCGAGCGCCCGCGCTGCGGGCTCGATGTCGGCGCCGAGCGCATCCACTGCAGCGAGAACGGCCAGGCTGTTGACCGCCCAGTGCCGGCCGGCAACGCCTAACCGATATGATACGCGACGACCGTGGATCGCGGCCACGATCGACGAATCGGTCGCGCGTCCGTCGAATTCTGCGAGCCGCACGTCGGCGGCGGGGTGCGCGCCGAAACTGGCGATGCGGGCCACGCCGGCGGCGCGCGCCGCATCGGCGAGAAAATCGAAATGCGGATTGTCGCGATTGAGCACAGCCGTGCCGCCGGCCAGGCTCGTGAAGATTTCCGCTTTGGCCGCGGCCACGCCCTGCACGCCGTCGGGAAAGAACTCGAGATGGACCGGTTCGACCGTGGTGACGATCGCGACATGCGGCCGCACGAGCTGGGCAAGCGGGGCGATTTCGCCGGGATGATTCATGCCGATTTCGAACACGGCGTACACCGCCGCGCGCGGCAGCCGCGCCAGCGTCAGCGGCACGCCGATATGGTTGTTGAGGCTGCTGGCGCTGACATGGGTCGGCGCCTGCGCCTCGAGCGCCAATTTCAGCATCTCCTTGGTGCCGGTCTTGCCGACGCTGCCGGTAATGGCGGCGATGCGGGCGGCGCTGCGCCGCAGCGCCGCAGTCCCGAGGTCGCGCAACGCCTGCAGCGTGTCGGCGACAACGAGCAGCCTGGCGTCGATCGGCAGTCCGCGTGGAATGCGGCCGACGATAGCGGCGGCCGCGCCGGCACCGAGCGCCGCGGCGATGTAATCGTGTCCGTCATGGCTGGGCCCGACGAGCGCGACGAACAGATCGCCGGCGGCTAGATTGCGGCTGTCGATCGACACGCCGGTTGCCGACCATTCGGCATTTTCGTGACCACCGGTCGCCGCGACGGCCTCGGCCGATGTCCAAAGCACGCTCATGCCTTGCCTCCGTCGGCCGTGGCGACGGCCTCGCGCGCCACCTCGACGTCATCGAAGGGATGGACAGTCCCGCCGACGATCTGCCCGCGTTCATGGCCCTTGCCGGCGATCACCAACATATCGCCGGGATCGAGGGTAGCGACGGCGCGAAAGATTGCCGCGCGGCGCGAGCCGATCTCCGTCGCGTTGAGGCTGGCGGCGAGAATTTGGCGACGAATCGCGGCGGGATCCTCGCTGCGCGGATTGTCGTCGGTGACGATGACGCGGTCGGCAAGCCGCGCCGCAATCTCGCCCATCAGCGGCCGCTTGGCCGTATCGCGATCACCGCCGCAGCCGAACACCACGTGTAGGCGCTTCTGCGTGTAAGGGCGCAGGACCTTGAGCACGGTTTCGAGCGCGTTGGGTTTGTGGGCATAGTCGACGTAGACGGCAGCACCGTTGCGCCGCGTCGCCGCATGCTGCAGCCGGCCAGGAACGCCTTCGAGGCGCTCGAGCAGAGGCACGACGCGAGGCGCCTCGGCGCCGCAGCCGATGACGACGCCGAGCGCTGCAAGCGCGTTCATCGCCTGGAATTCGGCGATGAGCGGCAGCAAGACCTGATAGGCCGTGCCCTGCACCTCGACGGCAAGGTGCTGGCCGGTCGCCAACGGCGCTGCGCGCAGCAGGCGAAGCGTCTTTGCTTTGCGCCCAAAGTCGATCAGGTGGTGGCCGCGCCGGCGGCACAGCGCGGCGAGCTCATCGAATTCGTCGACGTCGGCGTTGATGACCGCAGTGCCGCCGGCCGGCATCACCGTCTCGAACAGGCGGCGCTTGGCGGCGAAGTAAGTGAGCATGGTGCCGTGATAGTCGAGATGCTCGTGCGTGATGTTGGTGAACGCCGCCGCCGCCACCCGCACGCCATCGAGGCGGAACTGGTCGAGACCATGGCTCGAGGCCTCCAGGGCGACGTGATCGACCCCTGTGGCGGCGAGCTCCGCCAGGTCGCGGTGCAATGCGACCGGATCGGGCGTGGTGAGCGCGCCCGGGCGCGTGCGTTCCGGCGCGATGAGGCCAAGCGTGCCGAGGCTCGCCGCCTGATGGCCGAGCATCGTCCACATCTGGCGCGCAAAGGCGGCAACCGAGGTCTTGCCGTTTGTCCCGGTGACGGCGGCGACGATCTTCGGTTGGCGGCCATAGAAGCGCGCCGCCATCAAGGCAAAGGCCCGGCGCGGATTGGCGGTCTCGGCGCGCGCCACGCCGGTCGGCAGGTCGAGGCCCGACACGCCGAGCACGGCGATGGCTCCGCGACTGACAGCCTCGGCCGCAAAGGCTCGGCCATCGACACGCGCGCCGGGTAGCGCCGCGAACAGGTAGCCGGCCTTGACATCGCGCGAGTCCGCAGTGAGTCCGGCGATCTCTGGATCAAGCGTCGGATCGCTGCAGCGTACGGCCGCGTCGGCGGTAATCAATTGATTCAAACGCACGTCTTCTACCCTGCTACCAAGCACCTCAGCGCACCTCACCGCACCGCAGCGTTGATGAACATCTGCTCGCGCAGTTCAGGCGCGTTTTCATCGACCAGCCCGATGCCGGCGATCGGCGCGAGCCGCGCCACCAACCTCCCGACCGCGGGGGCGGCCACCCAGCCGCCGGTGGCGAAGCCGAACGTCGCCTTGCTGCCTTTCGGTTCGTCCAGCATGGTGAGGATGACGAAACGCGGCGCGTTCATCGGGAAGGCGCCGACGAAGGAGGAAATGCGCGCATTCTTGGCGTAGCGCCCGTTGACGATTTTCTCGGCGGTACCGGTCTTGCCGCCGACCAGATAGCCGGGAACGCTCGCCGGCTTGCCGGTGCCGCGCTCGACGACGAGGCGCATCAGCCGCCGCATCTGTTCCGAAGTACGGGCCGACACCACGCGTTGGCTCGGCACCGGCGCGCCGTCGGCGCGCTTGAGAATGGTTGACGGCCGCATGACGCCGCCGTCGATCACTGCAGCAGTCGCCGTTGCGACTTGCATCGGCGAGACCGATATGCCGTGGCCGAAGGCAATGGTCATCGTGTTGATTTCGCGCCAAGGGCTAGGCACCAGCGGCGCGCCGACCTCGGGCAATTCGATCGATGCTGGCCGAAGCAGGCCAACCCGCCCCAGGAACTCGCGCTGCCGCTGCGTGCCGACATCGACCGCCATCTTTGCGGCACCGATGTTCGAGGAGTGCATGAAGATCTCCGGCACCGTCAGGAAGCGCCGCTGCGGATGGAAATCCGAGATGGTGAAACGGGAAATCTTGATCGGCTGCGTCGCGTCGTAGCCGTCACGCAGCGTGACGGTGCCGGAGTCGAGCGCCACGGCCGCAGTGAATATCTTGAAGATCGAGCCCATTTCGTAGGTGCCGAGTGACACGCGATTGAAGCGTGCGTCGCCCTCGGCAGTACCTGGGCTGTTGGGATCGAAATCGGGCAGCGAAACCAGGGCGAGCACTTCGCCCGTCGCGACATCGAGCACGATGCCGGCGCCGCCGATCGCCTGAAACTCCTCGACCGCGCGCGCCAGCTCTTCACGTACGATGTGCTGGAAGCGGATGTCGATCGAAAGCTGCAACGGCTCGTTGGACGATCTGAGGCGTTCCTCCATGGACTGCTCGATGCCCGCCAGGCCATGATTGTCGATGCCGGTATAGCCGACGATGTGGGCGACGAGCGATCCATGCGGATAGACGCGCCGCTCCTCGGGCTGAAAGAAAAGTCCGGGAATTCCCAGGCGGTTCACGGCGTATTGTTGACGCGGCGTCAGGTTGCGCTTGATCCACACGAAGCTGCGGTCGGAGCCGAGACGCGCGGCGATCTCCTTCGCCTCGAGCCCTGGAATAGCGCGCACCAGCTTGGCGGCGGCGTCGGCGGGATCGCTGACCATCTTTGGATTGGCATAGAGCGACGCGGTGGAGAGCGACGTGGCAAGCAGCTCGCCATTGCGGTCGACGATGTCGGCACGCTCGATATCGAGTCCCGCCGCGCGGGGCAGATGAGCAAGGCGCGGCTCGTGCCCCTCCTTCAGAACGGTGACGTCGACCAGACGCAACGCGACGACCGAAAAGGCAAGCAGGAAGAGCACGCCGGTCACCGCCAGCCTGTGATGGGCGATTTCGATCGCAAGCTTCGCCTCTCCTTCGAGCCGAAGCTTGGCGGGCAGCGCGCGCAGCACATCGCCGAGCCGGGTCGCCATTACCGGCGCTCCCGTGCTGGCACGCTGCCGCCGTGTACCGCGAGGAGAGCGCTAGGCGCGCCGGGGCTGAGCGGCATCGGCACGTCGGCGAAGCGGCCGAGCTGCACCGGCTTGATCGGCTGAAGGTCGAGATATCGGCTGGCAAGCGATTCAAGACGCTGCGGTTGGTTGATGTAGCTCCACTCCGCCCGAAGTACGTGGGCCGCCTGCTGTTCGATCAGGATCGCACGATTGAGACGGGCAAGCTCGCTTTCCAGCGCGCGCACCTCATGCTTCAGGTGATAGAGGCCGAGGCCGACCACGCCGGCTAGCCCGAGCCACAGCACGGTCGACAGGCGGATCATGCGGCCAGCTCCGCTGTCGCGCCGGGCGGCCACGCGGGCGCGGCGGTACGCTCGGCAGCGCGCAGCCGGGCCGAGCGCGCGCGTGGATTTCGGGCGACTTCCTCGGCGCCCGGGCGGATCGGCCGGGGCGATAGAAGAGCGAAACTCGGCTGCGGTTTGCTGCGCTCGGCCGTCGGCAGGTGGCGGGAGCCGTGCGCCGTGCGGCCGCTGCGCAGCCGGAGGAACGACTTGACCGCGCGGTCTTCGAGCGAATGGAAGGCGACAACGGCGAGCCGACCGCCGGGCGCGAGTAAACGCTCGGCCGCCGCGAGGCCGCGATCGAGCTCGCCGATCTCGTCGTTCACATAGATGCGCAGCGCCTGGAAGGTGCGCGTTGCCGGATCGATCTCATCGCGCGACCGACGCACGACGCTACGCACGATCGCAGCGAGTTCGAGCGTGCGTGCAATCGGCGCGCCCTTGCGCGCGGCGACGATGGCGTGGGCGATACGACGTGCGGCGCGTTCCTCGCCATAACGGGCGATGATGTCGCCGAGATCGGCTTCGCTGCGCGTATTGACGATATCAGCCGCCGTCGATCCGTCGCGCCCCATGCGCATGTCGAGCGGACCATCGGCGCGGAAGGAAAATCCCCGCGCCGGATCGTCGATCTGCGGCGAGGATACGCCGAGATCGAACGTGATGCCGTCGACCTGCGCGACAGCGTCCGCGCCAAGCAGGCGTTCCATATCGCCGAACCGGCCTTCGAGCAGGCGCAGGCGGTCGCCATGCGTGCGGGCAAGTTCGCGGCAGCGGGCGATGGCGGTGGGATCGCGATCGATGCCGAAGACGCGGCAGGTTGCAGCAGCGAGCAGCGCCTCCGCGTAGCCGCCGGCGCCAAGCGTGGCGTCGACATAGATTGCGCGGTCGCGCGGGGCGAGCGCCGCGATCACCTCGGCCAGCATCACTGGGCGATGGGCGAGCATCCCGGAGGCTGCCGCGGCGCGGCTCATGGGGCGTTCCCTTGGCCATCGCCCGCTGCGCCCGTGCCGCCCTTGAGCTTGAGCGTCAGGCCCTGGCTGCGGGCACGCTCGCGCGCTTCGGGCTTGACGCGCGTGAAGGTCTCCGGCTCCCAAATCTGGAAGGTCGGGCCGGCACCGACGAACAGCGCCTGAGTCGTGATCTTGGCGTGCCCCACCAAGTCCTGGGGCAGCACAATGCGGCCTTCGCCGTCGAAGGTCAGCGGCTGCGCATCGGCAAACAGCGTCATGGCGAGGTCGTTCTGTCGCGCGGAGAAGAGATCGAGCTCGTCAAGGCTTGACGAAAGCCGCTCCATGCGATCGCTGCCGAAGCATTCGATCGCCGGCAGGGTGTAGCTCGGGAAGGCAATGATGCCGGCGATGTTCTGACCGGCGAGCGAGGCGCGGAACGAGGCCGGGACGGACACGCGCCCCTTGCGGTCGACCTTGTTCAAGTACCGGTAGAGAAACAGCGCCATGCGCGACTATGGGACCCCCTCGCAGGAACCGGACAACACGTTGATTTTGCGCAGAAAACCAACGACTGCCAGGGTCCCGCAGGTCGGCCTGACGACAGTTGCCGGCTTGTGGGACGTTATGGGATATCATGGGACAGTATGGGCGTCAATGGGAAATACCAATAAAATCTCGCAAAAAGAAAGTCCTAACGATGGGTTAACGGGTCAGACGCAAGGATTCGACCGGGTTAAAACAGTGTCTTTTCCCATGCGGCGACAGTTTCACAGACGATCTGGGCAGAATTCTGTTCTGTTTATGTTCTTAAATTGATCGATCGCCCATGGGTTGCAGGGCAGCCGGATCGCTTCCCCAACAATTAGCGATTACGCGGAATTCGGCCGAAAGACCGCAATGCGCCAGATGGCCTGTAAGCCGGGTTCTGTCCCTACCTATTCAGCAGGGGATGGCCATTCCTCTGGGACGCCCGTTGCCGAGCGCCTCGCGCGACCGACCCGGGCGGCGGCGCGGAAGCCCGCTTGTCCGGCAGAACCGGACATACCGCCCCTACTTGGTCTTGCTCCGGGTGGGGTTTGCCATGCCGTCGCCGTTACCGGCGACGCGGTGCGCTCTTACCGCCCCGTTTCACCCTTGCCGCCGGCGTTGCCGCCGGAGGCGGTCTGTTCTCTGTTGCACTTTCCCTGGGGTCGCCCCCGCCGGGCGTTACCCGGCACCCTTGCTTCCGTGGAGCCCGGACTTTCCTCACCCGCCGGGCAAGCCCCGCGAGCGCGGCCATCCGGCCATCTGGCGCAGTGTTACGTAAGGCTGCGGGACGGCAAGGTCAACTACGCTGCATCCTGGTCGCAGAGGCGCAGCAACGTTTTCACCAGGCCGAGGCATTCGCCATCGAACCGGCCATCGATGTGCGTCTGACGAAAGTGGCGCTGAAAGGCGATGACGACGGCCATCGTCTCGTCGTCGGCCACGCCGGACAGCGGTGTCTGGTAGCCATAAGCGGCGAGCAGGCGTTGCGCCTCGGCGATCGTCCCGCTTCGCTCGTCTTGGGCGGACGCGCGGGCGGCATCAGCGTCTGGCCACAGCCCGATGCCGGTGCGCGCCAGCCGCGCCCAGTCGAAGCGTTCCCCGGGATCGATCTTGCGGGCCGGTGCCACATCGGAGTGGCCGACGACGTTGCGGGCCGCGATCGGATGGCGCGCCAGAATGTCGCCTGCGAGCGCGATCAACGCGGCCATCTGCGCCTCCGCAAAGTCCCGGTAGCCGAACTCATGGCCGGGATTGACCAACTCGATGCCGATCGACCGGCTGTTGATGTCGCGGTGGCCCCGCCAGCAGGAAACGCCAGCATGCCAGGCGCGGCGCTCCTCGGGCACCAGGCGGAAGATGCGGCCGTCCTCGTCGATCAGATAATGCGCGCTCACTTTGGCCTGCGGATCGCACAGCCGGTCAAGCGCCACAGCACCGTTCGGCATGCCGGTGTAGTGCAACACCAGCATGTCGATGGGCGGTCCAGCGGCGCGCGCATCGTGGTTGGGCGACGGGTGGTCGATGGTCGCGTGTTCGCTCACGGCGGCTTGGGCGTGACGCCCGGCTCGACGAGGTAGGGCCGGCGCACGACCAGGATGGCGACGCCGGCAAGGGTAAGCAGGCTGCCGACCAGCACGCGGCCGCCGAACGGATCGCCGAGGACGAGAACGCCGGAGACGACGCCGAACACGGGCAGGAGCAGGGTGTACGGCATCGCCAGATTCACCGGGTAGCTGCGCAGCAAATAGTACCATGCGGCATAGCCCGCGATCGTTACGGCGATCGCCATGTAGGCGAGGGACGCGTATGCACGCCAGTCGGCGTGCGCCAGTGCCGCAAGTTGTCCCGACTCAAGCAACGCCGAGGCCACGACCAGTTGCGGCACTGCGAATGCGCTCATATAGGCGCTGAGGGCGAAGCCGTTGACCGGCCCCAGTTTCTTGATCTGCAGGCTCGACACTGCCCACATGAATGACGCGGCGATCATCAGCAGCAATGGCGTCACGTCGGCCGACAGCCGCGGCTCACCGGCGATCAGCACGACTCCGGCGAAGGCGATCGCCAAGCCGAGCAGGCTGCGCCAGCGCAGCCGGTCGCCGAGAAAGACCGCGCCGAGCAGTGCGGCGAACGGCACTTGGGTCTGCGAGATGATGGCGGCAGTGGCGACGTCGATGTCGCGCAAGGCGGTGAAGCATAGGCTGAAATGGAGGCAGCCGAGCGTCGACGACAGCGCGAGGATGCCGCCGAGCTTGCCGCGTGGCAGGCGCACGAACGGCTGCAGCAGCGCCGCCACCAGCGTGAAACGCATCGCCATCAAGAGGATCGGCGGAATCTGCGCCAGGCCTGGCTTCGCCGCGACGAAGTTGAAGCCCCAGAGCGCCATGACGGCGACGGTCAAGATCGCGTCGCGTGCTGTCATGCCAGATATCGTCGCGGCTGCGCGGCTCAAAGCAGGATTCATCGAACGTGGAGACAAGGCGTAACCGGACGCCGGCACGGACGTATCGTTGTCAGGCGTGCCTGTGTGTCACAGCTTGAACTTCGGGTCCAGCCAATCCCGCATGGCGTCGCCGAAAAGGTTGAAGGCGAAGACAGCGACGCTGATCGCGATGCCGGGAAAGAGGATCATCCACGGCGCCTCGCGGAAGAAGTCAGACGCGTTGCCCGACAGCATGAGGCCCCAGGCCGGCGTCGGCTCGGTAACCCCGAGGCCGAGGAATGACAGCGACGCTTCGAGCAGGATGGCCTGGGCGATATAGGCCGTGAGCATGATGATATAGGGCGCGACCAGGTTCGGCGCCATATGGCGCACGATGATGCGCAGATGCGAATAGCCTGCTGCGCGCGCGGCGTCGATGTAGGGCATGGCACGTACGGAGAGGGCGGCCGCACGGACGACGCGCGCGACCTTGGGCAAGATCGGCACGGCGATCGCAAAGATCAGATTGACGTCGATGCCGAGTACGAGCGTGCGCCCGAGCACGGCGACGACGACCAGCGCCAGTACGATGATCGGGAACGACAGCAGGATGTCGACGAACCGCTGGATGACGCTGTCGAGCCGGCCGCCGAAATAGGCCGAGGCGGTGCCGACGATCGCGCCCGCGGTCGAGCCGATGAACGACGAGGTGAAGCCGATGACGAGCGCCGTTCGCGCGCCGTAGATCACGCGCGACAGGATGTCGCGGCCGAAGGCGTCGGTCCCGAACCAATGCTCGATGCTGGGTCCGGCCAGCATGGAGCCGAAGTCGATGGCGAGTGGATCGTAGGGTGCCACGAGTTCCGCGAAGATGCCGCCGAACATCATCGCCACGATGGCGACGAGGCTGACCGCTCCCAGGGGCTGGGCACGGCCGAACGCCAAGACCGGATTGCGCGTCCGGGATGCGGCTTCGGCGACGGCAGGCGTGGCGACGGCCATGGCGCGACCCTCAGCGGTAGCGGATGCGCGGGTCGAACGCGGCATAGAGCATGTCGACCGTCAGGTTCACCAGCATGTAGAACAGCGCGATCATCATCACCATGCCCTGGATCAGCGTGAAATCGTTGCGCGAGACGCTTTGGACGAACAGCTTGCCGATGCCGTTCAGGTTGAACACCTGCTCGGTGACGACGAGACCGCCGATGAGGAAGGCGAATTCGAGGCCGATGACGGTGATCGCCGGCAGCAGGGCGTTGCGCAATGCGTGGCGCGAGACGACGATGTTCTCGAACACGCCCTTGGCCCGCGCGGTGCGGATGTAGTCCTCGTTCAGCACTTCGAGGAGCGAGGAGCGAACCATCCGCGCGACGACCGCCGAGTAGCGGTAGCCGACGGCGAGAGCCGGCCAGATGAGCTGCGTGAGGTTGGCAACCGGGTCGACATAGAGCGGAGTGAAGGTGATCGGCGGCAACCAGTTGAAGAGGGTCAGCAGGCTCAACATGAGCAGCATGCCGAGCCAAAATGACGGCACGGCAAGTCCACCGATGGTCACCAGGCGGACGACGTAGTCGATCCAGCTGTCCCGAAGCAGCGCCGCTAGCGTGCCCATCGGAATTGCGATCAGCACGGCGATGATCGTCGCCATCACCGCGACCTGCAGCGACAGCTCGAGGCGGATGCCGATCTCTTCGATCACCGGTCGGTCCGTCCACATCGACTTGCCGAGATCGAGTGTCGCCAGGCCGATCATCCAGTCGCCGAATTGGGCGATGAGCGGCTTGTCGAGGCCGAGCCGCTGCCGCTCCAGCTTCAAAGTCTCCTCCGAGACGTTGCCGCCGTCGCCGCGCAACTTCACCTCGACCACGTCGCCGGGCACGACCCGCAGCATGAAGAAGACGACGATCGCCACCCCGATCAGCGTCGGGATCATCAGCAGCAGGCGATGAATGGCGTAGCGGAGCATCGGCTTGTCGGCCGCGTACTGCGGCGCCTATTGGTTCAACCAGACCTCGGCCAGATCCTGGCCTAGATTGTGACTTGGCGACATCTTCCAGCCCATGACGACCTTGTTGGTCGGCACGATGCGGTGCCACCACAAGAGCGGCACCTGATACGCCTGGTCGAAGAGACGCTTCTCGAAGGCCTTGATGAGATCGATCCGCTTCTTCATGTCGAGCTCACGTACCTGCTTGTCGAATAGCGAGTCGAGCTCGCGGTCGATCGCGTGCGAAAGATTTTGTGGCGCCTTGTCGAACGATACATACTTGGCGAGACCGAGGCTCGGCTCGTCCATGAACAGGTTCGAGAAGTCGATCGCCACTTCGAAATTGCCGCTCGACATCGCGGCGAGATAAGGCGAAGTCTCGAACTGCTTGTGCTCGGCCGTCACGCCGATCTGCCGCCACTGGTCGACGAGATAGATGCCCCCCGGCGTATAGGGTTGGGCGAGGTTGCGGTTGTGCAGCGTGAACGACAGGTTCGGCACGCCCGCCTCGCGCAGAAGCCGGCGTGCCTCGGCGCGGGCCGCGTTGATGTCCTTGCCGAAACCGGGCAGCTTGACCAATTCGGCCTCCGGCGTGGCGTAGGGTGAACCCGGCCGGATCACGCCGCCGACCGATCGCAGAGTCGACGTGCGCGACAGGCCTTGGCTGCCTCCCCAGCGGTCGATCGCCAGATTGAGGGCACGGCGCACCCGTACGTCGTCGAAGGGCTTCTTCTCGACGTTGAAAACGACGAGCAGATTGAGCGTCCAGCTCGACTCCTCGATGCGCACCTTGTCGCCCATCGCCTGGACGAGGCGATCGCGCTCCGCCGGCGAGACGGACCGGAACTCGGCCAACACCTGTCCGCCTTGGAAGGCGTTCAGCATGGCCGCGGCCTGGAGCATGAAGACGCCCTTGAACCCGTCGAGATAAGGCAGACCCTGGCGGAAGTACTTGTCGTTGCGCTTGCCGGCGACGTGGCTGCCCTTGACATGCTCGGTGAAGATGAACGGCCCCGTCCCCATGACGTTGGTCTTGGGGAAATTCGCGTCCTCCGCGAGCCTCTTCGCCGAGTAGATGCAATTCCACGGGCTCGCGAAGTGCTCGAGCATCGCGGCGTTGACCGCCTTCATCTTGAACACCACCGTGTAGGGATCCGGCGTCTCGATGCGGTCGATGTCGGCGAATGTCGCCTTGCGCGTGGAGACCACGCCGGCCGGCGGATCGCGCAGGCGATCATAGGTCGCCTTCACGTCGGCCGACGTCAGCGGCGAGCCGTCGTGGAAAGCGACGTTGCGGTGGAGCTTGAATGTGTAGGTCAGGAGGCCGGGCGCGACCGTCCAGGATTCGGCAAGGTCGCCCGTCACCTCGGGGTATTTGTCGAGGTTGAACTTGAGGAGGGTCGAATAGAAGGGCGCCGAGAAGTGCAGCGTCGCGTAGGTGTCGCTGCCGTGGCAATCATAGTTCGGAGTCTCCGCACTGATGGCGAAGGTGAATGTGCCGCCGCGTTTCGGCGTCTGCGCCTCGGCGGCGGGCGCCGCGAAGGCGAGCATGGCCGCCGCGGAAATAAGGGCGAGGGCCGTTCGTTTCATCGTGTTTCCTCTCCATTGCTGTCTTGCATCTTTTCGTCGGAACATTTCCATAGCAAATCTCAGATTTTCAGGCAGGCCGCGAGATGGCCCGGCCGCACTTCGCGCAGCGCCGGCACCGTCTGGCTGCACTCGGGACCGGCCAACGGACAGCGGGTCGAGAAGACGCAACCGGTCGGCGGCGCGAGCGGGCTCGGCAATTCCCCGATTATCAGACGAGGTTGGCGCGCCTTTTCGATGTCGGGATCCGGCACCGGCGCCGCGTCGAGCAGCAGCTTGGTATAGGGGTGGAGCGGCTCGCGGTAGAGCGTATCGCGGTCGGCAATTTCCATGATGCGGCCGAGATACATCACGACGACCCGCATCGAAATGTGCCGCACCACGGCCAGATCATGCGCGATGAACAGATAGGAAAGTCCGTAGCGCCGCTGCAGATCCTCGAGCAGGTTGATGATCTGTCCCTGGATCGACACGTCGAGGGCCGACACTGCTTCGTCGCAGACGATGAAGCGCGGCTCCATGGCCAGCGCGCGGGCTATGCCGACGCGCTGACGTTGGCCCCCCGATAGCTGATGCGGATAGCGTGCCGATATCTCCGGGCGCAGACCGACCTGTTCCAGGAGATCGGCAACGCGCCGGACCGCAGCCGCTGCGTCCGCCACGAGTCCGTAGACGTGCAGCGGCTCGCCGACGATCTGGCCCACCGTCATGCGCGGATTGAGCGAGCTGTAAGGATCCTGGAAGATCACCTGGATCCTGCGGCGCACCGCCCGGAGCGCGGCGGGATCGGCCCCTCCGAGATCGACGCCCTCGAAGCGGATTTCGCCCGCCGTCGGTTCCTCGAGCCGGAGAATCAAGCGGCCGACCGTCGTCTTGCCGCAGCCGGACTCGCCGACGAGACCGAGCGTCTCGCCGGGAAAGATGTCGAAATTGACGTCCTCGACCGCGCGCAGGGCGGTCTTCTTGCCGAGCAGCCCCTGCTTGATCGTGAAATGCTTGGTCAGACCGCGAATCGACAGCAGCGGCGCCGGCTCGGCGACGGCGCTCGTCTGCGTCGCGGCGGAGGCGGGCGCGGTCGATGCAATTCGTCCGGCAGCGATATCGGCGGCGCGGATGCAGGCGGAGAAATGGCCTGGCTCGATCGCGACGAGCGGCGGCTCATGTCCGCAGGCGTCGAGCGCGTGGGCGCAGCGCGGCGCGAAGCGGCAGCCGATCGGCGGCGCGGCAAGGCTCGGCGGCAGGCCCTCGATTGTCTCGAGCTGCGCGCCGCGTGGCCGATCGAGGCGAGGCACGGCGCGCAGCAGCCCCATCGTGTAGGGATGACGAGGCCGGTGGAAGATCGCCTCCGCCGGTCCCTGCTCGACGAGCCGCCCGGAATACATGACGATGACGCGGTCGGCATAGCGCGCGACGATGCCGAGATTGTGCGTGATGACGATGAGGGCAATGTTGAAGCGGCGCGCCAGATCCTTCATGAGCTCGAGAATCTGCGCCTGGATCGTGACGTCGAGCGCCGTCGTCGGCTCGTCGGCGATGATCAATTTCGGATTGCAGGCAAGCCCGATCGCGATCATGACGCGCTGGCGCATGCCGCCGGAAAACTGGTGGGGATATTGGCCGAGCCGGCGCTCCGCGTCGGAAATGCCGACCAGCCGCATCAGTTCGACGGCCCGCGGTCCCGCCTCGGCATCGTTCATGCCGCGGTGGATCTTGAGCGGCTCCATGATCTGGAAGCCGACGGTGAGGATCGGGTTGAGCGATGTCATCGGCTCCTGGAAGATCATCGCGATGTCGCGCCCGCGAATGGCGCGCATCTCTTCTTCCGGAAGGTGGAGAAGGTCCTGTCCTTCGAACAATATGCGGCCGTTCGTCACGCGGCCGCTGCGGCGCGGCAGCAATCGCATGATCGACAGCGCCGAGACGGACTTACCGCTGCCCGATTCGCCGACCACGGCGACGATTTCGCCCGGGTTGATGGAAAAGCTCAGTCCTTCGACGGCGCGGATGATGCCGCCATCCGTCGCGAATTGGACGTGGATATTCTCGACAGCAAGCAGCGGCCCGGCGACGCTCGTGCGTTGTGCGGCCGCCTGCGGCGGCGGGACTGACACGGCGGTGAGCAAGCGGCGCCTCCCCGGAAGCTCCTCGACCCGCGGTTGGCCCCGCTTGGCGCGGCACTTTGCTTATGCGCATCCCGCAGTCGTGCCCAGCCAAGCTATCACGGCCTCGCGGCGGCGAGAAGCCGAACGATCTTGCTGGCTGCTATCTCTTATATCCCGTCGCGCGCAGGCGGTGCGGCGGTCACGCCCTGGCCCTCACTCAACCTGTGTCAGTAGGTCGAGCAGTTCCTTGCCGGCCGCCGTCGAATTCGCGAATTCGACCCAGGCGGTCTTCTTGGCAAGATCTACCCAGGCGACGTATTCCTCTTTGGTCAGGCCGCGGACCTTCGCGCCGGCCGTCGTGAACGCCGCGGCCATGCGCTCGTTTGCCTCGCGTTGCGTGCCGAGAAAGTACTCATCGCTCCGATCCGCCGCCGCCTTGAACACTTTCTTTTGCTGTGGCGTCAAGCGGTCCCAGGCCGCCGTCGACATGACCAGGGGCTGCATGAGCATCCACAGCGTGAACGCGCCGCCGACGGTCGCATGCTGCGTTTGCTCGTACAGGCGCATACTGACGAACGTTTCCGCCGAAGTCAGCGCACCGTTCAGCACGCCGGACTGCAATGCCGAATAAATCTCCGTCGACGGCATATTGATCACGGCGGCGCCGGCGGCCCGCAGCATACTCTCGAATGTCGGGTCGGCCGCCCGCATGGACAGGCCCTTGACCGTATCCGGGCCGCCGATCACCCGGCTCTTGGTGGCGAAACCGCCGGGAGTCCACCACCAGGTGACAATGCGAAATCCGAGCTTTGCAGCGACGTCCTGCAGCCGGTCGTGGAACCTGGTGCCCTTCAGCCGTTGCGCATGCTCGAGGCTGCTGACGGTGCCCGGCATGATGGCGATTGACAACTCCGATGCCTTGCTCGCGCCGTAGGTCAGCGGGAAAACGGCCATGTCGAGCGAGCCATTCTGTATCGCATCGAGCTGGGCGAAGGGGTTCGCGATCAACGTGCTGCCGGGAAAAATCCGAAATCGGAGATGGGGGTCGCGCTTGGTCGCCTCCTCGACAAAGACGCGCGTCGCGCGATCGCGAGCGTCCGTGTCCTGGCGCCATTGATGCGAAATTTTGAAATCCTGCGCCGATGCCGCCCCGCATACGGCCATCGCGATTGCGACAACCGTCGCGAGCATAGTGGCGACAGACCCTTTTCCATACATGCCGGGCGGTCTCACGGGTGTTTCCATGAATATGTGACTGCTCGCCGCCTTCGACTCGGGAAATCGATCAATAAAACCTGCACCATCGCGATGAATTTCGCAACGGTTCAAAGGTCAAATGGCGACAATCACAAACATTGCAATCGCATGCGCGGTCCGTCGTGCTGGTGGATGCGCTCAAAAGTTGCGTTCGGCTTGAAGGTCGAGCGCCAAAATTCGGACCGCCATCCAGGAGGTTGTCCCGGCTCTCGCGAACGGACCTTGCAATCGACCGCCGTCAGTACAAAATAAATCAGGCCGGTGGTCGAGTCGTCACGACGGCCACCGATCGATCAATCCGAGGGAAGGGGACGCGTCGTTCGCCGAGAGCCATAGCTCACGGAGGTGAAACGGTGCGCGTTTATCGCAAGCTATTGCCGGCGGAGTCGCCGCTCTATCGCGACCATTTGCTGCGCCTCGATCGCGAAGATCGCCTGAGCCGATTTTCGGGGTACGTCAGCGACGAGACGATCATCCGCCATTGCCGGCAATTCGATTGGCTCCGAGGCGCCATCATCGCCTGCTTCGATAGCGGGGTGCTGCGCGGCGCCGCCGAATTGCGTTGGGAGGATCCACGCATCGGTTGGCGCTGCGAGATGGCAGTGACAGTCGAGCGCCCGTTCCAGGACGACGGGATCGGCACCGAGCTGATGCGGCGCGAAATCATCGTCGCCCGCAACCGCGGCCAGCGTTCGATGTTTCTCCTCTGCCTCACCGACAACCGGCGAATGCAGCGCATCGTGCGGCGATTCTCGGGCATGCTGATCTTCGCCGGCAGCCAAACCGAGGCGGACATTGCAGTTCCCTTTCCGACACAGCTTTCGCTGCTGCAAGAGTCGATCGCCGACGGAACTGGACTGGCGGCGATGATGTGGGACCAACTCGCCGCAATTGGCCGCGCCTGGAACCGTCATCTGCCGCGGCACGGTGCCGGGGGCGCGGTAACCTGAGCCAGCCGGAACCGGCCCGTCCGTCTGTCGATTTCATGCGTCGGGCCTTGAAAAAACTGACCGGATCATAAATCTATTAAACAGCTTAACGCTGTCGCGCGGGCTGTCGCGGCGAGCTTATCCACAGTCGCCAAAAAGGCTTTGACACGGTCGACGGGGCGGACGTATAACTCGCGCCCTTGCACGGGATTTCTGCTCGCGTGAGAGCGGGCGGGGTGCCTCGTGCCGCGTTCTTTGACAATTGAATATTGAGGAAGGGATGCGCGGGCGGCGGCTGGGCTGCGGCTTAGCTTGACGTTCGGCGCATCTTGAGACT
>JACQDQ010000234.1 GCA_016201015.1 Pseudomonadota bacterium | reverse complement strand
TAGATCTCCGTCGCCGTCGGCTCGGGCGGCGGCCGCCATTGATAACGCGAACTCGCCTTGTCGAGCCCCGGCAGCGCGAGGTGCAGGCGCGATTCCGCCCGAGTGATGTTGCGGTACTGCTGGGCGGTCGGTTGCTGCGGCGGAGCGGCGGACGGCGGCGGCGCGCTCGGCTGTTTCGGCGGCGCCACGGACGGCGTTACCGCCGCTTGCTGCGGACGCGGCGGCTCGGTGTCGATCATGACGCCTGCCAGCACCGCCGATACCCTCGCCTCGGTCAAGGCCTCGCCGAGGCCGGCGCAGTAAAAGCCGACCGCCAACGGGCCAGTCGAAAATTCGCCGAATCGCTCGTTGAAGCCGAAGCACGCCGCGCCATCGACCGTGAAGCGCATGGTCCGCCGCATCTCCTGGTTCCCGCCACGGGCAACCGACGTCACCGCGAGGTCTGTCTTGTCCTTGAAAAAGGAGCTCTGCTTCCGCAACCACGCCTCGTCGAGATCGCCCGTCACCGGCCGTACGTGGCCCGGTGCCAAGATATGCAGCCAGACTTGCGCCCGTGGATAGGCGCCCTGCTGCGGGAAGAGAGCTGAATAGAACATTTCCAGCGTGGAATCATCGGGTGACGGTCGCCACCAGTATATCTCTCGGCCAGACTCGAGGCCCGGTACCTTGAGCCGCAGGCGCGATTGCTCCTTGGGAATATCCTTGTATTGCTGCCCGAAGGTTGGATTTCGCTTGCGATAGGCCTGCAGCTCTTCGAGCAACCCGACGGCAACATAGGCGCCTGGCTTGCCCTCCTGCTCCACCAGGTACCAGTCCTCGCCCTTCACCTTCCCCAGGACCTGCACCACCTGCCCCTCGCGCAGCGCCGCGACTTGCTTCGCCTGCAGGCTCGGCCCCTCGCGCAGCCGCGCGATCCCCGTCGCCACGTAGGCGCGCTCGATCGGCTCCATCGTCACCGCCTGGCCCTGCATCAAGCTGGCCAGCCGGTTGCGGGCCGGACCGGCATAAGCGCTGCTCGGGAAATCGCGCAGGAAGGACTCCAGCACCGCCGTGTTGTTGCTGTTCGCCGCCGCTTTCCACGCCGTTGCCTCGGCAGGGTCGCCGCCGCGCGGCGCGGAGGGCGGTGTCGCGGCTTGCGGCTTGGCTGGCGGCATTGCGGCCGGGGCCGGGGGCGCCACCGCGTTGAAGATGAACCGGCCGCGAAACGAGGAGCTGGTCCACGGCGTCTGCTGGCCGGCCGATTTGCGATCGACCCCATCGAGAGTGCGCTTGAACACGTCTTCCAGCGTCAGGCCCGGCTCCTTCAGGCTGCGCAACAGCTCCGCCGTATAGAGCCCGTTCTCGCCGTCGCCGTCCGCCGCCGTCTTGCCCGGCGCGGTAGCGTAGGCGATGAACGTGCCACGCGCCGCGTCGATCTGCGCCATGCCGCGCGCGACCGAGCGCGACCCGCGGAGAAATGGGTTGTCGCGGCAGGCATCGAGAATCACCAGGCTGAGCTGGACGCGCGCCTCCTCCATGCGGCCGAGCACGTCGTTGACGTCGACGGCCTCGTATCTGAGATCGTCCTCGGCGGTGAGTACCGCATCCACCGGCACCAGGTAGTTGGCTCCCTTCGCCTGCAGGCCGTGCCCGGCATAGAAAAACAGCCCGACGCCGCCCGGCGCCAGCTTGCCGGCGAACTCGCGCAAGCCTTCGATCATGGCACGGCGGCCGGCATTCTCCTTGACGATCACGTCGAAGCCGAAACTGCGCAGCGCCGCCGCCATGCCGTGCGCATCATTCACCGGATTGCGCAGCGCCTCGGCTTTCTGGTAGGTGCCGTTGCCGATCACCAGCGCGACGCGGCTCTCCTGCCCCTGCGCCGCCGCCGCGGCACAGAACGCCAAGCTCAGCGTCAAGACGGCCGCCACACGCCGCAACCCAGCGAGCATGGCACACCCCCGTTCGTCCGGCAGACAGCTTGGCAAAGGATCGCCTCCGGCGCAATCGCCTACCGAGATTCGCTCGCGACGACGTGGGCCACGCCTATTCGCGCGTCGAGACGCCATGAAGCCCCGAATTACGGCTTCTTCGCGTAAGCGGCATCGAACAGGCGCTCGAGCGTCGCATGCGAGCCGCGCAGTCCGTCGACCACCGCTTTGCCCCAATCGAAATACTCGCGCCGCCGCTCTAGATTCCATTTGGCCGGCGGCCGCTCGGCCACGTCGCGCAGATTCGCCGTCTTGTCGGCCAGCTTGACCAGCTTGGCCTTGGCGCTGAGACGCGGCGCATGGTCGATCTGGAGCTGCTTGCGCTCCGCCTTCGGCCGCGCCTTGTCGTCGGTGACCTCGCAGACGATGTCGCACACCGACCGGCCGAAGCGCTCGGCCAGCTCATCGCGAGTCGTCTGGGTGTCCTCGATCGTGTCATGCAGCAGCGCCGCGCAAAGGATTTCGCCATCCTCGACACCTGCCTCGACGCACAGGATCCTGGCGACCGCGATCGGGTGGTTGATGTAGGGCGAGGCCTCCGCATCCTTGCGCCGCTGATCGCGGTGCTTCCACGCCGCGAAGTCGAGGGCGGAGACCAGCAGGCTCAGCGTGCTGGGCGGCCGGGCTCCAATCGTCTGATTCATGAGCTGCTCCTGGCTCGACGGACAGGATGTCCAGTCGACACAGTTCAGCGTTATACCGGAACCCGCGCCGCGTCGAGACGGGTTACGCGCCGTCCGCGGCGCTCAGACGGCCAAAAACCATGAGACGGATTGGCGAAGCGAATTCGAACCAGGGAGCGATCGTGGAGCGATCGGCCCGGCCGCCCGCTCAATGAAACGCGATGTCGAGGATGATCAGAGTCACGGCCCACACGGCGATGAATCCGCCGGCGATCTTCAGGGTCGCGTCGTTGGCGAAGTCGATCAGGGCTTTTGTGTTGTACATGGCGGCCTCCGCATCCTTCCGAGCCTTTGCCTCAATCACGCGCAAAACTTAGCCGACATCCCCGGCATTCGCTGTGACCCATGGCACAGGGAGGGCGGTTTTTCGCCGCGCGGACAGCCTGTGCGCTCCGTCACTCCACAAGAAAATCAATGGGTTACGTAAGGTCCGCGCGCATCTGCGTTAGGCCGGGAATGCCGGTTGCCCCGGCCCGGCCGTCGCGGCAACATCGCCCGCAACGGAGGGCCCGATGGACACAATGCTGCCGACGACGCCGGCGCGGAGCTATCCGCAGCCCGGCCGGCCGCTTGACGCGGACGCCGCGCCGCGCTCATCCCGCGGCGCGGCTGAGCGGACGCGATCATGACGCAAGACGAAGTCACCTATGTTTCCGGCAGCACGCGGCTCTTTGGCATCGTCGGCGATCCGATCGAGCAAGTGCGCTCGCCGGGGATGATCACGGCCGAGCTGCGGCGCCGCGGCGCCGACGCGGTGCTGGTGCCGATCCATGTCCGGCCCGACGATTTCGAGGCGTGCGTTCGCCACATCATGAAGATTCGCAATCTCGGCGGGCTCGTCTTCACCATTCCCTACAAGGCGCGGGCCTGCGCGCTGGCCGACGAATTGGGGCCGCAGGCGCGCGCCGTCGGTGCCGCCAACGCGCTGACGCGCCGCACCGACGGCGGCTGGGTGGCCGACATCTTCGACGGGCTGGGTTGTATCGAGGCGTTCCGGCGGCAGGGCTTCGCCTTCGCCGGTCGGCGCGCGATGCTGATCGGCGCCGGCGGCGCCGGGTCGGCCATCGGCGTCGCCATCGCCTGCGAACGGCCGGCCGCGATCCGCCTGTTCGACGGCGACGCCGAGCGGGCGCGCGCGCTGGCCGACAAGATCCGCCGCGTCGACGGCCGGATCGCGGTGGAGATCGGCCCGCCGGCGTGGGACGGGTTCGACGTCCTGCTCAACGCGTCGCCCGTCGGCATGCTCGACGATCGCCGCCTGCCGGTCGCGGCCGCCGCCCTGCCGCGTCAGCTCGTCGTGTTCGACGCCGTCGTCAAGCCGGAGAAGACCGGGCTGCTGGCGCTGGCCGAGGCGAGCGGCTGTCGCACGATCTATGGCCGCGACATGATGCGCGGCCAGATCGCCAGGATGGTCGATTTCTTCGGCTATCCGCGAAACCGAACCGGGGACACGGGTGAGGCAACGTCATGAACGCCCTATCCGCAGACCGAATGGCTGATCGACCGCCCGAAATTGTCGGCGCTGATACCGCCGCGCGTGCGCGTCAAGGAGCTGTGGCGCGTCGCGCCCGAGTGGCTGGAGCAGGCGCAGGACGACGCCACGCTGCTTGCCATCCGCGCGCAGGAGGCGGCCGGGCTCGACATCATCACCGACGGCGAGCAGCGCCGCGAAAGCTACTCGAACCGCTTCGCCACGGCGCTCGAAGGCGTCGACATCGACAATCCCGGCATGGCGCCGGGCCGCAGCGGTCGGCCGCAGCCGGTGCCGCGGGTGGTCGGCCGCATCCGGCGCCGGCACGCCGTCGAGGTGCGCGACGTCGAGTTCCTGCGCGCCAATACCGATCGCCGGATCAAGATGACGGTACCGGGGCCGTTCACCATGACGCAGCAAACGCAGGACGATCATTACAAGGACGAGGCGGCCCTGGCGATGGACTACGCCGCGGCGGTGAACGCGGAGATCAAGGATCTGTTCGCCGCCGGCGCCGACATCGTCCAGATCGACGAGCCGTATCTGCAGTCGAAGCCGGACAAGGCGCGGGCTTACGGCGTGCAGGCGGTCAACCGCGCACTCGACGGCGTTACGGGCACGACGGTCGTCCATATGTGCTTCGGCTACGCCGCCTTCATCCGCGACAAGCCGGCCGGCTATTCGTTCCTGCCGGAATTGGAGGCGACGCGCGCCAAGCAAATCTCGATCGAGGCGGCGCAGCCGAAGCTCGATTGCGCGGTGCTCGCCAAGCTGCCGAGCAAGACCATCCTGCTCGGCGTCATCGACCTCGCGGATATGAGCGTCGAGACGCCGGAGATCGTCGCCGCGCGCATCCGCCGGGCGCTGCCCCACGTACCGGCCGAGCGCATCATCGTCGCGCCGGATTGCGGCCTCAAATACCTGCCGCGCGATATCGCCTTCGGCAAGATGAAGGCCATGGTCGACGGCGCGGCCATCGTGCGGCGGGAACTCGCCCCGCGGTGAGCGGCGGAACGCGCTTTACCCGCCGCACCGCTCCGGATAACAGATAAGCGTCAGCCTCAACACCAAGGAGCACCACGTGGCGAACGACGTGAATATTCTCGGTATCTCCGGCAGCTTGCGACAGAAGTCCTTCAACACCGCCGCCTTGCGCGCGGCGACCAAGCTGCTGCCGCCTAGTGCAACGATGGAGACTTTCGATATCCGACCGATCCCGATCTACGACGACGATTTGCGCGCGGCCGGATTTCCGGCGCCGGTGGCCGATTTCCGCGCACGCATCGCCGCGGCCGATGCGCTGCTCATCGTCACGCCCGAATACAACTACTCGATTCCCGGCCCGCTCAAGAACGCAATCGACTGGGCCTCGCGCCCGCCCGATCAGCCGTTCAACCAGAAGCCGATCGCCATCATGGGCGCCTCGCCCGGCATCATCGGCACGGCGCGGGCGCAATATCATTTGCGGCAGAGCTTCGTCTTCCTCAATGCGCAGGTGATCAACAAGCCGGAGGTGATGATCGGCGGCGCGGCGAGCAAGTTCGACGCGGAGG
>JACQDQ010000237.1 GCA_016201015.1 Pseudomonadota bacterium | reverse complement strand
AAACACCTGAGGGTCCGATCGAGGCCTTGGCCGACCCGGGGTGGCGCCGGGCGAGATCGTTGATGGAATGACAATGACCACAGAGGAACGCTCCCAGCCGCCGCAAGCGATCCCCGGCACGTTCGTTTTCACCGGCGAACGCTCGCGCCGCGGCTATCGCCTGAACAAGCTTGCCAGCACGCTCACCGATCCGGCCAACCGCGAGCGCTTCCGCGCCGACGAGAACGCCTATATGGAGGCGATGGGGCTTAACGCCAAGGAACAGGACATAGTGCGGCGGCGCGATTGGAAGGAAATGGTCGAGCACGGCGGCAACATCTACGTGATCTTGAAGATCGCGGCGACGGTGGGGCAGACCCTGCTCGACATGGGGGCGCAGATGCGCGGCGAGACGCTGCCGCAATTTCTGGCGACGCGACCGGGCCGCCAGGGCCACAAGGCAGGCCGCTGAGATGGCGCGGCTGGTCGGCGGCATCGGCTGTTCGCACGCCCCCTCGATCGCCCATGCCTACGACAAGGGCCTGCAGCGGGACCCGATGTGGGCACCGCTGTTCGACGCCTTCGTCCCGGCCAAGTCCTGGCTCGACAAGGTCAAGCCCGACCTGATGATCTGCATCTACAACGATCACATGAACCGGTTCTTCTTCGACGCCTACCCCACCTTCGCGCTCGGCGTCGGCGATCACCACCCGATGGCCGACGAAGGTTGGGGCAGACGAAATTACCCGGACCTCGCCGGCGACAGCGAGTTCGGCTGGCATGTTGCGCGCAGCCTGGTCGCCGACGAGTTCGATCCGACGGTGTGCCATGAGATCACCATCGATCACGGCATCCTGTCGATCCTGCCGCTGCTGTGGGCCACGCCCTGGCCGGCGCCGATCCTGCCGCTCGCGGTCAACGTCATCCAGCACCCGCTGCCGACGGCGCAGCGCTGCTACAAGCTCGGCCAAGCGCTGCGGCGCGCGATCGAGTCCTATCCCAAGGATCTCCGCGTCGTCGTCATGGGCACCGGCGGCCTGTCGCACCAGCTCCACGGCCCGCGTTTCGGCTTCCTCAATCCGGAGTGGGACAATCGCTTCCTCGACCTGATCGAATCCGACCCCGAGCAGCTCGCCCGCTACAGCCACCACGAGTACATGGAGTGGGGCGGCGCCGAGTCGGTCGAGATGATCATGTGGCTCGGCATGCGCGGCGCGCTCGATCGCGCCGTGCGGCGCATCCATCGTGCCTATTACGCGCCGATGCTCACCGGCTACGGCCTGCTCGTGCTCGAGACATTGGCCGCGCTCTACGACATGCAGCACGATCCGGCGCTCCTCGACAAGATGACCTACACCTCGCCCACCTCCAACCACCGCGTCGGCCTGTCGTTCATCCATCCCCGGTCGGTCGACGATCTCGTGCGGCGCCGCGAGATGGTGAAGACGTGGATGGACACGACCTGCGGCATGTTCGGCCGCAGCCCCGACTTCATGAACATCAATGTCGCCAGCTATGCCGCGGCGGCGGCCGAGTTCGGGCGCAAGGACGAGCGCTTCGCCGACAATATCCGCGACTACTATGTCCATATCCGCGAAAACGACCGCGCCCTCACCCACACGCTGATCAATCCGCAGGTCGACCGCTCGAAGCCGGTCGAGAAGCAGGACAAGGATCTCGCGGCGAAGATCGTCAAGGAAACGGATGCCGGTATCGTCATCCGCGGCGCCCGCATGGTGGCGACGCTCGCCGCCTACTCCAACGACCTCGTCGTCATGCCGTCGACCTATATCAACAACACGAAGGAGGCGGAGCCGTACGCCATCGGCTTCAGCGTGCCGGTCGCGAGCCGTGGCCTGCGATTCATCTGCCGGCCATCGGTCATGCACCAGAGCGCCGCCTCGCCGATGGATCATCCGCTGGCAAGCTGGCTCGACGAGACGGACTCGATGGTGATCTTCGACGACGTGCTGGTGCCGTGGGAGGGCGTGTTCATCCACCGCGACGTCGAGATGTGCAACGGCCTCTATAATCGCACCGGGGTCATGCCCCAGGTCATGCACCAGTTCTCGACCAAGAACCTGGCCAAGGCGGAATTCATGATGGGCCTCGCCTTTTCCATCGCCAAATCGACCAACGTCGATCAGCACCTGCACGTGCAGGGGATGTTGGCCGAGATGATTCAGTACGCGGAATTCGTGCGCGCCTGCCTGCGGGCGAGCGAAGCCGACGCCAAGCCGAACGCCGACGGCATCTACTATCCGGCGGCGATGCCGCTGTGGACCGTGCGGCTGATGTTTCCCAAGATGTTCATCCGCATGTGCGAGATCATCCAGATCCTCGGCGCCGGCGGCCTCGTCGCCGTGCCGTCCTATGCCGAGCTGGATGGCCCGATGCGGCAGGATGTCGAGACCTATTTCCAGTCGGCGAATGCCGACTCGCATGCGCGGATCAAGCTGTTCCGCCTGGCCTTCGACGCCGCGGTGTCGTCGTTCTCCGGCCGGCAGCAGCTCTACGAGCGCTACTATTCCGGCGATCCCGTGCGGCTCTCCAGCACGCTGTTCCAGATCTACGACAAGGCACCCTATGCCGACCGCATTTCGCGATTGCTCGACGATCTGGAGGCGCGCCAAGATCCCGGCAATGCGGGTCCAGCCTTCAAGCCGAAGAGCATCAACTGAAACGGATGGAGCGAGCCATGGTACCCTCGGTCGATTGGAACAAGATGGAATGGCAGAAGGTGCGCGACGGCGTCGAGCGCAAGGTGTTCACCAGCGAAGGTGCGACGCTGTCGCTCAACCG
>JACQDQ010000236.1 GCA_016201015.1 Pseudomonadota bacterium | reverse complement strand
CGCCGCGATCCGCTCGCCGAGAACCGTCGTGCGCCGCATCGTGCGGCGGTCATTGATCCAGTCGAAATCCGTGGCGCGATGCAGGACGCACCGGTTGTCCCACAGAACGAAATCGCCGGGCGACCATCCGTGCGTGTAGCGGTAGGCCGGCTGCGTGGCGTGGGCGTTGATCGCCTTGACCAAGGCGCGCCCTTCCTCCTCCGGCATGCCGGCGATGTGCGAGGCATGCTCGCCGAGATAGAGCGCCTTGCGGCCGGTCTCCGGATGGACGCGGATGATCTCGTGCTCGACCGGCGGCGCGGCGCGCTTCTGCTCCTCGGTCATCTGCGACCGCGCGTTGGTCAGGCGGCGCGAATAGTCGAGGCTGTGCACCGCTCGCAGTCCCGCGAGCCGCGTTTTCATTTCCGGCGAGAGGCCGTCAAAGGCCGCGTACATGTTGGCGAACAGGGTATCGCCGCCGCTGCGCGGCAGCGTCATGCCCAAGAGCGACGTGACCAAGGACCGGCGGCTCGGCCATGAGCCGTCGGTGTGCCAGATCGCCGAGCCGGGATCGGGATGCTCGCCGCGCACGGAGCCATCCGGCAGCACGTTGGTGAGAAACAGAATTTCCGGGTTGCCGGCGTGCTGGTACTGGCTGAGGACATGCACCTGCAGCTCGCCGAAGCGGCGGCTGAAGGCGACATGCGCGGCCTCGTCGAAGGACTGAGCGCGGAAGACCAGCACCAGGTTGTCGAGAAGCGCCCGCGCGATCTCGGCGAAAGCCGCGTCGTCGATCGTCAGCGACAGGTCGAACCCGCGAATCTCCGCGCCCATCACCGGGCCCAGCCGATTGACCTGGAACGATCGAGGGAGAGATTGGCTCGGCTGCATCATGGCACCTGCCGCCGGAATCACGGGCAAATATAGCCGGCGCCGCTGGGGTTCTTGAAGCAGCCGACGGATTCGGGCAGCAGCCATTTCGGCAGCCACAACACGACGTCGGGGAAGAGCACGGTGAAGGCGATGGTGAAGAAGAACACGATGTAGAGCGGAAAGGATCTGAACATCGCGCGGTAGAACGGCACGCCGACGAATTTCGACGCGATCAGCAGCGCCAGACCATAGGGCGGGGTGATCAACCCGAACACCAGCGTGGTGATGATGACGACGCCCATGTGCACCGAATTGATATCGCCAAGTTGCGTCAGCCTGTTGATGATCGGCATGAAGATGATGATCGCGGGTACGGCGTCGATGAAATCGCCGACGACAATGAACAGCAATACCAGCAAGAACATGATCATGCGCGGATCGGTGCCGGCGTAGCGCTGGATCGAATCGGCCACCATGTCGGGACCGCGCAGATAGGCGAGCATCCAGCCGAAAGCCGAGGCGCCCGCCACGAGCGCGAGCGGCAACGCATAAAGCATGCCCGTGTAAATGAAGTCGGCCGGCAATTCCAGGACATGCCTGGGGTTGAACAGCGGAATCAGCACGACGAGGATGTAGACGCACGCGACCATGCCGGCTTCCGTAGGCGTGAACCAGCCGGTCAGGATGCCGCCCATGATGATGACCGGGATTATCAACGGCAGGGCCGAGCCACGGGCAGCGACAAAGATATCGACCAGCTTGGCGCGCTTCTTCATGTGGCCCGTCGGCCCGAAGAAATAGCTGTAGATCATCAGCCCGATGCCGATCATCACGCCGGGCACGACGCCGCCGAGGAACAGCCCGCCGATCGACACGTTGCCGGTCGCGCCATAGACCACCGCCATGATCGAGGGTGGAATCAGGTTGGCGATGGTCGAGGCCGATGCGATCAGTGCCGCGGTGAAGCCGCGATCGTAGCCTTCCTTGTCCATCTCCGGCGCGATGGTGCGGCTCAGCACCGCTACGTCGGCGGCCGAAGAGCCCGAGATGCCGGCGAAGAACATGCTGAACAGCGTCACCACCTGGGCGAGTCCGCCGCGCATATGCCCGACCAGCACCTGGGCCAGCCGGATCATGCGCTGGGTCACATCGGCCGAGGTCATGAGTTCGCCGACGAGAAGAAAGAACGGGATGGCGAGCAAGGTCTCGGCGTCGATGCCGTGGAACATCTGGCCGATCATCGACTGATAGCTGATCGGGGTGAATGCGGTTGCCACCAGCACGCCGGCCATGATGGCGAACGCGACCGGCACGCCCATATAGCCGAACAACAGGAACAGGGAGCCCATCAGAATCAGGACCGCGGTGGAGCTCATTCCACGGGCTCCGCGAGCAGTTCGTTGTCTTCCGGCCCCTCGAAGCCGTTGCGCCAGCCATTGACGATCTGCTCGACGGCAAACAGCATGACCAAGATGCACGAAATCGGCACGATGCCGGTATAGACCGTCAGCGGAATCAGCCAGGGCATGCGGAAGCTGCCCAGGTCCAGCAAGGCGTTCTTGTAGCCGAACCAGGCCATGAACCCGGCGACGATCAGCACGACCACCCGGTTCAAAATTTCGATCGTCGTACGCTTGGCGCCGGTCATCCGCTTGGTGATCTCGGCCAGGTAGATATGGTCGTTGCGGCGCGTGGCAGCGGCAATACCCACGAACACGCCCCAGGCGAAGAAGGCCGTGGTCGCCTGCTGCAGCCACAGCCACGGATAGCCGATGGTGCGCGTGAGCACGTCGAGGAACACGCACAGGGTGAAGCCGCCGAGGCACACTCCGCACGTGATCATCAGCCCGACCTCCAACCGGTCCAGCCACTTCCACTTCAAGTGGCGGTGACGCTGGAGGATCAGGGCTCTGCTTGCAGTGAAGTCGGTGACGGCGGCCACGCGCGACTCTCGTTACTCGAGAAGGGCGGCGGCGCGGCGACCGCCGCCGCCCGTACTCGCGTAGCCGGTCTACTTCACCTGCCGGACGAGCGTCAGAATCTTCACCGCGTGGGGGCCAAGCTCCTTGGCCAACTCGTCCTGGATCGGCTGCGCCGCCTTCATGAAGTTCAGGCTCCTTCTTGGAGACTTCGTCGGCCGCCGCCTGTACCCAGCCCTTTTCCTGCGCACTCAGGCTGTTCCAGGTCTTCTCGCTGATCCAGATGCAGTTGTTGTTGGCCTCGTGCTGGGTCATGTTCAGAACCGGCGCCACTTCATAGTGCTTGTTCTGCTCGTACACGTTGACGCCGTTCTCGGCGATGTTTACCACGCCGGTTTGCAGCGAGATATACACCTCGCCGAACGGCATGTGCACGGTCTGCGCGCCATAGGCAGGGAAATGGGTGTCCTCGGTCTTGGTCGCCTGCACGCGCACCTTCTGGCCCTTGATGTCGTCGACCGACTTGATCTCCTTCTTGGAGTACATGTTGCGGAAGCCCATCGTGATCAGGCCGATCACTTGCGCGCCCTGCACCGAATCCTTGATCATGGCGCGGAAGGCGTCGGAGACATCCTTGCTGGCGAGCGATTTACCCAAGTGATCCTCGTCGCGGAAGATTAAGTGCAGCGA
>JACQDQ010000242.1 GCA_016201015.1 Pseudomonadota bacterium | reverse complement strand
GCCATGGACGAGGCGGTGGCCGGCCATGCCAGCCTGATCGAGATCGAGCTGGCCGAGGATGACTGGGTCACCGTCCGCGACAATGGGCGCGGCATTCCGGTCGACCCGCACCCCAAGTTCAAGAACAAGTCGGCGCTCGAGGTGATCCTCACCATGCTGCACTCGGGCGGCAAGTTCGACGGCAAGACCTACGCCACCGCCGGCGGGCTGCACGGCGTCGGCATCTCGGTGGTCAATGCCCTGTCCGACGTCCTCGAGGTCGAGGTGGCGCGCGACCGCAAGCTGTGGACGCAATCCTATAGCCGCGGCAAGGCCAAAGGCGCGCTCAAATCCAAGGGCGCAGTGCAGAACCGCCGCGGCACGGTGATCCGCTTCCATCCCGACCCGAACATCTTCGGCGGCCACGCTCATTTCCGCCCCTCGACCATCTATCGCATGGCGCGGGCCAAGGCCTTCCTATTCAAGGGCGTCGAGATCCGCTGGACCTGCGACGCCAAGCTGATCAAGAGCAACGACCAGACCCCGGCCACCGCCACCCTGCACTTCCCCGGCGGCCTCAGCGATTTTCTCGCCGAGACGGTCGGCAAGCGGCCGACCTGGACGCCGCAATCTTTCATCGGCGAGGGCAAGCTGCCCGACAATCTCGGCCATGTCGAATGGGCGGTGGCCTGGCCAGGCGACGAGGAGGGTGAGGTCCACTCCTATTGTAACACCGTGCCGACGCCGCAGGGCGGCAGCCACGAGACGGGTCTGCGCACGGCCCTGACGCGCGGCCTACGCGACTGCGGCGACCGCCTGGGCAATCGCCGCGCCGCGCAGATCACCGCCGAGGATGCGATGGACGGCGCCGTCATCCTCCTGTCGCTGTTCATCCGCGACCCGCAATTCCAGGGCCAGACCAAGGAGCGCCTCGGCATGCCGGAGGCGCAGCGCCTGGTCGAGGGCTCGGTCAAGGATCACTTCGACCACTGGCTCTCGGACGATGCCGGCGCCGCCAAGGCGCTGCTCGATCGCGTCATCGAGCGGGCCGAGGAGCGCCAGCGCCGCCGCCAAGAAAAGGACCTCGCGCGCAAATCGGCGACGCGCCGCCTGCGGCTGCCGGGCAAGCTCGCCGACTGCACGCGCAACACGCCGGAGGGCACCGAGCTGTTCCTGGTCGAAGGCGATTCCGCCGGCGGCTCGGCCAAGCAGGCGCGCCAGCGCGAGACGCAGGCCATCCTGCCGCTGCGCGGCAAGATCCTCAACGTCGCCAGCGCCTCGAGCGACAAGCTGCGCGCCAATCAGGAGCTGGCCGATCTCATCCAGGCGCTCGGCTGCGGCACCGGCGACACCTATGACGAAGCCAAGCTGCGCTATGAGCGCATCGTCATCATGACCGACGCCGACGTCGACGGCGCCCATATCGCCTCGCTGCTCATGACCTTCTTCTATCGCGAGATCCCGAAGCTGATTGAAGGCGGCCACCTCTTCCTCGCCATGCCGCCGCTCTATCGCCTGAGCGCCGGCGGCACGGTCACCTATGCGCGCGACGACAAGCACAAGGACGAGCTGCTCAAGACGACCTTCAAGGGCAAGACCAAGGTCGAGATCAGCCGCTTCAAGGGCCTCGGCGAGATGCCGGCGTCGCAGCTCAAGGAAACCACCATGGACCCCGGCCGGCGTGTCCTCCTGCGGGTCGAGATCGCCGGCGGCGATGGCGGCGCCAAGGAGAAGAACCGGACGGCCAAGCTGGTCGAGAGCCTGATGGGCCGCAAGCCGGAGCTGCGCCTGGCCTATATCCAGGAAAACGCCGAGTTCGCCCGCGACCTCGACGTGTGACAGGTTCGGCCCTGCCATGAGCGAAGTCCTGCTGCGCGAGGCCTTCGTCACGGCACTCGGACGCTGTCTCCCGGGCGAGCCGGTCGGCAATGCCGAGATGGAAGATTTCATCGGCCGAATCTGCGGCAAGGCCTCGCGCCTTGGCCCGATCGCCCTGGCCCAGAACGGCATCCGCACGCGCCACTATGCGCTCGACCGCGACGGGCGCACGCGCTGGACCAATGCCAAGCTCGCCGCCTCGGCCCTCGCCGATGCGCTTGCCAAGTCGGAAGTGTCCGCAGCCCAAATTGATTTCCTGGCCGCGGCGACGACCCAGAACGACGTCCTCGTGCCCGGCTTCGCCAGCATGGTTCATGGCGAAACCGCGCTCGGACCGCTTGAGATCGCCAGCTTTCAGAGCGTGTGCGCCGGCGTGATGATGGCACTGAAGACTGCCGCCTTGCAGGTCCGCGCCGACGGCAAGCGTGCCGCGGCCGTGGTGGGCTCGGAATTCGCCAGCCGCTTCTTCCGTCCCGGCGCCTATGAAAACACGGATCTCGTCGATGCGCGCGGCGCCATCCCCAAGGATGCGGATTTCCTGCGCTGGACGCTCTCCGACGGCGCCTCGGCGGCGATCGTCGAGCCACGGCCGAACGAACATAGCCTCTCGCTCAAGATCGAGTGGATCGAGCTGCGCTCCTTCGCCGATCGTGTCGAGACCTGCATGTGGGGTGGCGGTGCGCGCGACGACGACAGCGGTGATGTGACGCCCTGGAACCTTGCCGCGAGTGCTGGCGCCGCCGTCGCACGCGGGGACTTCGTCCTGCGCCAGGATTTCCGCCTGCTCGAACGCCTGTTGCCGATGTGGATCGCGGAATTTCTGCGGTTGGTCGGCCAGGGCCGCCTGACGATCACCGAGATCGACTGGCTTGTCTGCCACTACTCGGCCGAATTTCTGCGCAAGGAGATGGTGGCCCTCCTCGACAAAGCCGGCTGCAATATTCCGGCCGAGAAATGGTTCGGCACCTTGCCGCGTGTCGGCAATATCGGCAGTGCGGCTATCCTCGCCTCGCTCGCCGCCCTGGTTGAAGAGCGCCCGCTTCGCCATGGCCAGAAAATTCTCTGCGTCGTGCCCGAAAGCGGACGCTGCATCATCTCTTTTGCGCTGCTGACGGTCACCACCCCGCCGGGAGCACGGCAATGAACGCACCCAGCACCGATCTCGCGCCTGCCGTGCAGCAGACGACCCGCGAGCTGCTGCAGGTCCGGTTCGAGTTTGAATCGGCACTGCACATCGTGCCGATCATCGCCAAGATCGAGCGCGGCAAGCTGCGCCTCGAGGATTACCGCCGCCTGCTGGTCAATCTGCGCCAGCAGGTCGTGGATGGCGCGCGCTGGATCGCCCGCGCCGCCTCCAATATCGGCCCCGAGCACGAAGAGCTCCGCTCGATGTTCCTGCGCCACGCCGTGGCGGAGCACAAAGACTACCTGATGTTGGAGCAGGATTTCGTCGCCTGCGGCGGAATGCTGGCGGAGATCCGCAGCACCGCTAAGAATATCGGCTCGGAAGCGCTGTCCGCCTGGATGTTCCAGGCCGCCAGCCGGCCCGCGCCGCTCGCCCTTATCGGCGCGATGACGATCATCGAGGGTCTTGGAGCGCGCGTTGCCGCATCCTGGGCGCAGGTCATTCGCGAACAGCTTGGCCTCGGCGATGACGCCGTCTCGTTTCTGCGGCATCACGGCACCAACGATCCCGCGCACCTTGACGCTCTGGAGAGAGCGCTCGACCTCGCGCTCTCGGCCGGTACGCCGGCAACGGAAATCGTCCGCACGGCGCGCATCGTCGCTCGCCTCTATCGCCTGCAGCTCGAAGAGATCGACAATGTCTGAGCGAACGATTGCACGCCAAGCGATCGAGGCGGCGCTGGGCGCCTATAATCCCGCCGACCCCAGCCCCTGGCTCGCCCTGGCGCTTGACCGCGCCATGCCGATGGACGACGGCGCCAAGCTCGACCTTCTGCGCTCACAAGCCTCTAGGAGCCGGCAGTTTCTCCTGCCGTTCGTCCGGCCGCTTGCCCGGATCTCGATCATCCTCGTCCAACTCCTGCGCACGCTCTCGCCACGCCGGCCCAACGCGCCGCGCCTGCTGCATCGGCTTCTTTATTTCGGCATGAAGACGTTCCTACGGCCCGATGCGAACCGGCTGATCCTGCGCCACTTCAACGCCGCCAGCGAAATCCTGTCTTTCGTCGCCGACAATGCGACACCCGGCTTCCGCCCGGATATTCCCGCCTTGCGGCCACGCTGTCTGGAAGACATTCTCGACAATGTCTTTCTGATTCACGATCTCAACATCTTCAATTTCGTGATTCAGCTGAATCAGGAGCTTGAGCGACGCGGCGAGGAGATTCGTCCGCGTGCCAAGCTTGATTTTAGCGCCATCAGCGATGCGCCGTTCGATCTCGCCCCGATGCCCGACGGGCCGCTGAACTTCATCGATCTTCATACCGCGATCGAGGCCTACACGCCGGTCTACGCGCTGCTGCTGACCGACAGCGATTTCTGGCGCGCGAGCAACTCTCTGCAACTGGACGAAACCGTCGGCATCTACGCCGCGCGCCTGATCGACCGCGAGGACTATCTCGGCCTGATCAGCAACGGCCACCCGATGGTGCCGTATTCAACTCTTGAGGCCGGATTCCGTCTCATGCTGCACGGCCTCGCCATCGAGATGCTGCATGGCTTCCTGCGCCGGTTGAAGGCAAACCGAGCCTGAAATCCAGATTGGCCGCGAGCCGGAGCTGCGCCTGGCCTATTTCCAGGAAAACGCCGAGTTCGCCCGCGACTCAGTTTCCGGCGGCCAGCGGGATTCGCACCTTCGACCCCCAAGATGCAAGGAGGACAAGAACCAGGAGGTCACAAGGTTTTGGCCACGCGGAAGCCGAGAAAGCTGTTCCGGTTCAGGGTGCTGCCGCCGTCCCGGATGCCGACGCGGATGATCCCCGGGTGGTCGTACCAGGACCCGCCGCGAGCGACCCGGCGATTGCAGTATCCGGTTATCCAAGCCTGCCCGTCGCTGGGTGCGCCCTGATAGGTATCGTTCCAGCAATCCTCCACCCATTCCCATACATTGCCGAGCATGTCGTACAGCGCGAATCCATTGGCGCGAAAACTCCCGACCGGCGCAGTGTAAACGTGACCATCGCTGCACTCGAAAAATCTGCCGGTGAAGCCCGCGTTCTTTTGCGTTTGATCGGAGACATTGGCATAGCCGCACGCTGCGCTCGCGTCATCGCCCCAATACCGTGATGTCTGGGTCGCCGCCCGGGCCGCAAATTCCCATTCCGCCTCGCTCAGCAGCCGATAAGGGCCGCCCGTCTTCCTTGCAAGCCAGCCGACGTAAGCCTTGGCATCGTTCCAATTCACACAGGCCACCGGATGGCGGTCTGTTTGCTCGAAACCGGGATCCTGCCAGTTCAGTCCGGTGCGTTCCTTCCAGCCATCCTCACCCACACTCCAGCACGTACTGCCGGCTTGGTGCCCGGTTTCACGTATGAAGGTCGCAAACTCGCCACGCGTCGCCTCGAAGCGGCTAATGGCAAACTGCCGCACCGACACCGGATGCTGCGGCACCGAGCGGCCTCGGACCGCCACCAGCAGGCGCTCGCGCTCTTCCTCACCCGGCGGCACGCCCATGGTGAAACTGCCGGCGCCGATGACCACCATCTCCGGGCATCCCGGGCAATCCCGGAACACCATGCCGTGGCTCAGCGTCTGTGCCGCCACGCCGGCTGCCGCCGCGAGCGCAACCAAGCCGATCAGCACGATGTTGATGCAGATCCTTGCCATCCTGACAACCCATCACCGGTTGTAGGCACCATACAATTACAGACTGGTCCGAGTCGGGGCAAGCGGGGTTGTTAGTGTACCTGCCTCGCAACTCAAAGAAACCACCTCGGACCCCGGCCGGCGTATCGTGCTGCGGCTCGAGATCGCTGGCGGCGATGGTGGCACCGGGGAGTAGAACCGGACGGCCAAGCTGGTCGAGAGCCTGATGGGCCGCAAGTCGGAGCCGCGGCATGCCTTTGTCCAGGTAAACTCCGAGTTCGCCCGCGGCCTCGACGTATGATGCCTGTTTGAGCGAATGCCGACCGGATCGTCCCCTCTCCCGCTGAGAGAAAGTGGCGCCGCAGGCGCCAGGTGAGGGGAGGATCCGAGTCAACTTGGTGTGATCGGCGGCACTGGAGTGCCAACGCATGAAATAAGTCCGGTGCCTTGCGTGTTAGTATAGTCGGCGCGACTGCCGTACGCGTCGGCGGACACGGATGCCAGCGATGAATCGCAACCTGATTTTTACCACCGCCGTCATGGCGCTCGCCGCCTGCGCCGATGAGCCGGCCGTCTACAACTTCTATTCCACATCGACCTACGATCCGACCTATGTCGCCGATGCCGCCGGGCGCGGCGATACCCTTGCGGTCATCCGCCACAACCCCTTCGCCGCCGACCGCGACAATTCCGGCGTCCTCGCCGCGATGCAGGGCCAGAATGCCGGGCCGCCGCTGCACTACACGCAAATGCAACAGCCCAGCGGCATGTCAGGCTATCAGGTGGTTGTCGCCTTCGGTACGCCGCCCATCGGCCGCCGCAATATGTGTCGCGACCATGATGCGCCCTTTGGTCCATCTCCGGCCGGACGCCTTGCCGCGACGGCGGCATTCTGCTTCGGCCGCAACATGCTGACCGAGGCATCCGCGACCGGCGCCGCGAGCGACCGCCCCGAAGATCCGCGGTTCAAACGACTGATGAATCAGCTCCTGGTCGCGCTCTTCCCGAGCAATTTGATCTATGACGATTGCACTGGAAATTGTTAGCCCACCCAAGTGGTTGGAGCGGGGCCGCGAGCGCCGGTCGTGGCTACGGTCCGCCGGCCGGTCAATTTTTGGTGATTTCCGCGGTCATATATGGCGCTGCCATTGTTCCGCCCCATATGTGCGACGCGATGTCTCGCGCGCGGCCCAACTGCGTCTTGGATTGAGGAACCCCGATGACCCGCAAACTGATCGCCGTCGGCACTATCCTCGCGCTTGCCGGATGTGCCGATAGCCCGACCGTCTACGGTTTGTATCGCAACACTCCCTACTACCCGACTGCCGTCGCGTTTGCAGCCGGCGCGGGCGATACCCTTGCCGTCATTCGCAATAACCCCTTCCCGTCCGACCGCGACAATTCCGGCGTCCTCGCCGCCATGCAGGGGCAAAACCTCGGGCCGCGGCTGCACTACACGCAGACGCCGCGGCCGAACGACACCTACAGCTACCACGTGGTCGTCGTCTTCGGCACGCAGTCGACGGGCGTACGCGATCTGTGCCGCAACAGCGAGGCCGCCTTTGGCACCGCGCCCGGCGGGAGGATGGCGGCGACCGCCGCCTTCTGCCTGGGGAACTCAATGCTGACCGAGGTCTCGGCGATCGGCCCCGGCGCAAGCCAGCCCGACGACCCGCGCTTCAAGCAGCTTATGAGCGACATGCTCGTCGCACTGTTCCCGATCGACTACCCCGACCGCGGCGGCAACTGCATCGGCGCGAGCTGTTAAGTCGGGCTCCGCGTGATCCCAGGGCATCGCCGGCGGCGAATGTAGCGGGACAATTTGCCGCTCGCTTGGCTCTCGTGACGTTGCTAGAACACGCCGCACGATAGACCACCAGCTAGCGGCGGAACAGCGACCTTGCTTCGACGAGGCGACCTACCGATCGCCGTGACGATGGGCGAGCCAGCTGGCATCGGCGGCGAAATCCTTCTCAATGCCTGGCGAGCACTGCGGCAAGACGGCCCGGCCTTCTTTGCCGTCGATGATGCTGCGCGGCTCGAAGCGCTGGCGCGCATGATCGGCCTCGCGGTCCCGATCCGCCGCATCGAGTCTGTGGCGGAGGCGACGGCGCCGTTTCCGTCGGCGCTGCCGGTGCTGCACGCCGCGCTCGCCTCGCCGTCCGCTCCCGGCCGCCTGGATCCACGGCACGCGAACGCGGTAACGGCAAGCATCGCGCGAGCCGTCCATCTCGTCCGCGCCGGCGACGCCGCGGCTCTTGTCACCAATCCGATTCACAAGGCGACGCTCTACCGCGCCGGATTCGGCTTTCCCGGGCACACCGAATACCTCGCCCATCTCGCGGAGAAGCCGCAAGGCGCGGTGATGATGCTGGCCTGCGACACGCTGCGCGTCGTGCCGGTCAGCGTGCATCTGCCGCTGCGCCGCGCCATCGAGACGCTCACTACCGAGCGAATCCTATATGTGGCGCGGATCGTCAACGACGCCCTGCGGCACGATTTTGGCATCGCCCGGCCGCGCCTTGCGGTCGCCGGCCTCAATCCGCATGCCGGCGAGGACGGCGCTTTGGGCGAGGAAGATCGCGCGATTGTGCTGCCGGCGGTCACGGCGCTGCGCGAAGCCGGCATCGACGCGCGCGGACCGCTGCCGCCGGACACCATGTTCCACGCCGAAGCACGCGCCACATACGACGCGGCGATCTGCATGTACCACGATCAGGCCCTGATCCCGCTGAAGACGATCGATTTCCACGGCGGCGTCAATATCACCTTGGGCTTGCCGTTCGTCCGCACGTCGCCCGACCACGGCACTGCGCTCGACATCGCGGGAACCGGACATGCCCGCGCCGACAGCCTGATCGCCGCGATCCAGATGGCGGCGACAATGGCGATGTCGCGTCGGCGCGCCGCAGCCGCGTGAGGCAAAGGATGACCCGCTACCTTCGCTTAGGCATCAATGTCGATCACGTGGCCACGCTGCGCAATGCGCGCGGCGGCGCGCATCCCGACCCGGTGGCGGCCGCACGCGCCGCCGTGGCCGCCGGCGCCGACGGGATCGTGGCGCATCTGCGCGAGGATCGCCGGCATATTCGCGATGCCGATATCCGCAGTTTGCGGCAGCAGATTGCCAAGCCGCTCAACTTCGAAATGGCGGCGACCGCCGAGATGCTTGCCATCGCTCTCGACGTTCGACCGCATGCATGCTGCCTGGTGCCGGAGCGCCGCACCGAACTGACCACAGAAGGCGGCCTCGACGTGGCGAAGCACGAGGCTGAGTTTGCACCGTTCATCCGCCGGCTGACGGCCGGTGGCATTCGGGTTTCGCTGTTCATCGATCCCGAACCGGCACAGCTCGATGCCGCGGCGCGCGTGCAAGCGCCGGCGATTGAGCTGCACACCGGGACCTACTGCGAGGCAAAGGGCGCGGCGCAGCAGGGCGAGCTACGGCGCATCGCCGCGGCCGCCGCCCACGCCGAACGGCTCGGCCTCGAATGCCACGCCGGCCACGGCCTCAACTTCGACAATGTCGGTCCCATCGCCGCGATTGCGACGATCGTCGAGCTAAATATCGGCCACTTCCTCATCGGCCACGCGGTCTTCGACGGGCTGGGGCCGACCATCGCCCGCATGCGGTCAATGATGGATCAAAATCGGCGCTAGGCGGCGATTGGGCAGATGACGGATCAGCGCCGCTGGCTGCGTCGGCTGGCGGCGCCAGGTTCGCTCGCAACGCCGTCGTTTGCTAGGATAGACGCGTGCGCCGCCCCGCAGTTCTTGCGCTTCTTCTCCTCGCCTATGCCGCCACGCTCTCGTGCGCCGGCGCAGAGGTCGTTGCAACCGGCCGCGTCGTGCCGGATCTGGCGCCATTCGATCGCGCCATGGCGCAGATCCTCGATCGCTGGGAATACCCGGGCGGCGCGCTGGCGGTCGCCCGCGACGGCCGACTGGTCTACGCGCGCGGCTTCGGCTTTGCCGATAAGGACGCGCGCACGCCGGTCGAGCCCGACACGTTGTTCCGCGCCGCCAGCCTGTCGAAGCCGATCACGGCGATCGTCGTTCTGAAACTGGTTGAGCTGGGCCGCTTCGGCCTGGACGATCGAATTCTGCCCCTCCTCGGCGAGCGCGGGCCGCGCGTCGATCGCATTCGCGATCTCCGGGTTCGCGACATCACGATACGCCACCTCCTCCATCACACCGGCGGTTGGGATCGCATCAAGAGTGGCGATCAGACGATCCTGCCGCGCTCGGCCCAGCTCGCGGCCATCGCCGGCGTCGCCTTGCCGCGCTGCAACGACCTCGTCGGCCCCGCGCTCGAGGAAGCGCTCGATTTCACGCCAGGCGAGCGCTACGCCTATTCGAATCTGGGCTATTGCATTCTCGGCGCAATCGTCGAGCGCGCGGCCGGTAAGCCCTTTCCGGATCTCGCCCGCGAGTTGGCCCTGGAGCCGTCCGGTGCCCGCGGCATTCGCTCGGCCCACACGCTGCTCCGGGACCGCGCGCCTGGCGAGACCGTCTATTACGACTATCCTGGCGCCCCGGTCATTGATGTGCTGCCGAGTTTCACGACAGGCAAGGTCTTGCGGCCTTACGGTTTGGTCCTGCTCGAAGGACGCGAGGCCGTGGGCGGCTGGGTCGCGTCCACGATCGACTATGCGCGCGTCATGCTTGCGCTCGACGGCCGCCGCGGCTCTCGCCTGCTCGCCGAGCGAAGCTTTGGGCTGCTGGTCGAACGGCCGGCGACCGCCGGCGACGAAGGCCGGGCCTCATGGTACGGCCTCGGCTATCTCGTTCGACCGGTCGGCGCCGGGTTCAATCTGTGGCATGGCGGCGGCCTGCCGGGCTCGCAAACCTATTTCGCGCGGTTGGCGAATGGCACGACCTGGGTCGCGTTCTTCAATTCGCGGGCGCGCGACGCCGGCGCCGCTCTCGGCGACATCGATCGCACGATAAACGCCGCGGCGCGCGATGTGACGGTCTGGCCGACCAACGATCTGTTTGACACATTTCGTTAGATCGGCCGCGCCGCGCGCCGATGGACCGGAGCCGCGGCGGAGCGTTCAGCTCGACGGCGGACTCGGCGGCGGGAACGCCTTCGCCGCAGCTTCCGCCATTTCCTCGCCGACCTGCAGCTCGGCATGCATGACCTTGTTGTCGGGCCCGGGCATGCGGAACTTTTCCTTGGCGCCGAAGGCGTTCTTGTAGAACTCGATAGCACTCGCGGCGTTGTTCAGCGAGAGATAGGGCGTGACCGTGTGATAGCCCTTGGGGACGGCAACCACTCTGGCTTTCGCCGCCGCCCTGGGCCGTGCCACTGCCTTCCGCTTCGCCTTGGTCTTTGACTTCGCCTTCCGTTTCACCTTCGACCTTGTGGCCATCTGCCGCCTCCCATTGTCGGATCGACGGCCGAGAGTGAAGACGAATTACCGCCGCCGATCAAGTGCCGGCCGCCTGCAATGACGACGGGCTCGCCGGCGGAGAGAATGTCAGTCCTGTGACAGCCAGATCCGCATCGCGCGATTGACCTCGTCGGGCCGTTCGAGCGGCGACAGGTGGCCGCATTCGTCGACGACCACCAGGCGGGCGTTGGCGATGTCGGCCGCCATCTCGCGATGCCGCTCGACCGGCGTCAACTGATCCTCGCGCCCGCACAGCACCAGGGTCGGGCAGGTGATTCGGGCAAGACCGGGCCGGCTATCGACCCGGCCGAGCAGCGCAAGCTGCTGCCGCAGATAGGCGTCGCGCCCGACCCGCGCGGTCATCGCCATGACCGTCGCGGTCAGCGCGGCGTCGCTCATGCGCGACGGATGGATAAGCAAGGGCAGCAGCCGGTGGGTGACGCCCTTGAACTCGCCCCGCTCGGCAAGCTTCATCAAGGCCCGCGCCCGCTCCACCGCCGCCGGCGAACTCACGCCGGCCTGGGTGTCGAGCAGGGCAAGCCGCGAGATGCGATGCGGCGCGCGGAGGAAGACTTCGAACGCGACATAGCCGCCCATCGACAATCCCGCCAGCGCGAAACGCTCCGGCGCCATGGCGAGGACCGTATCGGCCATACTACTCATGGTGTCGGCTTGGGAAAGGTCGGCGACGCCGATATCGGCGATGTCGGAAAGCGCTGCGATCTGCGGCGCCCAGAGCGCCCGATCGCACAGCAGGCCGGGCAGCAAGATCAATGGTATGCTAGGGCCCGGCGCCATTTCGGCGACGACCTTAGCCCATCGGAATGAGGCCACCAACCGCGGAAATCTCGCAGAAAAGTTGACTTTGGGGCTGGAATTCCTATGATCCCGGCCCAATCTTACAACGGAGACGGCCGCGTCGGCCGTCGCATGTGACCGAAACGCCTCGCTTAGGGGCCAACTCAAAGCAATACAGAATGAATTTTACCGATCTCGGCCTCAGCGCCGATGTTCTGCGCGCCGTGGCCGATGCCGGGTACGAGAAGCCGACTCCAATTCAGGAGCAGGCGATACCTTTCGTGCTCATGGGCCGGGACGTACTTGGTTCCGCCCAGACCGGTACTGGCAAGACAGCCGGCTTCACTTTGCCGATGATCGAGATTCTCGCCGCTGGGCGGGCGCGGGCGCGCATGGCGCGCTCGCTGATCCTCGAGCCGACCCGCGAGCTTGCGGCGCAGGTTGCCGAAAATTTCGAGATCTACGGCAAGTATCACAAATTGACCAAGGCGCTGCTGATCGGCGGCGTCTCTTACGGCGACCAGGACAAGCTGCTCGATCGCGGCGTCGATGTCTTGATCGCGACGCCGGGCCGCCTGCTCGACCACTTCGAGCGCGGCCGCATCCTGCTCAACGACGTCAAGATCCTGGTGATCGACGAGGCCGACCGCATGCTCGACATGGGCTTCATACCCGATGTCGAGAAGATCGTGCGGCTACTGCCGCCGTTGCGCCAGACTCTGTTCTTTTCCGCAACGATGCCGCCGGAGATACGTCGACTGGCCGACGCCTTCCTGTCCAACCCCAAGGAGGTCAGCGTCGCACCGCCCGCTTCGCCGGCGGCAACCGTGACGCAGGGTCTCGTCTTCGTACCCGACCGGGCCAAGCGCGAGGCGCTGCGCCGACTGATCGGCATCGAGCAGGTCAAGAACTCCTTGATCTTCTGCAATCGCAAGCGCGACGTCGACGTCCTCTTCCGCTCGCTCAAGCGCCACGGCTTCAACGCCGCCGCTCTGCACGGCGACATGGACCAGGGCACGCGCACGCAGACGCTGGAGTCGTTCAAGCGCGGCGAAATACAGTTGCTCGTGTGCAGCGACGTCGCAGCGCGCGGACTCGACATCGACGACATGTCGCATGTCTTCAACTTCGACGTTCCCATGCATGCCGAGGATTACATCCATCGTATTGGCCGCACCGGCCGCGCCGGCAAGAGCGGCCGCGCCTTCACGCTGGCGACGAGCGACGACGCGAAGTACGTCGCGGCGATCGAGGCGCTGATCGGCAAGCCGATCCCGCGCGTCGTCGTCGAGGGAATCGACATGACCGCCGATGCCGCGGAAGATGGCAGAGGCCACGCAGCAGGCGGTCGAAAGCCGCGAGCCAGGGGGCATCGGACCAGGGAGCCGCGACCCGCGTCGCACCGCACGGAACAGCCCCGTGCGGAGCATCCGCGTGCAGAGCAGCCGCGCGCGGAACAACCGCGTGCAGAGCAGCCGCGCCCGTCGGCGCATCAGGCGAGAGAACCGGCGCCGGTCGTGGCGCCGCAACGCCGGGTATCGCCGCAGCGGGAGAGCCACGCCGCGAGCGGTGGGCCGTTCGGCCACGACGATCCCGTTCCTGCCTTCCTCTTGCGCGGACGCCGCGTGGCCGGTTGATGCGGGGGCGATTGTCGCATGCAGACGATCTTCGTGATGGTGAAATGCGAGCTCGGCAGGGCCTATGAAGTCGCCGACCTTGCCGTCCAGAACGTCGAGCAGGTGTCGGAGGTCTACTCGATCTCCGGCCAATACGACCTGATGATGAAGTGCTATCTGACCGACGAGCAGGATATCGGCCATTTCGTCATGGGCGTGCAGAAGCTCGCTGGCGTCAAGGACACCTTCACGCTCATCACCTTCAAGGCGTTTTCCTGAGAGCTAGCCGCCGCTTCGTCATTGCGGCGACTTCAGTCTCGATTCGAAGCCGCGCTCCCGACCGTCCTGTCCGACACGCCAAATGAACGAAGGGGTGATAGCGACATGACCGACCCGGCGCCGGCGGTTGTCACGGGCTATCACGCCCATGTCTATTTCGACGTCGATACGCGCGACAAGGCGTGGGCCCTGCGCGAATCGGTCGGCAAAGTTTTTGCCATTCCGGTCGGCCGCTTCCACGAGAAGCTGGTTGGGCCACATCCCCGTTGGAGCTATCAGCTAACCATCCCGGCCGATCAATTCGGCACTGTCGTGCCATGGCTGATGCTGCATCGCGACGGCCTCACCGTCTTCGTGCACCCCGAGACCGGCGACGATCTCACCGATCACACCAAGCATGCGATCTGGATGGGCGAGATGCCGGAGCTGAACCTGGACGCGCTACGCTAAAATCGCAGTCGTGCCGTCGCCGCCAGGCCGTGTCACCGGGCCGGCTCGTAGCCGAGCGCGGCCAGCATAGTTCCCGCGTGACGCACAACGGCATTCGTTTCCCCGATGCTGAGCTCGTGACGCCAGCGGCCAACGGCCGTGCTATAGATTGGACCGTGCTCCGGCACATCGGCGGCTTGCGGCGTATCCAGCACCGACGGATGCCAACGCAGGCCGAGCGCGCGCAGAAGCCGACGCAGCTCGTGCTCGGGATCGCGCACCAGGTCCTCGTAGCGCACTTCAATAAATCGCCAATCGGGCTGGCAGGCCTGGCCGAGCCCGACGCGGGCGAGCCAATACATGGCGCAGGCCTCGAGCGCGGCTAGACTGAAACGGTCGCCCGGCAGCTTCATCCAAGGCTGCTGGCGCAGCGAGCAGGCAACGTCACGGCCGTCGCGAACAATATGAACGAACTGCGCGCGCGGGAAGTGCCGAAAAAGGAAGCACAGCCGCCGTAGATTCTCCGGTGTCTTCTCCGCCCACACGCGCCGGCCAGTTGCAGCCAGGCATGCGGTCCGGAAAAGATCGATGAACTCCGCCTGCGAGCGGCTCTGCCGCTGCATCTGCTCGACCTTGTGCGGCGGGAGCCCATAGCGCTGCGCGATCTCAAACGGGTCGGTAACGCGCCCCAGGAAGACCGTACTCTCCGGACCGCAGGTGACATCCGGATGGCGGTTGAGCATGGTGCTCAGCAACGTCGTGCCGCTGCGGCCGCAACCGCCGATGACGATCGGTGCCGCCGCCGACACATAGCGAGGCCGCAGGATCGAAAGCAGCTGCCAGCGGCGGCGATAGCCGATTAGGTCGTAAAGGCCGAAGGTATTTGTGCGCGAACCCAGGCGATCGGATGACGACAACCACAGAAACGGTGTCATGTTGCCCCAAGTCTGTTGCTTCTGCGGCGGACGAAGATTGCCAGGTCGACCAGCCCGCCCGTCTTATGGACACGTCGATGCCGCCAAATTCCTGCGCGACTTTGTCGTGACGATGGCCAAACTGTGGCAATGGCTTGCGACCCGGTGCGTGGAGTCGCGAGCCGGCCTACCCTGATTGTGGTAGCCGTTGTTGCTTCGGCGCCGGCTAATATTTTAGACTTGAAATAACTACGGCGAGGGAGCGATGGACGAGGCAGTGCCGGCGAAGCCGGCGCAATCGACGGCTGCCGACCGGCCGCTAGTCGGACGTCACGCGATCGTCACCGGCGCCTCGCGCGGCATCGGTGCGGCGATCGCACTGGAACTCGCGCGCCTCGGCGCCGATCTTTCGGTGGTAGCGCGACGCGCGACGGCGCTTGGCGATATCGTTCCCAGGCTGAAGGCGGCGGGCGCTGGCCGAGTCGCCGACATCGCCGCCGACGTGACCGACGAGCGTGCTGTCGGCGGCGCCTTCGATCGCGCTGCCGCAACGCTCGGACCGCCATCGATCCTGGTCAACAACGCCGGGGGCGCGGAAAGCGCGCCATTCGGCCGCACCGACCCCGCACTATGGCGCCGCATGATCGATCTCAACCTGACCAGCGTCTATCTGTGCACGCGCGCCGTCGCGCCGGCCATGCTCGCCGCAGGCTATGGACGCATCGTCAACGTCGCGTCGACGGCGGGGCTCAAGGGCTACGCCTATGTCAGCGCCTATGTCGCGGCCAAGCACGGCGTCGTCGGCATCACCCGCGCGCTCGCCCTCGAATTCGCCAAGAGCGGCGTCACGGTGAATGCGGTGTGTCCCGGCTACACCGATACGCCGATGATTGCCGACGCCGTCGCCGCCATTGCCGCCAAGACCAGGCGCAGCGCCGAGGACGCGCGCGCGTCGCTCGCCGCGACCAATCCGATGGGACGGCTGGTGCGGCCGGACGAAGTCGCCGCGGTGGTGGGCTGGCTTTGCCTGCCCGAAGCGAGTGCTATGACCGGTCAGGCGATCGCAATCGCCGGCGGCGAGGTGACGTGATGGCCGATGATTTTCCCCCACTTGCGCGCAGCGACCGCGAAAGCGTCGTCGCGCGCGACGACAAGCTCGAGCTCCGCGTCTGGCTGCGCCTGCTCACCTGCGCCAATCTGATCGAGCGCCAGGTGCGGGCCGGCCTGCGCGAAACCTTCGACATCACTCTGCCGCGCTTCGATCTGCTGGCGCAACTCGATCGCGCGCCCGACGGCCTCACCATGAGCGCAATATCCGATCGCCTCATGGTCTCGAACGGCAACATCACCGGGCTCGTCGACCGCCTCGTGGCCGAGAGCCTGATCACCCGCGCGCCGTCGCGTCAGGATCGCCGCCGGGCGCGAGTCAAATTGACTCCCGCCGGCAAGCGCGCGTTCGACGCGATGACGCCGGCGCACGAGGCCTGGATCGATGCGATGTTCGCCGGCCTCGCGCGCCAGGAGATGGCACAGCTGCTCGACCTGCTCGGCCGCCTCAAGCGCTCCGTGCAAGAAGAGGTTCCAACCGATCGCCGCGCCAAGGGAGATCCCTCGTGACTTTGACGTCCTATTCCGCGGACCGCATCAAGCCGCGCCATGTGCTGTGGTCGGTCGACGGCAACGTTGCGCACATCACACTGAACCGGCCGGAGCGCAAGAACCCGATCACCTTCGAGAGCTACGCGGAGATGCGCGACCTGTTCCGCGATCTCGTCTACGTGGCGGATATCAAGGCCGTGACGGTCAGCGGGGCCGACGGCAATTTTTCCTCGGGCGGCGACGTGCACGACATCATCGGACCGCTGGTCGACATGACGATGCCGGACCTCTTGCGCTTCACGCGCATGACCGGCGATCTAGTCAAGTCCATGCGCGCCTGCCCGCAGCCGATCATCGCCGCGATCGATGGCATATGCGCCGGCGCCGGCGCCTGCATCGCCATGGCGGCGGATCTGCGCCTCGGCACGCCGCGGGCCAAGATCGCCTTCCTGTTCAATCGCGTCGGCCTCGCCGGCTGCGACATGGGGGCCTGCGCCATCCTCCCGCGCATCATCGGCCACGGCCGCGCCTCCGAACTGCTTTTCACCGGGCGCGCGATGGGCGGCGAAGAGGCCGAGCGCTGGGGCTTTTTCAACCGCCTGTGTGCGCCGGAAGAGCTGCTCGGCGCTGCCCGCCGCACGGCCGAGGAGCTGGCGCGCGGTCCCAGCTTCGCCAACGGCGTGACGAAGAAGATGTTGCATCAGGAATGGAACATGGGCGTCGATGAGGCTATCGAGGCCGAGGCGCAGGCTCAGGCGATCTGCATGCAGACCGAGGACTTCGCGCGCGCCTATCGCGCCTTCGTCGCCAAGGAGAAACCGGTGTTCAAGGGGGACTGAGCGGCGTGACGATGTCGCGCTTGCCGGCGACCCGAAAGATACTTTAGACTTAAAGCAATCGGCTGGGGCCGTCATGACATGCAAAAATGCCGCGTATCGGCTTTCGTAGGATCGGGATTGAAACCCGCCCCTACAGCAATTCAATACGAGGAGCGGTGCCATGCCCGACCGTAGCTTTCTTGCCTGGCCGTTCTTCGACGACTCGCATCGCGCGCTCGCCGCGCGGCTCGAGGCATGGGCGGACAAGGAAGTGGCGCCGCACGAGCACGACGAGCGCGACGTCGACGCCCTATCGCAACGCTTCGTCGCTGCGCTCGGGCAGGGCGGCTACCTCGCCTATTGCGTGCCCAAGGCTTTTGGCGGCCGTTTCGACAAGCTCGACGTGCGTTCCCTGTGCCTCATTCGCGAGACGCTCGGGCGGCGCTCTGGGCTCGCCGATTTCGCCTTCGCCATGCAGGGCCTGGGTAGTGCGTCGATCACGCTATTCGGCACCGAGGCGCAGAAGCGGCGCTACCTGCCGAAAGTGTGCGCCGGGACGCAGATCGCCGCCTTTGCCATATCCGAACCCGAAGGCGGCTCGGATGTCGCGGCGCTGCGCACCATCGCGCGGCACGAAGGCGACACCTACGTGATCGATGGCTCGAAGACATGGATCTCGAATGCCGGACTCGCACACCACTATGTCGTCTTCGTCCGCACCGGCGGGGCGCCGGGTGCCAAGGGCCTGTCCGCCTTGGTCGTCGATGCCGATACGCCCGGTCTCAGCGTGACGGAGCGCATCCCGGTGATCGCGCCGCATCCGCTCGGCACCCTCGCCTTCCGTGATTGTCGCGTTCCCGCCGCGCAGCTTCTCGGCAAGCCCGGCGACGGCTTCAAGATCGCCATGGCGACCCTCGACGTGTTCCGCGCGACGGTCGGCGCGGCGGCGCTCGGCTTTGCCCGCCGCGCGCTCGACGAAGCGGTCGCGCGCGTGAATGCGCGCGAGGTCTTCGGCCAGAAGCTTGCCGCGTTCCAGATGACGCAGGCCAAGCTCGCCGACATGGCGGTCGACATCGATGCCGCGGCGCTGCTCATCTACCGCGCCGCCTGGACCAAGGATTGCGCTGCCGAGCGCGTGACGCGCGAGGCGGCGATGGCCAAGCTCTACGCCACCGAGGCGGCGCAACGCGTCATCGACGAGGCGGTGCAGCTCCATGGCGGGCAGGGCGTCGTCGCCGGTACCACGGTGGAACGGCTCTACCGCGAGATCCGCGCGCTGCGCATCTATGAGGGGACGAGCGAAATCCAACGCCTGGTCATCGCCAGCCAGGTGCTTGCCGCCGAGGCGCCGGCGGCGAGAAAAGCAGCGGAGTGACCATGGCAACACCACCTTTGCCGATCATCGAGCGCTGCGCCAAATGCGGCGTCGAGTTCTCCTGCAATCCGACGGGTCCGTGCTGGTGCAACGAGGAATCATTCCGCTTGCCCTTGCCGAGCGATCCGCAGGCGACCTGTCTCTGCCCGAATTGCCTGCGCCAAGCGGCGGAGGCGCCGCGATGAAACTGCTCGAACCGTTCGCGCTCAACGGCATGACTATCGCCAACCGCGTGCTGGTGCCGGCGATGGTCACGCGCCTCTCGGGCGAGGACGGCTTGGTCAATCAGGGCGTGATCGATCGCTACGTGCGCTACGCGCAGGGGCATGTCGGCCTGATCGTCGTCGAGGCGACGGCGATCCACGATGCGAAATCGGGGCCGCTGCTGCGCATCTCCGACGACCGGTTCATCCCCGGCCATCGCGAGCTGGCGGCGCGCGTGCACGGGGCCGGCCCGTCGAAGATCGTGCCGCAGATCATCCACTTCATGAAGGTCGCGCGCTCAGGCTGGCGGCAGACCATCGACATGCTGGCGCCGGCCGACATCGACCGCATCATCGAGCAGTTCGGCGCCGCCGCAGGCCGCGTGCGCGCGGCCGGCTATGACGGCGTCGAGCTGCATTCGGCGCACGCGTATACGCTGTCGTCCTTCCTCTCGCGCCACAACAAGCGGCGTGACGAGTATGACGGCCGCACGCTCGAAGGCCGCCTGCGCATGTTCGGCAAGGTGATGCAGCGCGTGCGCAGCGTGGTCGGGTCGGATTTTCCGATCGGCGTCCGCTTCCTTGCCGAGGAAGCGATCAAGGACGGCTATGGCCTGCCCGATGCGCAGCGCATCGGCCTGCGCATGGCGCAGATGGGCGTCGACTACATCTCGCTGTCGATCGGCGGCAAGTTCGAGGATGCGGTGCATCGCCCCGGCCAGCCGCTTTATCCCTATACCGGCTATAGCGGCGACAAATGCATGCCGGGCGACTGGTATCCGCCGCTGCCGCACGCCCATCTCGCCGCCGGCATCAAGGCCTATATCAACGGCAAGGGCTTCCAGACGCCGATCGTCTCGGTCGGCAAGATCAGCGATCCGTCGGAGGCGGAATCGCTGCTCGCCGAGGGCAAGGCCGACATGATCGGCATGGCGCGCCAGCTTCTCGCCGATCCCGATTGGGTGCGCAAAGTGGAGGCCGGCCGGCCCGAGAAGATCATCCGCTGCATCTACTGCAATGTCTGCAAGCAGCTCGACGAGAATTTCAAGCTAGTTACCTGCTTCCTGTGGCCGAAGGGCACGACGCAGGCGCCGGTCGAGGACGAATCCGGCGCCGGCCCGCACTGGCCCGAGGGCGGCGCTGGACTCGCCGCCAGGGTCCGGAACGGGGCAATCGCGCTCACTTGGAAGCGCGCCGAAGGCGCCGAGGTTACCGGATACGACGTCTATCGGGCCGAGGACGACGGGACGGCCAAGGTCGTCGAGGCGGTCAAGGCGCCGAAATCCGCCGATCGCGTCGTGCTCGGCGGTCTCACCTACCGCTATCACGTGATGGCTTACGACGCCGCCGGCCGCCACAGCCCGCCGTCGAACAGCGTCACCATCGCCATGCCGATGCCGGACTTGACCGAACGCCCGCCGGCCTCGAGCGAAACCAGCCATGCCTGAACGTAGCGCCCATAGCGACAGCTTCGCCCGCGACAATCTGCCGCCGCGCGAGCTGTGGCCGCTGATCACGCTCGACCGGCCGGAGCTGCGCTACCCGGCACGGCTCAATGCCGGGGTCGAGCTGCTCGACAGGATGGTCGCCTCCGGCCACGCCTCGCGACCCGTCATCTGGTTCGGCAGCAAGGTCTGGAGCTATCGCGAGCTGATGGAGACGGCGAACCGCATCGCGAATGCGCTGGTCGGGGAATTCGGCCTCAAGCCCGGCAACCGCGTGCTGCTGCGCGCCGCCAACAACCCGATGATGGTGGCGTGCTGGTTCGCCGTGCTCAAATCAGGCGGCGTCGCGGTCGCCACCATGCCGCTGCTGCGCGCCAAGGAGCTCACCTACATCCTGGAGAAGGCGCAGGTCGGCCTCGCGCTGTGCGACGCACGCCTGGCCGACGAGATGAAGACGGCCAAGGATCGAGCGCCGGTGTGCCGCGACGTACTCTATTTCAACAGCGACGCCGCGGACGGGCTCGAGGCGCGCATGGCGCGCCAGGCGCGGAGTTTCCAGAACTGCGATACCGCGCGCGACGACGTCGCGATGATCGCCTTCACCTCCGGCACCACCGGCCCGGCCAAGGGCACGATGCACTTTCATCGCGACATCATGGCGATCTGCGACTGCTTCCCGCGCTCCACCTTGAAGCCCGACAAGGACGACATCTTCTGCGGCTCGCCGCCCCTCGCCTTCACCTTCGGGCTCGGCGGCCTCGTCACCTTCCCGATGCGCTTCGGCGCCTCGACCGTACTGGCGGAGAAGGCCGCGCCCGACGTGCTGCCGCAGATCATCAGTGACCACCGCGCGACGGTCGCCTTCACTGCGCCCACCGCCTACCGCATCATGGCGGAGACGGCAAAGCCCGGCGCCTTTGCCACGCTCAATAAAGGCGTGTCGGCCGGCGAGCATCTGCCGCTCGCCACCTTCGAGCTGTGGCACAAGGCCACCGGCCACAAGCTGATCGACGGCCTCGGCGCCACCGAGATGCTGCATATTTTCGTCTCGTCCGCCGGCGACGACACGCGTCCCGGCGCCACCGGCAAGGCGATTCCAGGCTACGAGGCCCGGATCGTCGACGATGACGGCCGCGTGCTGCCGCCGGGCGAGATCGGCCGGCTCGCCGTGCGCGGCGCCACCGGGTGCCGCTACCTCGCCGATCTCGAGCGGCAGAGGACATACGTGCAGAACGGCTGGAACCTCACCGGCGACGCCTACATGATGGATGAGGACGGCTATTTCTGGTACCAGGCGCGCACCGACGACATGATCATCTCCGCCGGCTACAACATCTCCGGGCCGGAGGTGGAGGGCGTGCTGCTCGAGCACCCCAAGGTGCGCGAATGCGCAGTGGTCGGCGCGCCGGACCACGACCGCGGCATGATCGTCAAGGCCTTCGTCGTGCTGCGCGAGGCGCGCGATGCCAACGAGGCGACGGCCAAGGCGCTGCAGGATTTCGTCAAGGCGCAGATCGCGCCCTACAAATACCCGCGCGCGGTGGAATTCGTGCGCGAGCTGCCGCGCACCGAGACCGGCAAGGTGCAGCGCTTCAAATTGAGAGAGCAGGAAAAGGCGAAGACGCAAGACCAGACCGTCCAGTTCAAGTAATGTCGCGATTGAACCGTCCGCGATCATGATTTCGATCGGAGGGGATATGCGCACACGCATCTTGTCCGCGACACTCGTTGCGGCGTCTCTGGCGATTTCGACGATTCCGGCCGCTGCGGCAAATCTGCGCATCGGCCTCGCGGCCGATCCCGAGACGCTCGACCCGGCGCAAAGCGGCAGCGTCTTCGATCGCGTCGTGCTGACCGCGCTGTGCGACAAGCTGGTCGATGTCGGGCGCGATCTCGGCTACCTGCCTCAGCTTGCCACCGAATGGACGTGGGGTCCCGACGCCAAGTCGGTGACGATGAGGATCAGGCCCGGGGTCGTCTTCCACGACGGCGAAAAATTGACCGCGGAGGCCGTCAAATTCAACATCGAGCGCTACAAGACTCTCCCGGAGTCCCGCCGCAAGGCCGAGTTGGCGCCGGTGCAAGGCGTCGATGTCCTCGACCCGCTGACAGTGCGCTTCAACCTCTCGCAGCCCTATGCCCCGCTGCTCAGCGTGCTGTCCGACCGTGCCGGCATGATGGTTTCGCCGAAAGTTGCGGCGGCGCTCGGCGCCCAATTCACCAACAATCCGGTGTGCTCCGGCCCCTATCGCTTCGTCGAGCGCGTGGCCCAAGATCGCATCGTCCTGCGCAAATTCGACCGTCATTGGGAGTCAGCCGCCTACCCCGTGGACATGGTGACGTATGTCCCGATCACGGACACGACGGTCCGCCTGGCGAACCTGGTGTCCTGTCGCTTCGACATCATCGAGCAGGTCAATCCGACGGACCTGCCAATGCTGCGGAGCGACAGCCGCGTGCGCGTCTACGAGGCGCCGTCGGTCGGCTATCAGTCGATGGCCATCAATCTCAACAATGGCGAGCGAGCGAATACGCCGTTCGCCAAGAATCCCAAAGTGCGCGAGGCGCTGGAACTCGCCATCGACCGCAATGCTCTCAATCAAGTCGTGTTCAACGGCGAGTACATCGCCAGCAACCAACCCTTGGCGCCGGGAACGGCATTCCACATCAAAGAGTTTCCGGTGCCCAAGCGCGACGTCGCGCGGGCCAAGCAGCTCCTTGCCGAAGCTGGTGAGGCGCGACCGTCGTTCACTCTCTACGTCTCGACCAATTCCGTCCTGCAGCAGGTGGCGCAGGTCATCCAGTCGATGGCGAGCGAGGCGGGCTTCGACATCAAGATCGAGGTGTATGACGGCACCACGATCGTCCAGCGCAACCGACAAGGCGATTACCAGGCAGCCATCGTCATCTGGAGCGGCCGACCCGATCCCGACGGCAACATCTCGATCTGGCACGCCTGCGACGGCTTCGTCAATTGGGGCAAATATTGCGACCCCAAGCTCGACGAGCTGCTCAACCGAGCGAAGGCGACAACGGTGTTCGAGGAGCGCTACGACCTCTATCGCCAGGCCATGGCCATCATTCTCGCCACGCGCCCGCATCTCGTGCTCTATCACCTGAAATGGCACTGGGGGGTGAGCGCCAAGGTGACGGGATTTGCACCCTATCCCGACGGCCTCATCCGGCTGCGCAACGTGAGCGTTGCGGACTAACCCATCCATTCGCAGATGAAGCTGCGAAACATTTTAGACTTGAAACGTTGACCGGCTGGTCTAGCATCCGGGGTCATAATAATTCATCACAGCCGACAGGGAGTCCGTCATGTTGAAGAAGCTGATGATTGCCGCGTCCGCCTTGGTCATGCTCGCCAGCCCGGCCAGCGCGCAGCAGAGCAGCGTCAGGATCGGTATCATTACCACCTTGTCGGGCCCGCAGGCGGGTATCGGCCGTGAGATCGTCGACGGCTTCAATCTCGGCATGAAGCACAGCGGCGGCAAGCTGGGCGGCCTTGCGACCGAGATCATCACCGGCGACGATCAGTTCAAACCCGATGTCGGTAAATCGGTGGCCGAGCGCATGGTCCAGCGCGACCGCGTCGACATCGTGACCGGCGTGGTCTTTTCGAACATACTGCTCGCCCTCTCCGACACCGTGCTCAAGGACCGCCGCGGCGTGTTCCTGATCAACTCGAATGCCGGCCCGTCCGAGCTGGCCGGCAAGGCGTGCAATCCGAACTTTTTCTCGGTCTCGTGGCAGAACGACAACGTGCACGAGGCGATGGGTCAGCACATGACCAATTCCGGGATCAAACGGGCCTATCTTATGGCGCCCAACTATCCGGCCGGCAAGGACGCGCTTACCGGCGTCAAGCGCTACTTCAAGGGCGAGATCGTCGGCGAGGTGTACACGCAGCTCGGCCAGACCGATTACGCGGCCGAGATCGCGACCCTGCGCGCCGCGCGGCCGGAGGCGACATACATCTTCTATCCCGGCGGCATGGGCGTCGCCTTCATCCGCCAGTACCAGCAGGCCGGCTTGATCCAGCAGGTGCCGCTGTTCGGGCCGTCGTTCAGCCTCGATCAGACAATTCTGCCGGCGATCGGCGACGCGGCCCTCGGCGTCTATGCCAGCACCTTCTGGTCGGAGCGCCTGCAGAACCCGGCAAATGAGCGCTTCGTGCGCGATTTCGAGGCCACCTATAACCGCATACCCAGCCCGTTCGCGGCTCAGTCCTACGATTCGGCGATGCTGATCGACAGCGCTCTCAAGGCCGCCGGCGGCCTCGCCAACAAGGACCGCTTCCGCAGTGCCGTGCGGGCGGCCAATTTCGCCTCCGTGCGCGGGCCGTTCAAGTTCAACCGGAACCAGTTCCCGATCCAGAACTACTACCTCACCCAGATCGTCAAGGACGACAAGGGCCGACTCGTCATGGACCTGCGCGGCGTCATCTTCGCCAGCCACTCCGACGCCTACGCCCAGGACTGCAAGATGAAGTGGTAGCGGCCGGCCGAACGCAACCGGCTCCTTGAAAACCCTCAATACGTATAGTATACGTATTGAGGGTAAAGGTACCGAGATGCAAAAGAAATTGACTATCACCGTCGATGAGGCCGTTTACAAAGGCCTGCACCGAATCGTCGGACGCCGGAACATCAGCAGGTTCCTCACCGAGCTCGCACGGCCACACGTCATCCGCGATGCCCTCGACGACGGTTATAAAGCGATGGCGGCGGATGAAGTACGCGAACGCGAAGCACTTGCCTGGGCCGAAGGGCTGATCGGAGACGTCGGTGGCCGTCGCCGTCGAACCAAGACGCGGTGAGGTTTGGTGGGTCGCATTCGATCCGTCGGTCGGCGGCGAGATCCGCAAGACCCGCCCGGCGATCATCGTCAGCAACGACGCCGCGAACCGCTATTTGAACCGCGTTCAAGTTGTACCCATCACCAGCAACGTCGACCGGCTCTATCCTGCCGAGGCCGTCGTCACTGTCAACCGGCAGAAGCGCAAGGCGATGACCGACCAGCTGACTACCGCGTCAAAGCTTCGATTGCGTCAACGTATCGGCGTTCTTGATCCATCGGACATGGCAGCCGTCGAGCAGGCCCTTCGCACGCAACTCGCGCTTTAGCTTGCGCCCAAGAGTTACGTGACAGTCCTCCTCTTCCTCGAGCAGATGCTGAACGGCCTGCAGCTCGGCGTCACCCTGTTCCTGCTCGCCGCGGGCCTCACCCTCGTCTTCGGCATCATGAACATGGTGAACCTGGCGCACGGGTCGCTCTACATGATGGGCGCCTATCTCTGCGCCACCTTCGCCCAGTGGAGCGGAAATTTCTTTCTTGCCGTGCTGCTGGCGCTGCCGGTGGTGGCGCTGATCGGCCTCGCGGTCGAGATCGTCGCGCTGCGCACGCTCTATGCGCGCGACCATCTCGACCAGGTGCTCGCCACCTTCGGCCTGATCCTGTTCTTCAACGAGCTGGTCAAGATCGTCTGGGGACCGGTCGCCATCTTCATGGACATCCCGCCGCTGCTCGCCGGCCGCGTCGAGTTCATCCCCGGCGCCCCCTATCCCGTCTACCGCCTGGCGGTACTGGCGGTCGGCCTGGCGGTCGCCGCGTTCCTGTGGTGGCTGATCACGCGCACGCGCCTCGGCATGCTGATCCGCGCCGGCGCCGCCAACCGCGAGATGGTCGGCGCGCTCGGCGTCGACATCAGGCTGCTGTTCACGCTCGTCTTCGGCCTCGGCGCCGCGCTCGCCGGCCTTGCCGGCATGATCGCCGGGCCGCTCTACGTGGTCGAGATCGGCATGGGCGACGCCATCCTGATCAAGACCTTCGTCGTCATCGTCATCGGCGGCATCGGCTCGATCCGCGGCGCCTTCGTCGCCGCGCTGATCGTCGGCATGGTCGATACCTTCGGACGCGTGCTGCCCTCGGCGGCCGGGCTGCCGGCCGCGCTTGCCGAAATGATGACCTACATCTTGATGGCGGCGATCCTGTTCTGGAAGCCGCGCGGCCTGTTTCCGGTGATGGGTTGAGTGCGATGGCCGCGCTTGATCGCCGGCACGTGTTTGTCGTCACGCTCCTGGCGCTGTTCGCGCTGCTGCCGATCGCCGCCCAGCTCGCCGACCAGCCGTTCTATATCGGCCAGTTTCGCCGCATCCTCATCTTCGCCATCGCCGCCATCAGCCTCGATCTCATCCTCGGCTATGGCGGCATGGTCAGCCTCGGCCATGCCGCGTTCTTCGGCATCGGCGCCTATGTCGTCGGCATCCTCAACCACCACGCCGCCGAGGAGACGTTGTTCCTGGGCCTCCTCCCCGGCAGCCGGAACGTGCTGATCACCTGGCCACTGGCGATGCTCGTTGCGGCGGCGAGCGCTGGCCTGATCGGCCTCGTCTCGTTGCGCACCAGCGGCATCTATTTCATCATGATCACGCTCGCCTTCGCGCAAATGGTCTATTTCTTCTTCGTCAGCCTCAGCGCCTATGGCGGCGATGACGGGTTGCGCTTTCCCGGCGACACGGTGATCGCCGGCCTCATCGACACGCAGGACGACATCGCGTTCTACTACGCCGTCTTCGCGGTCCTGGCCGGCGTCCTCTATCTCTGCCAGCGCATGATCGAATCGCGCTTCGGCCTCGTCATCCAGGGTTGTCGCGAGAATGAGCGGCGCATGCAGGCGATCGGCTTTCCGACCTTTCGCTATCGTCTCGCCTGCTTCACGATCGCCGGCGGCATCGCCGGCCTTGCCGGCGCGCTGTTCGCCGCACACGAATCCTATATCAGCCCGTCGATCATGCATTGGACGCGCTCGGGCGACCTCATCGTCATGGTGGTGATGGGCGGCATGGGCTCGCTCATCGGTCCAGTCGTCGGCGCTACCGTGTTCCTGCTCATGGAGAAGCTCCTGCCGGACTACACCGAGCATTGGCCGGTCGTGTTCGGGCCGGTGTTGCTGTTGATCGTGCTGTTCGCCAAGCGCGGCATCTTCGGCTGGCTGCGGCCGCGGGAGCACCGGCGTGCAGCGCCCTGACGCCCTGCTCGAGGTGCATGGGCTTACCAAGCGCTTCGGCGGCATCGTCGCTAGCGACGAGCTCTCGCTTGCGGTCCCCGAGGGCGAGATTCACGCCGTCATCGGCCCCAACGGCGCCGGCAAGACCACGCTGATCGCGCAGCTTGCCGGCGAGATCCGGCCTGACGCCGGCACCATCCGCTTTGCCGGCGCCGACCTGACGCATCTACCGATGGCGGCGCGCGCGCGGCGCGGGCTCGCACGCTCGTTCCAGATCACCAGCATCTTTCGCGGTTTCACGGCGCTCGACAATGTGGCGATGGCGATCCAGGCGCATGACGGCCACAGCTTCCGCTTCTGGGCCCGTGCCCGCTCCGATCCCCGCCTGCGCGAGCCGGCGCGCGCCATTCTCGCCGAGGTTGGGCTCGATGGTCGCGCCGACATGATTGCCGCCAATCTCTCGCATGGCGAACAGCGCCAGCTCGAGATCGCCATGGCGCTCGCCACGCGCCCGCGCCTGCTGCTGCTCGACGAACCGATGGCCGGCATGGGCCGCGAGGAGTCGGCGCGCATGGTGGAGCTGCTGCGCCGGCTCAAGGGCCGCGAGACCATCCTCATCATCGAGCACGACATGGACGTGGTATTCGCCCTCGCCGACCGCATCACCGTGCTGGTCTATGGCCGCGCCATCGCCACCGGCCGGCCGGATGAAATCCGCGCCAACGCGGAGGTCCGCCAGGCCTATCTCGGCGAGGACGACCATGCTTGAGGTCAAGGCCCTCGAGACCAGCTACGGCGAAAGCCAGGTGCTGTTCGGCGTCGATTTCGCGGTCGGTGCAGCCGAGGTCGTGACCCTGCTCGGCCGCAACGGCATGGGCAAGACGACGACGATCCGCTCGATCATGGGCCTCACGCCGATCAAGGCGGGGACCATCGCCTTCGATGGCCGCGCGCTTCATGGCCTGCCGTCCTATCGCGTCGCCAAGGCCGGGCTCGGCCTGGTGCCGGAGGGGCGCCAGGTCTTTCCCAACCTGTCGGTGCGCGAAAACCTGATCGCCACGGCGCGCCGGCCCGCCCCAGGCCGTGGCGACGTCTGGACCCTGGGGCGCATCTTCGAGCTTTTCCCGCGCCTCGCCGAGCGAGCCAACAATCTGGGCAATCAACTCTCCGGCGGCGAGCAGCAGATGCTGGCGATCGGCCGGGCTCTGCTGACCAATCCCCGCCTGCTCATCCTCGACGAGGCGACCGAGGGCCTGGCGCCGCTGCTCCGCGCCGAGATTTGGCGCTGCCTTGCGCGGCTCAAGGCGGCCGGCCAGTCGATCCTGGTCATCGACAAGAATGTCGAGGCGCTGTGCCGCGTCGCCGACCGCCACTACATCATCGAGAAGGGTCGTGTCGTGTGGACCGGCAGCTCCGCCGCGCTTAGATCGGATCCCGGCGTGCAGCACAGATATCTCGGCGTCTAGCCTGTTCCCGCCGGTATGCATCGTGCCGAAGGCGCAACCTCGCGCCCGCGTTACAACCGCCCCACTCGCCGCAGATGGGCCTCGCGCAGAAAGACATAGATGCCGCTGGCGATGATGAGGGCCGTGCCGCCGATCGTCCAGGCATCCGGGAAATTGTCGAACACCACGAGCCCGAGGATCGTTATCCAGACGATCTGAATATAGGTGTAAGGCGCGAGCAGCGAGGCCTGCGTATGCTGGTAGGCCTTGATCAGCAATAAGTGCCCGCCACCGCCCAGGAAGCCCATCGCCATCATACCAATCCAGCCGATGAGATCGGGGGTACGCCACATCGTCGGCACGATCAAGGTCAAGATCACCGCGCCGACCACGCCGGTGTAGTACATCGTCGTTTGCGGCGAATCGATCGCGCTGAGCTGGCGCGTCGCAAGGTGGAAGAAAGCGTTGCCGGCGGCCATGGCGAGCGCCACGAAGGCGGCCCAATGCACAACACCAGATCCCGGCCGCACGATCATCGCGACGCCGATGAAGCCCAGCGCCACCGCCGTCCAGCGGCGCCGGCCGACACGCTCCCGCAGAACGAAGAAGGCGAGCGCTGTAAGGATGAGCGGCGTGGCGAAGCCGATCGCCGTCACCTCGGCCAGCGGCAGGAACTTGACGGATATGAATGACAGGAACGTCACCCCGGCCAGCAGTGCGGCGCGATAGATTTGAAATCCGGGTCGGGCCGAAATGAACGGCCGCAGCAATCCATAGCGCGGTACCAGAAAGCCGACGAATACGGCGTGGAAGACGTAGCGGCCCCATGTCACCTGCAACGGGTCGTACTGGCCGGTCATTGCCTTGGCGATCGTGTCGAGACCGGAGAATAGGACTCCGGAGGCCAAATACAGCACGATGGCGCGGATCACTGGGCTCCAAGCGCGCATGGGCGAGGCTTAAGTGCTTGATGAATCGGGAATTAGGGTACTTGCCAAACGAATCTCTACCACCCTCTGGGGGACTGCGGCGTATTTTCTTTGCCGCAGGAAATCGGCGGCTAGGCCGTGTTAAGACATAACGGACCCTGAAGATCGCCGGATGCTGGACGCCACGGATGACGACCTGATGCGGCTGGCCGGCGGCGGGGACCGGGGGGCATTCACGCGTCTGGTAAGCCGGCATTTTGCGCGCGCGGCGGCCTTCGCTGGGCGCGTCACCGGTAGCCGCAGCGACGCGGAGGAGATCGTGCAGGAGGCCTTCTTGCGAACTTGGCTCAAGGCGCCGGCTTGGCAGAATCGCGACGCCCGCCCCGGCGGTGCGCAGTTCTCCACCTGGTTCTATCGTGTGCTGCTTAATCTCTGCATCGATCGCAAGCGCCGCCCCATCGCCGCGCCGATCGACGCGGCAGACGCGGTGGCCGATCCGGCGCCCGACGGGTTCGCGCGGACCGCTTCGGGCGAAATCGGCCGGCGCGTCAATGCCGCGATCGCCACCTTGCCGGAGCGTCAGCGGGCGGCGCTCGTCCTCTGCCACTATGAAGGCATGAGCAACATCGATGCGGCGGAGGTTCTGGAAATAGGCGTCGGCGCCCTCGAATCCCTCTTGGTGCGGGCGCGGCGCAGCTTGCGCGAAATACTGGCAGACCTGGCCGTAGATACTGTGAGGAAAGTCGGATGACTCCCGATCGCTTTCAGGAAATGATCGATGCCTTCGGCGCCGATCCCAATCACTGGCCGCCCGCAGAGCGCGAGGCCGCCCTTGGCTTGCTGGCGCGATCGAGCGATGCACGGGCCGCGGTCGCGGCGGCGCGGCAGCTCGACGGGTTGCTCGACCGGGCGCCGGCGCCCAGTGGCCTGTCGTTCGATGCCGCCGTACTCGCGGCGCGGATCGCCGCGACGCCGCAGCGACGTGTGGTATCGGGCCGCACCAACGAGGGCGGCGGCTGGCGTCTTTCGTTCGGCTGGTTCAACGTCGCCGGCCTCGCGGCCGCGGCGATCGCCGGCTTCATTGTCGGCGCCACCAATCTCGACGGCAGCTTCGGCATCGTCGCCCTTGCCGACGGTGTCGACATGCTGTCCAGCCTGACCGTGGAGGAGACGCTGTGGTGACGCTCGGCGCACGCGCCGGTACCTGGCTGGCGATCGGGCTCTTCATCTCGCTTGTCGGCAACGTGTTCGCCGGCGGCCTTCTTGCCGGGCGCCATTTCGGGCCGCATGCGCGTGAATTCTCGCGCTCCGGCGAGCACGGAGCCCCGACCGGCCCGGCGGCCGGCGCGGCGGCAGCGCCGATCATCCAACGCATGATCGCCAGCCTGCCGCCGGAGAATCGTGCGGCCTTCGAGACCGCTCTCGCCGAGCGGCGGCAGGCCGCAAATGAGGCCGGCAACGCTGCCCGCGAGGCCCGCCGCAAGCTGCGCGACGTCATGAACGCCGAGAAATACGATCGCGCCGCGGTCGACACCGCCTTTGCCGAGATGCGCGCGAAATCGATGGAGATGCAGAGAATCATGCACGAGACCATCGCTGCCGCGGCCGAACGCCTGCCGCTGGAAGCGCGTCGCCGACTCGCCGAGCAGCCCCGCGACCGGCCGCCTCAGGAGAGGACGAACCCATGACCACGCTGCAGACCTTCATCGCTGTCACCCGGTTCGGCCTTGGCGCCAAGCCCAGCGAACTGCAAAGCGCCGCCGGCGATCCGCGCGGCTGGCTCAAGCAGCAACTCCAGAGCGGAAGCACTCTTCCGCAGCGCCTGGCCCACTTTCCAACGGGCAGCCAGCGCTTCGCCGAATTCGAGGCGTCGCGGCGGCGGAGTGACGCGGCATTGCAGCAGGCGCTACGCGGGTCGATTCGCGAGTCTTACATCGCCGAGGCCGGAGCGCGCACTCAGGTGCAGATCGACAGCGACACTCCGTTCCGCGAGCGCCTCGTTGCCTTCTGGTCGAACCACTTCACGATCTCCGTGCAGCGGCCGCCCGTGCTTGGACTCGCCGGCGCATTCGAGCGCGAGGCGATCCGTCCGCACGTCACCGGTCGTTTCTACGACATGCTGCTCGCGGTCGCCCGGCACCCGGGCATGCTGCTCTACCTCGACAACGCACAGTCGGTCGGCCCGACCTCTGTGGCCGGCCAGCGCAGCGGTCGCGGCCTTAACGAAAATCTGGCGCGCGAAATCCTCGAGCTGCATACCCTTGGCGTCAATGCCGGCTACACCCAGGCTGACGTGCGCGAGTTTGCCCGCATCCTGACCGGCTGGTCGCTCAGCCGGCCGGAGGACGGCGATCCGGGTACTTTTCGCTTCCGCCCCTTCATCCACGAGCCAGGCACCAAGACGCTGCTCGGCGTTCAATATCTCGACGGAGGCATTCGCGAGGGCGAAACCGCCCTGCTTGCGCTGTCCCGCCACCCGGCGACCGCCACGCACATCGCCACGAAATTCGCCCGTCACTTCATCGCAGACAATCCACCCGCGGCGGCAGTCAAGCGTCTGGCGCGCGTATACCGCGAGACGGACTGCGATCTCGGCGCCCTTGCGCGTGCCATCGTCGATGCTCCGGAGGCGTGGGCCGAGCCGCTTGCCAAAGTAAAGACGCCGAACGAGTACGTCGTCTCGGCTCTGCGCGCTACCGGCTATGCCGGCGAGAACGAGAAGCTGATGCAATCCCTACGGCTGTTCGGCCAAGCCCCCTTCGCGGCGCCGTCTCCCGCCGGCTGGCCGGACACGGCTGAGCAATGGATCGGCCCCGAGTCGGTATTGCGGCGCGCGGAATGGGCGATGGCGCTCGGCCAGCGCATCAACCAGTTTCGCCCGCCCGACACGTTGGTCGCGACGACCATCGCGCCGGTGATGCGACGCGAGACGCAGCTTGCCATCGAACGCGCGCCGTCGACGGCCGAGGCCGTTGCCTTGGTCTTCGCGGCGCCCGAGTTTCAGAGGAGATAGTGCCATGCTGTCGCGTCGCCATACGCTTGGGCTGTTGGGCGGCGGCTTGGTCGCCGTCTGCGGCGGGCCGATACCCGTCGCTGTCGCCCGCGTCGCCACCGACCGGCGCCTCGTCGTCGTCGTCATGCGCGGCGCGCTCGACGGGCTTGCCGCTGTTCCGGCCTACAGCGATCCCGATTATCGTGCGCTGCGCGGGACGTTGGCGCTCGAAGCGCCGGACAGCAAGGACGGCGCCCTCGACCTCGACGGCCGTTTCGGGCTGCACCCGGCGCTTGCCGCTCTGCACGAGATGTACCGCGCGCACGAGCTCGTCGTCTTCCACGCGGTGGCCACGCCCTATCGCTCGCGCTCGCATTTCGACGGACAGGATCTGCTCGAGAACGGCACGACTTCGCCGCTCGGCAAGCGCGACGGTTGGCTCAATCGGGCCCTGGCGCTGATGGGTCCGGCCGATCGGCGCCTCGGGCTCGCGGTGGGACAGACGGTCCCGCTGATCCTGCGCGGCGCGACGCCGGTGGGCTCCTATGCCCCGCAGCAGATGCCGCAACTCGATGGCGAGTTCCTGTCGCGCCTCGCCGCGCTCTATCAGCGCGACGCTGTGTTCGGCCCGGCCATCACCGAAGGCCTACGCGCCCAGCAGATGAGCGACGAGGTTCTGGGCGACGAGAAACGGATGGGCGGCGACAATGTGCGCGGAGCCGGTCCGATGCGAGCGATCGCGACCGCGGTCGGCAAGCTGCTCGCCGCGCCGAACGGCGCCCGCGTTGCCGTGCTCGAGGTGGGCGGCTGGGATACCCATGCCAATCAGGGTGTGCTCACCGGCCGCCTGGCCGGCCAGCTGCGCGGATTCAACGACGGCCTTGCTGCGCTCAAGGAAGGCCTCGGTTCGGCTTGGCGGCAAACGGCGGTAATCTGCGCCACTGAATTCGGCCGCACAGTTGCCGTCAACGGGACCAACGGCACCGATCACGGCACCGGCGGCGCGGCCTTCCTGCTCGGTGGCGCCATCGATGGCGGGCGCGTCGTCGCCAAATGGCCCGGCCTGGCCACCGACCGCTTGTTCGAAGGGCGGGACTTGATGCCGACTCTCGACTTGCGAAGCGTCTTCAAGGCGCTGCTGACGGGGCATCTCGGCCTTCCGTCGGATGCCGTCGAACGCGTCGTCTTCCCGGAAAGCCGCACGGCGACGGCGCTCGACGGCCTGACGCGGGCATGATGCGAGCTGACCAGCCAATTCACCCGCCCCGATAGGTCGTATAGCTGAACGGCGAAGCGAGCAGCGGCACATGATAATGCGCCGTCGGGTCGGCAACGCCGAAGCAGATTGCGACGTGGTCGAGAAAGGGCGGCTCGGGTAGCTTCACGCCCTTCATGCGAAAATACTCGGCGACCGCGAATACCAGCTCATACGTGCCGGCAACGAAGGCAGCGCCTTCGATCAACGGCTGATCCGTACGTCCGGCGGCATTGGTGGCGGTCCCTTTGAGCAAGCGGCGGCCGCCATCCAAAGCATAGACCTCAACCTTCATTCCAGCGCCCGGCCCGCCATGCACGGTGTCGAGCACGTGTGTCGTCAAATAGCCCATTCTGTTCCCCCAATGGCCGCGATCCGGCACCGCGGCATCATCGTGATTTGACCGCTCGCTGCCAACCCTCGAACTATGGCCGCACCGGCCCACCGATGATAGGGTGGCGCCCGCTCCGCCCGGCGGTGCCGCTTGGCCCGCCACGAAGTCGCGGAGAAGGGGTTGGCATGGAGGCGCTGGTCAGCGAGTGGCTCAATCTGTTGCTGCGATGGTTCCACATCACGGTGGGCATCGGCTGGATCGGCACATCATTTTTCTTCATCTGGCTTGACCTCGCGCTGCACCCGCAAGACCGCCCAGAGACAGGCGTCTATGGCGAGGCCTGGCTCGTGCATGGCGGCGGTTTCTACCGCATGACCAAGTATCTTGTGGCGCCGGAGCGCCTGCCGGCGACCCTGCATTGGTTCAAGTGGGAGGCCTATCTCACCTGGCTCAGCGGCCTCTGCCTTCTCGCCCTCATCTATTTCATCGGCGCACGCGTCTATCTGATCGCACCCACAGCCGACATCGCGCCGGCCGCGGCGATTGCGCTGTCGCTTGCGCTGCTTGCCGTCGGCTGGCTGGCCTACGACGCTTTGTGCACGGCGATGCGCGGCAAGAGCGATCTGCTGCTCGGCGGCATTCTTTTTTTCGCTGTCGCGGCGATCGCGTTCGGATTGAATCGCGTCTTCACCGGGCGCGGTACCTACGTAATGGTCGGCGCCTTGCTCGGCACGATCATGGCGGCCAATGTCTTCCGCGTCATCATCCCGAACCAGAAGCGGATCATCGCCGCGCTACTCGAGGGGCGCCCGCCGGATGCAACGCTCGCCCAGGCCGGCAAGCAGCGCTCGCTGCACAACAACTACATCACGCTGCCGGTGCTGTTCATCATGCTCAGCGGCCATTATCCGGCGACCTTCGGCCATCCCTACAACTGGCTGATTCTGGCGGCTCTCGCCCTGATCAGCGTCGGCGTGCGCCACTACCTCAATCTGCTCGACCAGGGACGCAATGCGTTCTGGATTCTACCGGCGGCGGCGGTGGCGACGATCGCGCTCGCAGTTGCCAGCGCGCCGCGCCAGGGCCTGTTCGGCAGCCCGGACGCCGCAGAGGGCGAGCCGGTGGGGTTCGCCAAGGTGAGCGAGATCGTCACCACGCACTGCGTCGCCTGCCATTCGACGCGCCCGACCCATCCGGCGTTCCAAATTCCGCCAAAGGGCGTCGTCTTCATCACGCCGGAGGACATACGGCGCCAATCGCTCGCCATCTACGCCCAGGTCGTGAGCGCCAACGTCATGCCGCTCGGCAACGCTACCGAGATGACCGACGAGGAGCGCGCATTGCTCGGCCGGTGGATCGTCCAGGGAGCGAAGATCAACTGAGCCATCGCCAGCTTCGAGCGCGGCCAAGCCTCGATTGACTCGCTTTCCGCCTTGCCCCGATACTGCCTGTAACGGGCGCGTCAGACGACGGCCGCGGCATGAGAGGGTATTCATGATGGCGCTCAAGGGCACACGGCGGATGACGGCGCTTTTCCTATCGGCGATCGGCTTTGCCGCCGTTGCCGCAACCGCCGGCGCGCAGCCGGCAAACATCAAGTTCACCCTCGATTTCTCGTTGCAGGGCCCGCAGGCAGCATTCTTCCTTGCCCAGGATCGCGGCTATTACGCCCAGGAGGGCGTCAATCTCACGGCGCTCGATGCCGGCCGCGGCTCGTCCGACACGGTGAACCGGGTGGCGAGCGGCGCCTACGACATGGGTTTCGGCGACATCAACGCCTTGATCGAGTTCAACGCCAAGAACCCCGGCAAGGAGGTGCCGGCCGTGTTGATGGTCTACGATTCCGCCCCCTTCGCCATCATCACTCTCAAAAGCAAGAACATCGGCAAGCCTGCCGACCTCGCCGGTCGAACCGCTGCCGCGCCGTCCTTCGACACGCCGTTCCGACTGTTCTCGCTGTTCGCCAAGGCCAACAATTTCGATCCAACCAAGGTCACCTGGTCGAACGTCGCGCCGCCGCTGCGCGAGCCGATGCTGGCGCGCGGCGAGACCGACGCGATCTCCGGCTTCAGCTTCACCTCCGTGCTCGCGCTCAAGGGGCTAGGCGTGCCGGAGTCGAACATTCAGACGTTAATGTACAAGGACCACGGCGTCGATCTCTACTCGAACGCCGTCATCGCCTCACCGGCGCTGATCCAGAGCAACCCGCGCGCCGTGCGGGGCTTCGTCAAGGCAACCATTCGCGGCTGGCAGGACACCATCGCCGATCCGGTGGCAGCCATCGCCGCGCTCAAGAAGCGCGATCCACTGATCAATGACGCCCTCGAACTCGATCGCCTCAAGCTCGCGATCCAAACGAGCGTAATGACGGAAGACGTGCAGCGCAATGGGCTTGGTGGCGTGCGGGCCGAGCGTCTGCAGCGCAACATCGATCTCGTCACCGAGGGCTTCAACCTGGAACGCAAGCTGGCGCCCGAGCAGGTGTTCCTCGACCGGTTCCTGCCACCGCGGAACGAGCGCCTGCCGACGCGCTGATCCCTTCCCGCCAACGCACGCGATGAGCACGACCAACTTCGTCGACCTCGATCGCGTTAGTCTCGCCTACGGACCCAACCGCGACGCGACGCTGGCCCTGTCGGAGGCGAACTTGCAGATCGCCAAGGGCGAGTTCGTCGCCGTGGTCGGGCCCAGCGGCTGCGGCAAGTCATCGCTGCTCAAACTGGTCGCCGGGCTGCATCCGGCCAGC
>JACQDQ010000241.1 GCA_016201015.1 Pseudomonadota bacterium | reverse complement strand
GGCCTGCAGTCGTTCGCAACAACTGGTCGCAGCGACATCGAGGCGGCGCCCACGGATCTGATGGAAGGACGACCTCCTGCAGCCGCGACCGCGGACCGAACGGCATCGCCTGCCGCGAGCCCGCCGGAACTCGCCGCCGCCCAGACGCCGGGAAATCAAGCATCGATCACGCAGCCGGACGATGCCGAGATGCTGATCAACCTCGGACGAAAGCTTTTCGGGCTCGGACAACCGAGCGATGCCGCCGCCTGCTATCGTCGCGCCATAGCGCGCAAACCGGACTACGTCAGCGCGCATCTCGGCCTTGGCCTCGCCTTGCGGGCCTTGGATCGGGACAGCGAGGCCGAAGCCGCCTATCGCCGCGCACTGGAGCTGGACCCGAACAATCAGATCGCGCTCAGCCATCTTGCAGATACGCTTAACAACCTCGGCAAGACGGAGGAGGCCGTCAAACAGTTCAGGCGGGCGATCGAGATACGTCCCGACTTGCCCGAGCCCTACAACAATCTAGGCACGACTCTCGACAAGCTGGGCGACTTCCGGGAGGCCGAGACGTGCTATCGGCGCGCCATCGCGTTGCGCCCGGATCTTGCCGAGGCACGCTCGAATCTCGCTCTGATGCTGCTGTCCACCGGTCGGCTCGCCGAGGGCTGGCAGGACTATGAATGGCGTTGGCGATCCAAGGATGGCCCGAAACGCCGCCGCGACTTCGGTAAGCCGGAATGGACCGGCCAGCCGCTTGCCGCCGGCAGCCTGCATCTTTGGGGCGAACAGGGCGTCGGCGACCAGGTGCTGCATGCCTCCCGCCTGCCCGACGCACGGTTCCGCGCGCCGCGCTGCGTGCTGGAATGCGAGCCGCGGCTGGTGCCGCTCTTCACCCGGTCTTTCCCCGAGGTCGAGGTGATCGCCCGCGCCGATCCACCAAGTGCACGGGCCATCGACAGCAATATCGCGGCGCATCTCGCGCTTGGCAGTCTGCCGCGGTTGCTCGTCAGCGACCTCGATGCGATAACGCCGCATGACGGCTACCTCACGGCGGATGCAATCCGAAGCGGATCGCTCCGCGCCAGGTATCGCGCGCTGGGCCGAGGGCCGATCGTCGGCATTTCGTGGCGCAGCAACCGCAAGGATCTGCTGCGGTGGAAATCGTCCGCCCTGCTCGACTGGGCGCCTATCCTCACGGTTCCCGGCGTCGTTTTCGTCAATCTGCAATATGGCGACTGCGCCGCCGATCTTGCCGCCGTTAGGGAAAAACTCGGAATCAGCGTCTACAACGACGCCGAGATCGACTCGCTCAAGGACCTCGACGGCTTCGCCGCGCAAGTCGCGGCGATGGATCTGGTGATATCGGTGAGCAACACCACCGTACATTTCGCCGGGGCGCTCAACATACCGGTGTGGACGCTGCTGTCGGCGGGGCTCGGGCTCCTGTGGTATTGGTTCCGCGACCGCGAGGACAGTCCGTGGTACCCGTCGATGCGGCTGTTGCGGCAGCAGCATCTCGGCGATTGGGGCGACGTCATCGCCCGGGCCGCGGTCGAACTGCGCGCCAAAGCGGCACGGAGCTGAGCCATGCTGCGCGTCTATGTCGGCTACGATCCCACCGAAGATGACGCTTGGCGCGTCTGTCGCGGCTCGATCCTGCGCCGCGCCTCGGTGCCGGTCGCGGTGACGGCGATCAAGCAGGCGGAGATGCGGTCCCGGGGCCTCTATTGGCGCCCGGCCGACCCGTTGGCCGCGACCGAGTTCACCTATACGCGCTTCCTCGTGCCGCAACTCGCCGACCGGCAGGGCTGGGCCCTGTTCATGGATTGCGACATGCTGGTCCGCACCGACATCGCCGAGCTGTTCGCGTTCGCCGACGATCGCTACGCGGTGATGTGCGTGCATCATGTGCACATCCCGACCGAAGTCACGAAGATGGTGGGCAAGGCGCAGACCGTTTATCCGCGCAAGAACTGGTCGAGCGTCGTGCTGTGGAATTGCGCTCACCCGGCCAACGCCGCGGTGACGCCGGAGTTCGTCAACACGAACACGGGCTCCGTTCTGCACCGCTTCCAATGGCTCGATGACGCTCTGATCGGCGAGTTGGCGACCGAATGGAACTGGTTGGTCGGCGTGTCGGCGCCAGACATCGTTCCCAAGATCGCCCATTTCACCAAGGGCACGCCAAGCATGCCGGGTTGGGAAAACCAGCCCTATGCCGACGAATGGCGGGCCGAACTCGCCCAAGTCGCGTAGCGCATGTGACAGCCGCGACCCCTAGGATTCGCGCCCTGCGATTCCGCAGGGCTGCGAACCTCATGTCGCGGTGCCGATCAACCTAATCGGTCACGCCGCCGCCAGACGATCGGCAGGCTCAGTTCGACTGCTGCTCCGGCGTACCCGGCCGGATCGGCGGGCCAGCCAAAGGTTGCGGCCCGGAACCGGGGTCGGTAGCCGGCGGCTGCGGCGCGATGGTCGGATTATTCGGCTCGGGCATCCGCTGCTCGTTCTGATGCATGTGCTGCGGGCGCTGATGGTGGTGGCCGTCGTGACCCGAATTGATCAGCCGATAGTAATGCTCGGCGTGCTGATAGAAATTCTCCGCCGCGACGCGATCGCCTGCCGCCGTCGCGTCGCGCGCCAAAGCCAGATATTTCTCAAGCACCTGATAGGCGTTACCACGAATGCGAACTTCCGGCCCGCTGCTGTCGAAGGTCTGCGTACGGACCGGCATATGCGGCTTCTGGCCGTTGTGACGGCCACGCTGGCGCTTCATGTTTTGACCAGGTCTCATGACTCCATTGTCCGTGTAGTTGTCAAAATGGGCATCCCTAGGGATTGCCCCGGTGCCGGATTGTCCGGAAGTCCGCGGGTCAGGCCAATCGCATGTCTCGGAACTTGACCAGGCGGCAGCCACCCTTCTGGCTGCACCGCGCTTGTCCACGTATAAACACTAATCTCATCAGGGATTTATTCCAAGCCCTTTTTTGGGCCCGGGCGGGCCAGGAGACAGCGGTCGATCCCCTGAAGATCGGTCCGCCGCCCCGCCGGAACAAGGCCGGCAGCGCCAAGAATAGCCTCGACAGCCATCGCCTGACCCTCACCCACTTCCATCACCGCCACGCCATCAGCGGCCAAAAGTCGTCTTATATCAAAGGCTAAGGCCAGATATGCAGCAAGGCCGTCGGGACCGCCGGCGAGCGCCAGTCGCGGCTCGTGGTCGCGCACCTCGGGGTCGAGGCCGGCAATGGCGCCGTCGGGAATGTAAGGCGGATTGGCCAGGATCAGGTCGAACTCCCGGTTGAGCGCCGCACCCCAGTCGCCGGCCGCGAAGCGGGCGCGGTCGGCGAGGCCAAGCGCTGCCGCGTTGCGCTGTGCCATCGCCAGTGCCGCCGCGCTGCAATCTATGCCGAGCCCGGTCGCCTGTGGCAGCTCCGCCAGCACCGCCAGCAACAGGCAACCAGTGCCGGTACCAAAATCGAGAACGCGCCAGGCATACCCACGGTTCCCCGCATAATCGAGCGCCGCGGCGACCAGCGTCTCGCTGTCGGGCCGCGGCGTCAGCGTGTCGCGGGTGACGAGGAAGGGCAGGCTCCAGAACTCACGGCGGCCGAGAATCTGCGACATCGGCTCGCGCCGCGCGCGCCGGGCGAGGGCGGTTTCCAGCCGTGCCGCGGCGGCGGCGGCGAGCGGCCGCTCCGGCCAGCCGACGACGTGCTCCACCGGAGCGGCAAGGGCATGCGCGACCAGCAGCCGCGCCTCAAGCGCCGCCGCGACGATACCGACCTCGGCCAGCCGGCCGCGTGCCGCTGCCAGCGCACCGCCGACCGTGCCTGGAGTCGTCATGGCAACTCGGCCAGTCGCGCCGCGCGGTCATCGGCGATCAGCGAGTCGACGAACTCGTCCAACGCCTCGCCCGACAGCACCTTGTCGATCTTGTAGAGCGTGAGGTTGATGCGATGGTCGCTGACGCGGCCCTGCGGGAAGTTATAGGTGCGGATGCGCTCCGAGCGATCGCCGCTGCCGACCTGGCTACGGCGCGAGGCCGCACGTGCCGCATCTACCTTGGCGCGCTCCGCTTCGTAGAGTCGCGCTCGCAAGATCTTGAGCGCCTTCGCCTTATTCTTGTGCTGCGACTTTTCATCCTGCTGCTGCACGACGAGGCCGGTCGGCAAATGGGTGATGCGCACCGCGCTGTCGGTGGTGTTGACGGACTGGCCGCCGGGGCCGCTCGAGCGGAAGACATCGATCCGCAGGTCCTTGTCGTCGATCTTGACGTCCACCTCCTCGGCTTCAGGCAGCACGGCGACCGTGGCGGCGGAGGTGTGAATGCGGCCGCTCGCCTCGGTTTCCGGGACGCGCTGCACGCGGTGCACGCCGGATTCGAATTTCAGGCGCGCGAAGACGCCGCGACCGGTGATGTTGGCGATCGCCTCCTTGTAGCCGCCGATGCCGGTCTCGGCGAGCTCCATGATCTCGAAGCGCCAGCCGTGTAGGGCGGCGTAACGCTGGTACATGCCGAACAGATCGGCCGCGAACAGCGCCGCCTCCTCGCCGCCGGTGCCGGCGCGCACCTCGAGGATGGCGCTCTTCTCGTCGGCCGCGTCCTTTGGCAGCAGCATGATCTGCACCTGCCGCTCGATCTCCGGCAGCCGCTCTTTGAGGCCGAAATACTCGCTTTCGGCCATCGCCTTCATTTCGGCGTCGCCGGCCTCGTCCATCAGCCCCTTCAAATCCTTGAGCTCGGCATTCGCCTTGCGAAAGGCGGTGACCGCCTCGACCACCGGCGTCAGATCGGCGTATTCCTTCGACAGCTTGGCGAAAGCTCTCGGGTCGTCGGTGGGCGCTGCCAGCGCACTCTTCAGCTCTTCGTAACGCGCCACCACGCGCTCCAGTTTGGCGTCGAGACTCATTCCTTATTCTCTCCGTCCGCGCCCGCGCCGTCCAAACGAAACAGCGCCCGCAATAGCCGCTCGGCCGTCTCGCGCTCGCCCGGAGCCGCCGCCTCGGCGGCGATCCGACGCAACGCCTCCGACGGGTCATGCAGCAGGCGGTTGACCAAGAGCTCGGTCGCGCGCGTTGCATCGCCGCCGGCTGCCTGCAGCGCCCGCTCGCGCGCCGCCTCGAAATGGCGCCGCAGCGCGGTGATCGCCGGAACCGCCGTCCGCTCGGCCTGGTCGTGGAGGAACGCCGCGAGCTCCGCGTCGACGATGCGCCAAGCCTCGGCCGCGGCCGCTTCGCGCGTCGCCCGGCCGCTCATCGCCACCCGCTCGAGGTCATCGAGATCGTAGCGAAAGGCGCCGTCCAGCCGTTCCGCGTCACGTTCGATATCGGCAGGTATGCCGAGGTCAAGCAGCAGCATTGCGCGGCCGCGGCGGTGGCGCAGTGCCGCCGCTACCATCGCCGCCGTCACGACGTAACGCCCGGTGCCGGCGGCGGTGACGACGATGTCGGCCTGCGCCAGATCCGCCGTCGCCGGTGGGAATTCGGCGACATGGCCGTCGTGGCGCCGCGCCATGTCGGCGGCCCAGGCTGCGCTGGCGCCGGCCACGGCAATGCGCTTGAGGCCGCCGGCCCGCAAATGCTCGAGCATCAATTCGCCCATCTCGCCGCCGCCGACGAGCAACCCGGCGCAGCGGTCGAGCACGCCGTGGACATCTCGTGCCAGTTCCGTCGCCGCGGCCGCAAGCGAAACCGGGCGTTCGCCGATGGCAGTCTCCGTGCGCACGCGCTTGGCGACGCCGTAGGCCGCCTGCAACAGGATCTCAAGCTCGGGGCCGATCATGCCGGCAGTCTGGGCGCGGCGATGCGCCTCCTTCACCTGCCCCAACACCTGCGGCTCGCCGACGACCTGACTGTCGAGCGAGCCAGCGACGGCGAAGACGTGTCGCAGCGCCTCGCTGCCGCGCAAGGCATAGATCTGACGGCCGGCCTCCCCGGCCAGAGCGCCGGCGCGCCCCGCCAGCAGCCCACCGAGCGCCATGCCGGCGGCGTCGGAATCATGATGCACCGCCTGCACTTCGACGCGGTCGCAGGTCGACAATATGATCGCCTGGACGATGCCGGCCCGGCGCAGCGCGGCAAGCACGCCCGTCATCTCGGCTTCGGCGATGAATAAGGCATCGCGCAGCGCCGCCGTACTCGAGCGATGATTGGCGCCGACCACGAGCAGGCGGTCGAGAAGGGAGACGGTCATCGCCGCCTCGCTAGCGGAAGCCGGCGGGTCGGTCCCTTAGCTCCACGCCACCTGCGTCGGGCCGGCTGCGAATGGGCCGAAGCGTTGCCATCCTCATCGCTGCGGTCGCGTGCGTAAGCCGCCGCAGAGCGCGACTAGCCGTCGGAGCCGGCGAGCAGTCGGGCCGGATCGAGCGCCACATCGCGACGCACCTGGAGATGACGGCCGAGCGGCGGCGCCGACTTGCCGTCAACGCGCACGTCGAGCGCGCCGGCGTTGCCGGTGTAGAGCAGCAGCCCGGACCGATTCGGAACGTTGTAGACGTCCCCCGCGCGCAGAATGCGCATAAACAGAACGTTGCCGCCTCCATCGCTGACCCGAATCCAACTATCTGCTGTCGCCCGCAGGCTGACGCGCGACTGGCCCGACGTATCACCTAAGACCCGCGCCGCTGCGGCTGTCTCCGCCGGCGGAGCTGGAATTGATGCAGCGTCGTTTGTCGGCGCCGATGCTGTGCCCAGGACGGGCGCCTCGGCGGGTGGCGGCAACGCGGCGATCTGGGGCGCCGCGTCCACCGGGACCGTCGCGTCGACCGGCGTCGCCGCCGCAATTTGCAGCACTTCGGACGGCGGCAGCGGCGCGACCACAGTAATGGTATCGAGACTGCCGGTCTGGGGTGGTGACTCAGGCGCGGCGGGGACGGGTACGGTCGCCGCTTCGGCCTGCGCCGAGGACGGCGGCGTCGGCCGCTCGACCAGCGCGGCCAGTCGTTCGGGGACAATGTCGACGTGCGGGATCGCCATGCGGTCGGCAATCGACGTGTAATACCACAGACCATAGCCAGCCGCGGCAAGCAGAACGGATATCACGACGACGACCGCGCCAGGGACCCGGCTCTCCGCCGGCGGCCGCGGGAAGTTGAGCTCGGTTCGGCTGTCGATATGGGCGGCTTCGTCCCTGAAGCGGGCGACAATCTCCGCGGCGTCGAGCCCGAGAAATTCGGCGTAGGCACGCACGAAGCTCACGGCGTAGGCAGATCCCGGCAAATCGCCAAAACGACCGCCCTCGATGGCGTCAAGCAGAGCGCGGCGTATCTTCAGCGTGGCCGCGACCTCGGTCAGATCGAGCCCGCGGCGCACGCGCGCCGCCAGCAACACAGCCGCAACGCCATCTTTCGGGCCAGGGTCGCGCTCGACCGGCGACTCGGGTTCGACCGCTACGATTCTCAGACGCTGTCGCTTTCGCCCTGCCATAGCTCGGGCCTCACATCCTAACCAATTGACTTATCTAAATAAAGCAATGCCAGGGGCGATGCCCTAGACCGGCGGATCGGCCGCCCGCCTGCCCCCTAGCAGGACTTCCAACTACGGCCGCGACTCTACTACGCCTGTTGATAACAAATCCTGAGCAGCCAAAGCAACCATTTCGATCAATGACATAGCACCACACGCACGCGTGGAAGATTAAATCATCACGGCGTGGTCATGGGCAAAGGCGCGGAGCCGGCCGCGCAGCGAACGGTCGGTCGACCCAGTCAGCGTACTGAGATAGCACGACAGCGCCGAAACTTCGAGGCTTCGCAGCATCGCCTTGACCGGGCCGATGGCGACCGCCGGCATCGACAAATGACGGAAGCCGACACCGATGAGCGCCATCGCTTCGACCGGATTGCTCGCCATCTCGCCGCAGAGCTGCACCGGCACGCCGGCCGCGTCGCACTGGCGCACGACGTCGTGCAGGAAGGCGAGCACCGTCGGCGACAGGACGTCGTAGCGGTCGGCCAACCGCGCGTTGCCGCGGTCGCTGGCGAACAGAAACTGCACGAGGTCGTTGCTGCCGACCGACAGGAAATCGACCTCGCGCAACAGGGCCGGCATCTGCCAGAACAGCGACGGCACTTCGAGCATGGTGCCGACGCGAAGTGTCGTGGGGAGCGCCTCGCTGCGCCGCTCGGCGCGCGTGATCTCGAGATCGAGCACGGCGCGCGCCGCGCGAAACTCGGCGAGCTCGGCCACCATCGGGAACATGACGTCGAGCCGCCGCCCGGCTGAGGCGCGCAGCAGGGCGCGAAGCTGCTGGCGCAGCAGCAGCGGCCGGTCGAGCGTCATGCGGATCGCGCGCCAGCCGATCGCCGGGTTGTCCTCGACGTTGCGCTCGAGATAGGGCAGCAGTTTGTCGCCGCCGGCGTCGAGCGTGCGGAACACCACCGGCCTGCCGCCGGTGCGCTCGAGGATTCGGCGATAAAGGTCCGTCTGCGCTTCAACCCCCGGAAACGAGTTGCGGATCATGAAGGGAATTTCGGTGCGGTAAAGGCCGACGCCGTCGGCCCCGGTCTCCTCGAGGTGGTCGAGGTCGACCAACAGGCCGGCATTGAGATTGAGCGAGACCGCGACGCCGTCGCGCGTGACCGACGCCAGGTCGCGCAGCGCCGAGTAGGATGCGCGGCGTTGCGCCTGGGCCTCCATCACCGCGACGAAGGCCGCCCGCACGTCGTCGCCAGGACGCAGGATGATCTGTGCATTCTGGCCATCGACGATCATCGGGTCGCCCGGCTCGATCTGGGCCAGGGCGTCCTTGACCCGCCCGACCATGGGCAGTCCGAGGGCGCGGGCGATGATCGCGACGTGCGAGGTCGGCGAGCCTTCTTCGAGCACGACCGCCTTGAGATGCCGGCGCTCGTAATCGAGCAGCTCGGCCGGGCCCATCGAGCGGGCGATCAGCACCGCGTCTTCCGGCAGCTCGGCGGTCGCCGCGCTTGTCTCGCCGACGAGATGCCGCAACAGGCGGTTGGCAAGATCGTCGAGATCGGCCAGACGCTCGCGCAGGTAGGGATCGGTCACCTGCAACATGCGCGCACGCGTGTCGTCCTGCACCTTCTGCACGGCCGCCTCGGCGGTGAGGCCGGTGTCGATCGCGTCGGCGATGCGGCCGAGCCATCCGCGATCCTCGGCGAACATGCGGTAGCTTTCGAGGATTTCGCGATGCTCGTCGCCCTCGGCGAAGCCGGAGGCGGCGAGCAGATCGTCGATCGCGCTGTGCATGCTGGTGACCGCCTGACGCAGCCGCGTGAGCTCCGCCGCCGCGTTCTCCGCCACCATCTGACGGATGGTGACGCGCGCCTTGTGCAGCACGGCGCGGCCGATGGCGATGCCTTCGTTGAGGCGCAGGCCGTCGAGGCGAACCGGAAGCAGCGCCAAGCCTTCGGTGCGCTGCATCTCCGCCGGGCTGATCAGCGCGCTGCTGGCGACCAGCTCGGCGAGCACCATCACGACGGTCTGCAGCGTCTCGATTTCCTCTTCCTCGTAGTCGCGGAAGGTGCGGTTCTGAACCACCAGCACGCCGAGCACGCGGCCGCCGCGCAGGATGGGAACGCCAAGCAGCGAGTGGAATATCTCCTCGCCGGTTTCCGGCCGATAGGCGAAGTTGGGATGCGATTGCGCATCGGACAGGGCGAGCGGGCGCGCATGCGCGGCGATATCACCGACCAGGCCTTCGCCGACCCTGAGGCGCGTCTTGTGCACCGCCGCCTGCTTCAAGCCCTGGGTGGCGAACAGCTCGAGCACCTCGCCCGCCCGCATCAGGTAGATCGAGCACACCTCGGCTACGAAGTCTGCGGCGATGATCCTGGCGACCTGATTGAGCCGCTCCTGGCCGGTGCCGCTGCTCGCCATCAGGTCCCTGAGCCGCTTGAGAAGGCGGCGGGAGCCGCCGGCGCCCAGGGTCTGCTGCATCAGTCGGCGACTCCCCTGAGCTCGGAGGCGGCTTCCCCGCGCGCCATCAACGCGGCGACGGCTTGTTCGATGAGCTCGTCTATGACCTCGCGGGTGGTCTGGATGCGCGTCACCATGCCGACGCTCTGACCAGCCATCAACGAGCCGTTCTCGACGTCGCCGTCGATCACCGCGCGGCGCAGGGCACCGGCCCAGAAATGCTCGATCTCGAGTTGCGCCTCTTTCATCGTGCAATCGCCGCGCTCGAAGCGGGCGATCAACACCCGCTGCATCTCGAGAAAGCGCTGCGTCGCCTTGTTGGCGAGCGCACGCACCGGGATTACGGGGAAGCGCGGGTCGAGCTGCGCCGACGGCACGGCATCGCGGCCGGCGGCACGGATGAACGCCTCCTTGAAGCGCGGATGGGCGATCGATTCGGCGGCACAGACGAAACGGGTGCCGAGCTGGCATCCCGCCGCGCCCATCTCGAGGAACGACAGGATCGCTTCGCCGCGGCCGATGCCGCCGGCGACGAACACCGGCACATCGCGCACATGCGGCAGAATCTCCTGCGCCAGTACGTTGGTCGAGAGCTGACCGATATGGCCGCCCGCCTCCATGCCCTCGATGACGAGACCGTCGACGCCGGAGCGTACCAGCTTGCGGGCGAAGGCGAGCGCCGGCGCGAAGGCCATGACCTTGGCCCCACCCTGCTTCAGGCGTTGCAGCACGTCGGCCGGCGGCAGGCCGCCGGCGAGCACGACATGGCTGACGCGGAGGTCGAGGCACATCTCGGCCAGCGCCATCAATTGCGGGTGCATGACGATGAGGTTGACGCCGAAGGGCTGCGGCGTCAGCGCCTGCGCGCCGGCGATCTCGGAGGCGAGCTGGTCCGGGTTCATCGAACCGGAGGCGATGACGCCGAAGCCGCCGACATTGGAGATCGCGGCGACTAGACTGCGCTCCGACACCCAGGTCATGGCGCCGCCCATGATGGCGATGTCGCAGCCCAGGAAGGTGCAGCCCCGCTGCCAGAGGCGATCCAACCGGGCGCGGGCGCTGGCGCGATCCATCGCCCTACGCCGCGTCGAGCCCGTAGGCGCTGTGCAGCGCGCGCAGCGCCAGCTCCAGGTATTCCTCGTCGATCAACACGCTGATCTTGATCTCCGATGTCGAGATCACCTGGATGTTGATGCCCTTGTCCGCCAGCGTGCGGAACATGGTGAGCGCGACGCCGGCATGGCTGCGCATGCCGACGCCGATCACCGACACCTTGACCACCCGGGGATCAGGCTTGAGCTCGCTATAGGCGAGAATCTTGCGGTTATCCTCGATCACCTTCACCGCCCGGTCGAAATCGGCCTTGGTCACGGTGAAGGTGAGGTCGGTCGTCTTACCGTCCTCGGAGACGTTCTGCACGATCATGTCGACATTGACGCTGGCATCGGCCAGTGGCCCGAAGATCGCCGCCGCCACGCCCGGCCGGTCGGCGACGCGGGCGAGCGTGATCTTGGCCTCGTCACGACTATAGGCGATGCCGCTTACGACTTCTTTTTCCACGATTTCCGCCTCATCCACTACCAGCGTGCCCGGGCCGTCCGCGAAGCTCGACAACACCCGCAGCCGGACACCATGATTCATTGCCAGTTCGACCGAACGCGTCTGCAGCACCTTGGCGCCGAGCGACGCCAGCTCCAGCATTTCCTCGTAGGTGATTTTATCCAGCTTGCGCGCCTTCGCAACGATACGGGGGTCGCAGGTGTAGACGCCATCGACATCGGTGTAGATGTCGCAACGCTCGGCATGCAGCGCTGCGGCCAGCGCCACCGCCGAAGTGTCCGAGCCGCCGCGCCCCAGCGTGGCGATGCGGCGGTCCGGCATCATCCCCTGAAATCCCGACACCACGGCGACCTCGCCGCGCCCGAGGCCGTCCGCGAGCGCCTCCGTCTCAATGCGGTCGATACGCGCCTTGCCATGCGCGCCGCGCGAGACCAGCGGAATCTGCCAGCCCTGCCACGACCGCGCCTTTACGCCGATCGTCTGCAGCGCGATCGCCAGCAGGCCGCTCGTCACTTGCTCGCCACTGGCCACCACCACGTCATACTCGCGCGGATCGTGCAGCGGCGATAGCTGATTCGTCCAGTCGACGAGCTGATTCGTCTGGCCCGCCATCGCCGACACGACGACGGCGATCTGGTGCCCGGCGTCCGCCTCGCGCTTGACGCGCCAGGCCACGTTGCGGATCCGGTCGAGATCGGCGAGCGAGGTGCCGCCGAATTTCATTACGATGCGCGCCATGAGAGGATGCGTTACAGATCAATAGGTTATTTCGGTCGCCGGATTCGCCTTTACGCCTTCGCAGGCGCACAATACATACTGGTTTTGACATTCGCGAGGCAAGCACCCGCATGCCCAACGCCGCGCCGAGCATCGATCCGGCCGAGATCGCCCGCTTCGCCGCGCTGGCCACGGAATGGTGGGATGCCGGTGGCAAGTTCCGGCCGCTGCACCGGCTCAATCCGGCGCGGCTCGCCTATATCCGCGACCACCTGGCGGCGCGTTTCGGCCGCGACCCCTTGCAACCGATGCCGCTCGCCGGCCTGCGCGTGCTCGATATCGGCTGCGGCGGCGGCTTGATCGCCGAGCCGTTGACGCGCCTGGGCGCGAGCGTGACGGCGATCGATGCCGAGGCCGAGACGGTGCGCGTCGCGGCGTTACATGCGGACGAAAGCGAGCTGGAAATCGACTATCGCTGCGCCGCGGCCGAAGACCTCGCGGCGGCGGGCGAACGCTTCGACGTGGTGCTGGCGCTCGAAGTGGTCGAGCATGTCGCCGACCTCGACGCCTTTCTCGGCAGCTGCGCCACGCTCGCCAAGCCCGGTGGCGCGCTGGTGTTCGCCACGCTCAACCGCACGGCCGCCGCCTTCGCCCTCGCCATCGTCGCGGCGGAGTACGTGCTCGGCTGGCTGCCGCGCGGCACGCATGATTGGCGCAAATTCGTCCGGCCGTC
>JACQDQ010000240.1 GCA_016201015.1 Pseudomonadota bacterium | reverse complement strand
TGTCGCACCTCCCTGCGATGAAAAGAACGCTGGGAGTGTGGCGCCGCGCAATATGCGCTGTCAAATCAGGCACGCCACGGAAACGATTTATCCGATCAATGACGCGGCACGCCCGCTTGTGCTGCGCAGAGACGATGTCATCTCGGTCGCGATTTGGCGCGGCGCGTGGCAGTGGCGGCGAGCGGATCGTCCGGCCAGGCGTGCTTGGGGTAGCGTCCCCTCATCTCGGCCTTGACCGCGCGATACGAGCCCGTCCAGAAGCCCGGCAGATCGCGGGTCACCTGCACCGGTCGACGCGCCGGCGACAGCAGATGCACGGTCAGCTTGACGCGGCCGCCGGCGATGCTGGGATGCGTTGCGAGGCCGAACATCTCCTGCACCCGCGCGGCGATCGCCGGGCCGCCTTCGGCGCCGTAGTCGATGGCGAGCCGCGAGCCGGACGGCGCCAGGAAATGCGTCGGGGCTTCGCGCTCGAGACGCCGGCGCAGCGTCGGCGGCAGCAGCGACAGGAGCGCCGCCTCGAACTCGGCGGCCCCGAGATCCGCGAGGACGCGCTTGCCGTGGAGAAACGGCGTCAGCCAATCGTCCAGGCGCTCGATCAACGCGGCGTCGGACAAGTCCGGCCATTCGTCGCCCGCGGCTTTACGCAGGAACAGGACGCGCTCGCGCAATTGGCGCAGGCTGGCGGTCCACGGCAGCGCCGCGAGCCCCTGCTCGCGCACGCCGGCCACCAACGCCGCAGCGAGCGCCGCGCCGGCGGCGACCTGAATCGGCTCGTCGGCGAGGACCAAGCGGCCCAGCCGGCGCAGGCGCCGCGCCCGCGCGGCGCCGCTCTGCGGATCGAAGCGCGTCTCTTCGACCGTCTCGATCGCGGCCGCGAACGCGGTTTCGATGTCGGCTGCGGACAGTGGCGCCGCCTGCACGATGCGCGCGCGGGCCGATGCGCCGGTGATTTCGGCCACCGCCAGGTAGCTCTCGCGCGCCAAGGCGTCGGCCGGGTCGAGCCATGCGCCGCGGCCGTTGGCCAGCGCGAACTCGCCCGCGCGGCCGGGGCGCGCCTTCGCCACTCGGTCGGGATAGGCCAGCGCCAGGACGGCGCCCGCCCGCCGCGGATCGAGCCCGGAGTCGGCCCCGCCGGCGAGCCGCCGCCAGCCATCGGCCAGCCGCCGTGCCTCGCGCGCCCGTTCGCCCTTGTCGGCGGCGAATGCCGCGAGGCGATGGCGCAGATCGACATCCATGCCGCCGAGTCCGCGCTCGCTCAGCAGCACGGCTATGCGTGCGGCGAGCACCCCTTTGCCGCGCGCGGCGGCGGCCAGAACCATATGCGCCAGCCGCGGCGGCAGCGGCAGCCGCGCCAGCGCCCGCCCCGGCTGCGTGATCCGACCATCGGCGTCGAGCGCGTCCAATCGGCGCAACAAGTCGCTTGCCTCGGCCCAGGCCGGCGCCGGCGGCGCATCGAGCCACTTCAGCGCGGTGGGGTCGGCAACACCCCACTCGGCGAGCGCCAGCACCAGCGGCGCCAGGTCTGCCTCGAGGATTTCCGGCCGCGCGAATGGCGGCAGCGCGCGGGTCGCGTTCTCCTCCCACAGCCGATAGCAGACCCCAGGCTGGGTGCGGCCGGCGCGCCCGCGCCGCTGGTCGGCCGCCGCCTGCGACACGCGCACGGTTTCGAGCTGGGTCAAGCCCGTCGCCGGCTCGTAGCGCGGCACGCGGGCTAGGCCGCAATCGACGACGACGCGGATGCCTTCGATCGTCAGGCTGGTTTCGGCGATCGCGGTGGCCAGCACGATCTTGCGGCGGCCGGGCGGCGCCGGTGCGATGGCGCGATCCTGCGCATCCAGATCCATGGTGCCCTGCAGCGGCGCGAGCAGGATCGAGGCGTCATCGAGCCGTTCGCGCAGAAACGTCTCGGTGCGCCGGATCTCGCGCGCACCGGGCAGGAACACGAGCAGGCTGCCCGTCTCCGCGCCCAGCGCGCGCAGCACGGCGTCGGTGACCTCGCTCTCGATGGCGCGGTTGGGATCGCGGCGGAAATAGCGTGTCTCGACCGGAAATGCCCGCCCGACGCTCTCGATCAGCGGCGCGTCCCCCATGAACTGCGCGACGCGCCCGCCGTCGAGCGTCGCCGACATGGCGAGCAGGCGCAGATCTTCGCGCAAGCCGGCTTGGGCATCCAGCGCCAACGCCAGGCCGAGATCGGCGTCGAGGCTGCGCTCGTGATGCTCGTCGAACAGCACGGCGGCGACGCCATCGAGCGCCGGGTCGGCCAGGATCATGCGCGTGAACACGCCCTGGCTCACCACGTGGATGCGCGTGCGCGGACCCATGCGCGACTCGAGCCGCACGCTGAAGCCGACAGTCTGACCGACCTTGTCGCCGAGAGTCTGCGCCATGCGGGCGGCGGCGGCGCGGACGGCGAGACGACGCGGCTCGACGATGACGAGCCGGCGGCTGCCCGTCCACGGCTCGTCCAGCAGCGCCAGCGGCAGCCGCGTCGTCTTGCCGGCGCCGGGCGGCGCGACGACGACGGCGTTGCGGCCGCTGCGCAGCGCGGCGGTCAGCTCGGCCAGGACCGCGTCGATCGGCAGACTGCCGTCCGCCGGCAGGCGATCGCCGGGCATCGGCGCCCGACGCCCGCGACTCAGGCGCCGACGGTGGCCGGCGCCGTCCACTCGACAGTCGACGCCGTATGGTCCAGCTTCTTCGCCGGCGGCGGATCGCCCGCCGGCGTGCCGAGATAGATGAAGCCGATGATGCTGTCCTCGGCCGCGAGCCCCAACCCCTGCTTGACCACCGGATCGTAGGCCGGCGCGCCGGTGCGCCACATGCCGCCGAAGCCCAGGGCATGCGCGGCGAGCAGCAGGTGCTGGGCGGCAAGGCCCGTGGCGATCACCTGCTCGACCGCCGGAATCTTCGGGTGGTTCTGCAGCTTGGTCGCCACCACGATGATCAACGGCGCGCGCAGCGGCTTGGCCCGCTCGCCGTCGATCATCTGCTGCGGCGCATTGGGCTCGCGCTTGCGCAAGGCGTCGGCCAGTAGGTCGCCGAAGCGCTGCCGGGCCTCGCCGCGCACGACGAAGAATCGCCAGGGCCGCAAGCGGCCGTGATCCGGCACGGCGACGGCCGCCGCCAATATCTTCGCCAGGCTCGCCTCGTCTGGCGCCGGCTCGACCAGTTGCCGCGGGCTCGCTCGTGTCGTCAACGCCTCAAGCGTATCCATGATGCGGCTCTTCTCCTCTGTGATGGGTCGATCATAACGCCGGTCGCCGCCATCGCCCAGGGCGCCGGCTCAGTCGCCGTCCGGCGTCGCCGCGAGCCGGCGCGGCGTGTCGGTGGCGGCGAGGCGGCCGGCCATCTCGGCGCCGGCGTCCGCCGGCAATTGCAGATAGACGAAGATTGACAGCGCCGCCGCGGCGCCGATCGTGAAAAATGCCGGGGCGAAATCGCCGGCGACCAGATGCTCGCCGCCGCGCGCCGACATCGTGAAATGCAGCAGCAGCGCGCCGGCCGCAACGCCGACGGTCGTCGCCACCTGCTGCGCGACGTTGGCGAAGCTCGTAGCCCGGCTCATCCGCGCCCGCGCGACGTCGGCGTAGACGATCGTGTTCGTGCTCGTGAACTGCAGCGAGCGGAAAAAGCCGCCGGTCAGCAACAGCACGAGGATGATCGCGTGCGGCGTTTCCGGCCGGAACAGCCCGTAGACCGCGAGAAACGCCCCGCTGAGCAGCGCGTTCAGGCACAACACCCGGCGGAATCCGAACCACCGCAGAATCGGCGCCGCGGTCACCTTCATCGTCAGCGCGCCGACCGCCGAGACAAAGGTCAACAGGCCTGAATGCAGGGCGTCGAGCCCGAACCCCACCTGCAGCATCAACGGCAGCAGGAAGGGACTGGCGCCGATGCCGGCGCGGAACAGGAAGCCGCCGACGACGCCGGCGCGGAACGTCGGCACCCGCAGCAGCGTGAGGTCGATCACCGGGTAGGCGGCATGCCGCGCATACAGCGCATAGGTGCCGAGCGCCGCGATGCTGGTGGCGAACAGCGCGACCACGCCCGACGCCGGCAGGATGTCGCGGCCGATCGCCTCGAGGCCGAAGACCAGCGCGGCGAGGCCGACGCCGGTCAGCATGAATCCGCGCCAGTCGAGCGCGGGCGGCGCCTCCTCGCGCGTCTCCTCGATGAAGATCGTCGCCAGGATCACGCCGATGACGCCGATCGGCACGTTGATCCAGAAGATCCAGCGCCAGGACAGGTAAGTGGTGATGAAGCCGCCGACCGGCGGGCCGACGATCGGCCCGATCAGCGCCGGCATCGACAGATAGGTCATGGCCCGCACCAGCTCGGCCTTGGTGACCGAGCGCAGTACGACGAGCCGCGCCACCGGCACCATCATGGCGCCGCCGATCCCCTGGAAGATGCGGGCCGCCACCAGACCGGTCAGTGACTGGCTGAGGCCGCAGAGAATGGACCCGATCGTGAACGCGACGATCGCCGAGCGGAATACGGTCCGCGCGCCGAAGCGGTCCGCGACCCAGCCACTCAACGGAATGAAAACCGCGAGACTCAGCAGATACGACGTAATCGCCAGATTCAGCCGCAGCGGATTGACGGCGAAGGATTCGGCGATCGCCGGCACGGCGGTCGCCAGCACCGTCGAGTCGAGATTTTCCATGAACAGCGCGCAGGCGACGATCAGCGGAATCAGGATTTGGCGCGGCATGGAAGCGACCAAGGCTGTTGCGGTGTTATAGCACTTCAGCAGGAGAGTTGACGGGCGGCGCAGGCGGATCGTCCGGGTGCTAGCCCATCCAGTCGGGTCGCGGGAGCGCGCGATAGGCATCGCGCAGCGCCGCCGACCAGTGTTCGCGCAACTGCCGGAAGTAGCGATCGTCCTCGGTGATGCGCCGGCGCAGGTCGGTCTTGAGCGCATCGCGCCGGTACAAGAACAGGTCGATCGGCAGGCCGACGGTGACGTTGCTGCGCAATGTCGAGTCCATCGACACCAAGACCAGCTTGACCGCGTCGGCGATGCCGATGTCGTAGCGGGCGGCGCGATCGAGAATCGGCTTGCCGTATTTGTGCTCACCGATCTGCAGGAACGGCGTATCCTCCGTCGCCTCGATGAAGTTGCCCGCCGCGTATATTTCGAAGAGGCTGGGTTCGCGTCCCTTGATCTGGCCGCCGAGCAGAACGGAGACCTCGAAGTTCACGTTCTGCGCCCGCATCGTCTCGCCATGCTCCCGGAAGACCTCGCCGACCGCGGTGCCGACCAGCTCGGCGGCCTGGAACATCGTCGGCACCGTATACAGCGTCTTGGCCTTCGCCGCGGCCTTGCCGGACGCTCCCTTGCCGGAGGGTCCCTTGGTGACGAGATGGACGACGGACTGCGTCACCGCCAGATTGCCCGCGGCCAACAGGCACAAAACGCGCTCGCCCGGCACCTCGACGACGTGCATCTTCGAGAACGTAGCGATGTGGTCGACCCCTGCGTTGGTGCGCGTGTCGGAGAGCATGACCAGGCCCTCCTTGAGGAGGAGCGCGACGCAGTACGTCATGGGCGGAACCTCGAGACGAATCAGGCGGCAGCCGGCTATTGCTGCGCCTGAACCTGCTGCACCTCGACCTCGACCGCAAGCGCTTCTTTTACCGCGCCGCGGCGGACGCCGAGCACCGGCATCGCCTCGCGGTAGTCCAGTCCGATGGCGACCCGGACATAGGCGTCGGTGGGCGACAGGCCATTTACCGGGTCGAACCCGACCCAGCCGAGTCCGTCGACATACGCCTCGGCCCAGCCATGCATGGCCTCGCCCGGCTCGGTGCGCCCGCCCTCCCATAGGTATCCGCTGACATAGCGTGCCGGATGGCCGAGACAACGTGAAGCGACAAGAAAAACATGGGCGAGGTCTTGGCAGGCACCATTGCTGCGCGCGAGCGCTTCGGCGGCCGTCGTCGCGATCGCGGAGGCGCCGCCTGTGTGCGCAATGCGTCCACCAATCGCCGTCATCAACTGGTGCAGCCGCTCGACGCGGTCGGCAACCTCACCCTCCGCCGTGACCGAGACGGAGTCGTGCGGCCGATTGATCGTCAGGAAATGGACGACGTTGCCGTAACCATCCTCGACCCGCGCCAGGCGCCGGCCGTCGGCGTCGCGGATGCGCCAGGCAAGCACGCGTTGGCCGCCGTGGTTGAGCGGATAGGCACGGACAAGCTGCGTCCCGAAATCGACCGGCCGGTCGTAGCGATAGCTCGTCGTGTGCCGGATGGCGATGCGCATGTCCTGATGTCAGGCGAGGTATTGGCGGGCGATCTGGTTGCCGAGCTGGGTATGGTGATCGATGAATTCGGTGAGAAACTCGTGGAGACCGCGCTGGAAAATCTCTTCGATCTTGGCGTAGGTCAGTCGCGAATACATCTGTCCGGCGAGGCGATGGCATTCGCCGCTGGCGCCGTAGGCGCCGGCGAGAAGCTCGAGATAATGGGCGATCTCGCGCTGGCAGGTGACGAGGGATCGCGGCATCTCGGGCCGCAGGATGAGCAGCTCGGCGACGAACCAGGGCTTGAGGCGGTCGAGATAGACCCAGTGATAGGCCCGCAACGCCGAGACGGCGCGCAAAATGGCCGTCCACTGATAGTAGTCGAGCGTGCCGCCCACGCCCTCATAGCCCGGCAGCAGCACGTGATACTTCACGTCGAGAATGCGTGCCGTGTTGTCGGCCCGCTCGACGAAGGTTCCGAGACGCGTGAACCAGAAGGCATCGTTGCGCAGCATCGTGCCGACGACCGCGCCGCCGAACAGCAGCGACCGCTCCTTCACCCAATCGAGCACCCGGCGGATGCGCTCGGTGGTGAAGTCCTCGTCGGCGAGCGCGTGCGTCTCCAGCCAGGTCGAATTGACGCTTCCCACATGTCGACGGTCAGCGCCGTGCGCACGGCGCGAGAGTTCCTGCGCGCCGTTTCGAGGCACGATACGATGGACGACGGATTATCGGCATCCTGCGCCAGGTGATGGATCACCGCATCGGCCGTCGCGCTCGCATGCTTGCGGTAGAAGCTTTCCTCGCAGCCGGCGGCGACGATCGTCGAATGCCATTCATTGCTGTCGACCCCCGGCTCGAGCGGCAGGCTCGACATGTGCAGGCCGACATCGAGCAGGCGCGCCATATTTTCGGCCCGTTCGACGTAGCGAGCGAGCCAATAGAGGGTTTCAGCGGTCCGACTCAGCATGGCGTCTAGAGGTCGATCACCCAAGTGTCCTTCGTGCCGCCGCCCTGGCTCGAATTGACGACCAGCGAGCCCTTGCGCAGCGCGACCCGCGTCAGGCCGCCGGGCACGAGCTGGACATTGCGGCCGAACAGGACGAACGGACGCAGGTCGACGTGCCGCGGGGCGATCCCCTGCTCGACGAAGGTCGGGCACGTCGACAGGCTCAATGTCGGTTGGGCGATGTAGCGGTCAGGCGTGGCTTTGATCTTCGCGGCGAATTCGGACCGCTCCAGTGCGCTGGCATGCGGCCCGACCAGCATCCCATAGCCGCCCGATCCGTGGACGTCCTTGACCACGAGCTCGTCGAGATGGTCGAGGACGTAGGCGCGCTCGCCGGCAATGCCGCACTGCCAGGTGGGGACGTTGTGGAGGATCGGCTCCTCGCCAAGGAAGAAGCGAATCATCTCCGGCACGAAGGTGTATATCGCCTTGTCGTCGGCGATGCCGGCGCCGACGGCGTTGGCGACCGTCACGTTGCCGGCCCTGTACGCGGCCATCAATCCCGGCACGCCGAGCAGCGAGTCCGGCCGAAAGACCAGCGGATCGAGAAATGCGTCATCGATCCGCCGGTAGAGGATGTCCACCCGTCGGGGGCCGCGCGTCGTGCGCATAAAGACGGCGAGATTGTCGACGAACAAATCCGCGCCTTCGACGATCTCGATGCCCATTTCGTCGGCGAGGAAGCTGTGCTCGTAATAGGCGCTGTTGTAGGACCCCGGCGTCAGCAGCGCGACGGTCGGGTCGGCATCGCAGTTCCGCGGAGCGACCGACCGCAGCGTCGCCAGCAGCTCTTCGGGATAGTGCGAGACCGGCCGCACGCGATGGCGGGTGAACAGCTCCGGGAACAGCCGCATCATCACCTCGCGGTTCTCGAGCATGTACGAGACGCCGGACGGGGTGCGGCAATTGTCCTCGAGCACGTAGAATTCGGTCGGGCCGACGCGCACGACGTCGACCCCGACGACATGGGTGTAGGCGCCGGCCGGCACCTCGACCCCGTTCATCGCCGCGACGAAGCTCGGGTTTTGATAGACGAGGTCGACCGGAATCTTGCCGGCCCGGACAAACGCCCGCTCGCCGTAAACGTCACCGATGAAGGCGTTGAGCGCGCGGACCCGCTGCTCGAGGCCGCGCGCGAGAAAGGACCATTCGGCCCCGTCGATGACGCGCGGGATGATGTCGAACGGGATCAAGCGCTCGGGGTCGCCGCCTTCGGAATAGACCGCGAACGTGATCCCCTTGCGGCGGAAGATGAACTCCGCCTCGCGTCGCTTGACCTCGAAAATCTGACCCGTCGTGCCGGCGATCCAGTCGCGGATCGACACGTATTGCGGCCGACAGCCTTCGCTGGAGCCCATCTCATCGAATGCGGGTTCGCCCATCGACACTCTTGCCAGCGGCATGCATCGGTCAAGATACGCAATTTCCATACCAATAGACAGTTCGCCGTTCCGGTGGCACAAACCCGGACACCACGACCCGGCCGGCCGGACGCGCCGCCGAACTGCCGCTTCTTTGCGCAACGACAGGCGAATGTGGCTTCGATATGGTCAGCCAAACTGGAATTTCGTCGCTGCAGCGACCGGCTGGGGTCGACAAGACGTCTCGGCGCGCAAGTGAGCTGGCATGATCACGCGACCGGTTGCCCGCCCGGCAGTTGAACCTGCGCATGGCCGACAGCTCTCACTGTCTCGGCTGCCCAGCCTTCCGCGCGAGGTAGCGCAGCCATCCTATGATGTCGCGCGGTTGTCATGCGGCATCCTGCATCTTGGCATCGGCGCCTTTCATCGGGCGCATCAGGCGGTCTATACCGATGCCGCGCTCGCCGCCGCGGGCGGCGCCTGGGGAATTGTCGGCGCCAGCCTGCGCCAGCCCGGCGTGCGCGACCGTCTTCGCGCGCAGGACTGGCTTTACACCGTGGTCGAAAGAAGCAGCGCCGGCGCGCGCCATCGAGTCGTCGGCTGCGTGCGCGACGTGGTCTTCGCTCCGGACGATCCTTCGCGCCTGCCGGGTCTCGTCGCCGATCCCCGCATCCGCATCGTCACCTTGACCATCACTGAAAAAGGCCATTGCCACGATCCGGCGAGCGGGCGCCTCAATTCGATGCATCCCGATATCGTGCACGACCTCGCGCATCGGCAAGCGCCGATCAGCGCGATCGGCGTCCTGGCGGCCGGGCTGCAACATCGCTACCGCCTGGGCGGGGCGCCAATCACGCTGCTGTCTTGCGACAACCTGCCGCAGAACGGCCGGACGCTGCGCCGCATCGTCCTCGACTTCGTTTCGCGCCTCGATGCGGATGCGACGCGGTGGATCGAGCGCGACGTCGCCTTTCCCTGCTCCATGGTCGATCGCATCGTGCCGGCGACGACCGACGGCTTCATCCGCGACACCGGCGCCACGCTTGGCATGGCGGATGCGGCACCGGTGCAATGCGAGCCCTTCCGGCAATGGGTGATCGAAGATATGTTCGCCGCAGGCAGGCCGGCATGGCACGTGGCAGGCGCCGAATTCGTTGACGACGTCGCGCCATTCGAGGAAATGAAGCTGCGGTTGCTCAACGGCAGCCACAGCATGTTGGCCTATCTGGGATATCTCGGCGGCTACGAGTACATTTGGCAGGTCATGCGCGATCCACACTATGTCAGTCTCATGCGCGATATGATGCGGGACGAGGTCGCGCCGACGCTGGCGCTGGCCGGCAAATACGATCTGGCCGCGTATCAGGCGAAGCTGGTCGAGCGCTTCGCCAACCCGGCGCTGCCGCATCGCTGCGCGCAGATCGCCATGGACGGCTCCCAGAAATTGCCGCAACGCCTGCTGGCGACGATACGAGCCAATCTCGCCGCCGGACGGCCGCTGCGACGGCTCGCGCTTGCGGTTGCGGCATGGATGCGCTTCGTGGGCGGCACCGATGAGCGCGGCAACGCGATCGTCGTTCACGACCCGCTGGCCGAGCTATTGGCGAAGCGCGTGACGGCGGCGGGAGGTCGGCCGCACGCGATCGCCGACAGCCTGCTCGGCGTCGCGGCCGTGTTCGGCGACGACCTGCCGCATGCGGCGCGGTTCAAGGATGAAGTGCGTAGCGCGCTTGCCGCTCTGATGGCGGACGGGGCTCGCGCAACGGTGGGTCGATACTCCATGGCTGTGGCATGAACCAATCGACGAAACACGCAAACGTCACCGATCTCGCGTCGGCACCCTGGCACGACGACATCTTCGCCGCGTTGAAGAAGGCCAAGGTGCGGCAGGTGCCTTATGTGCCCGATGCCGGCCATGCCCGGCTGATCGAGCGGGTCCACGCCGATCCCGAGATGCGCGGCATCGTTCTCACCACGGAGGAGGAGGGCGTGGCGGTCGCCTGCGGCGCCTGGCTCGGCGGCGAGCGTGCCGTGCTGCTGCTGCAAAGCAGCGGCGTCGGCAACTGCATCAACATGCTGAGCCTGGTCGGCAATTGCCGCTTCCCGTTCCTGGCCCTGGTGACGATGCGCGGCGAATGGGCGGAGTTCAATCCGTGGCAGGTGCCGATGGCACGCGCGACGCAAGGCACGCTGGAACTCATGGGCGTGACCGTGCTGCGCGTCGACAAGGCCGAAGATGTGGGCGAGACCGTCAGCGCCGCCTTGGACAGTGCGTTCAACAGCGACCAGGCGGTGGCAGTGCTGCTGTCGCAGCGGCTGATCGGCCGCAAGAGCTGGACAAGATGAGCGGCTCGGACGACACATCGACGCCGCTCGACCGCCGCGCGGCTGTCCGCGCGCTGGTGGCGGAGCGCGGCGACCTGTTGGTCGTCGCCGGCCTCGGTTCGTCGGCTTATGACCTGGCGGCCGCCGGCGATCATCCGGCGAACTTCTATCTCTGGGGTGCGATGGGCGGCGCAGCGCTCATGGGATTTGGCCTGGCGCTGGCGCAACCCACCCGCCCCGTCCTGGTCATCACCGGCGACGGCGAGCAGCTCATGGGGCTCGGCGGTCTCGCCACCATCGGCGTCCAACGCCCGGCCAATCTGACGGTCGTCGTTCTCGACAACGGGCATTTCGGTGAGACCGGCATGCAGCGCAGCCATACCGGGCTCGGCGTCGACCTCGTGGCGGTCGCCATGGCGTGCGGCTTCGCTTGGGCGCACGAGGTCAAGGCCGCGGACGACCTGACCGCCCTGGCGCGCCGGAGCCGGAGCAAGAGCGGCTGCGGCTTCGCGCGCGTCGTCGTGGCGGCGGAGAATCCGCCGCGGGTCCTGCCGCCGCGCGACGGCGTCCATCTGAAGCACCGCTTCCGGCAGGAATTAGGCCTGGGAGTGTCCTAGCTGCCCTCGACCGTCGTCAGCCGATCGCGGCGGGCCAGCGCCGCATCGATCGCGACCGGCATTTCGAGCAGAATCTGCGCGAAGGACTTGCCGAGCGGGTCGGAGCGCAGCGACGCCATGCCGCCGCCGCCCAGCGCCTGGTGCAGCACGAAGTTGAGGGCACCGAGGCCCGGCAGCTCGAAGCGCTCGACCGGCCCCTGCGCGAGGTGCGCCATCCAATCGCGCACGCGCGCGGCCGTGAGGCCGGCGCATAGCGCCGGTAGGTAGTCCGGCTTGCGCGCGATGACGCCGATATTGCTGTCGTCGCCCTTGTCGCCGCTGCGGGCATAGGCGAGGTCGATCAGCTTCACCCACACTGCATCGCGCGGCGCCGCGGCCGGCAGACGATCGACGGCGGACGGTTCCTGCGGCGCCGGTGCGGCGGCGAACGGCACCGGCCAGCTCTGGCCATCAAGTCCGACCTCGGACCTGACCAGAGACTTCGGGATCAGGCAGGAGAACAGCCGCACCACGGGCCGGACATCGGCGCGACCGCCGAAATGCCCGCGCGTGCCCGGCCCCATCGACGTGCCGGGCGACGTCGCCTCGCTGCGCAGGAAGTCGAGCGCGCGGCGATCGGCGTGGCGCACGGCGATGCGCAGCACGACCTCGCGCGTCGCCAGCGCCCGCGCATGTGGACCGTAGAGCGATTCCGCACCGAGCAGCTCGACAGCCACGTCGCTGTAATCGGCGAAGCCTGCCGCTGCCATCTGCCGGCGGGTGCGGGCGAGCAGCGCGTCGGCGGTCTTGCGCGCCTTGTCGACCGCATCGAAGCCGCGAATCGCCAGTATGGGATCGAGTTGATAGCCGTCCGCATGCGTCACGCTGACTTTGAGCCGGTCAGGCGGCGGCCGTCCGCGCGCGCCGGTGACGCGCACGCGTCCGGGCCCGTCGGCGGCGACGCGCACCTGCCGCAGGTCGCAGATCACGTCCGGCATGACGTAGCTCGCTGGATCGCCGATCTCGTAGAGGATCTGCTCGGCGACGGAGGCCGGCTCGACGAGGCCGCCGGTGCCGGCCGCCTTGGTGACGACGAAGCGGCCGTCTTCGGCGCATTCGATCACCGGATAGCCGATCTCGTCCCAGCCCTCGACGCGGCGCCAGTCGGTGAACAGTCCGCCCGTCGCCTGCGCGCCGCATTCGATGACGTGGCCGGCGAGCGTGCCGGCGGCGAGCCGATCCCAGTCGCTCCACGACCAGCCGAATTCGTGGACCAGCGGCCCCAGCACCAGCGCCGAGTCGACGCAGCGGCCGGCGATAATGATCTGCGCCCCGCGCGCCAGCGCAGCCGCGACCGGCGCCGCCCCGAGATAGGCATTGGCGCTCATCACCTTGGCCGGCAGCGGCACGTTGCCGCCTCCGGCCTGCGTGCCCACCTCGCGCACGCGGTCGAGAATCGGCATCAGATCGTCGCCGCGCACCACGGCAATCTTGAGATCCAGTCCCGCATCGGCGCCGAGCTTGGCAATCGCCGCGGCACAGGCGTCAGGGTTGAGTCCGCCGGCATTGGCGATTACGCGAATACCCTTGCGCGCGATTTCGGCCAGATGCGGCGCGATCGCCCGGGTGACGAAATCGGTGGCGTAGCCGAGGGCCGGGTCCTTCGCCTTGGCGCGGGCGAGGATCGACATCGTCGTTTCCGCCAAGTAGTCGAAGACGAGGTAGTCGAACCCGGCGACGGTGAGCAGTTGCGGCACGGCGATCGCCGAATCGCCCCAGAAGCCGCTCGCCCCGCCGATGCGGACGACGCGCGCCATCGCCCTAGCCTTTCAGGCCGAGATCGGCGAGGGCGAAAATGCGGAGCTTTTCCTTCTGCACCTTCGAGCTGCCGGTCATGCCGATCTCATCGAAGCTGGCGACGACGCGCACATAGCGCGGCACCTTGAAATTGGCGCATCGCGCGCGACACCAGGCGATCAGCTCTTCCGGTGCCGCCGCCTCGCCATCGCGCAGCCGCACATAGGCCGCCGGCACTTCGCCCAACCGCGGATCGGGCACGCCGATCACCTGCGCCTGCGCCACCGCCGGGTGATCATGCAGCACCTCCTCGACCTCCGCCGGCGCGACATTCTCGCCGCCGACGCGGAACACGTCCTTGACGCGGCCGACGAAGCGCAAGCGGCCGTCGGCTGTGAGCGACGCGAGATCGCCGGTGTGCAGCAAACCTTCGGCATCGATCGCCTTCGCCGTCTCGGCCGGCTTGTCGTGATAGCCGCGCATCACGCTCCAGCCGCGCACCAAGATTTCACCGACCTGGTCAGCCGGCAGATCGCGGCCGCTCGCCGGATCGACGATGCGCAACTCGATGCCGTCATGCGGCCGGGCGAGACCGGCGATGCGCAACTCGACGTCGTCGCGATAATCGGACATCACGATATTTGGCGAGGCCTCCGACAGCCCATAGGCGAAGCAGATTTCCTTGATCCCCATGCGCTCGACGACTTGGCGCATCACGACGGGGCCGGCCGCCGCCCAGCCGCCGCGCAGGCTCAGGCGCCGCTGCACCAGCTCCGGATGGCTCATCATCATCAGGAACATGGTGTCGTTGCCCGACACCAAGGTGCAGCGCTCCACCTCCATGATCCGCAGCGCGGCGCCGGCGTCGAAGGTCGCCGTCGTCAGCAGGCAGGCCCCTGCCGACAGCGCCACCAGCAGCGACAATGTCGTGCCGGCGACGTGATAGAACGGCCTGGCGCTGAAGTAGCGGTCGCCCGGCCGCGCGCCGATGCGCTGCGCGACGCTGGCCGCATTGCGCAGCACGTTGTCATGCGTCAGCAGCACGCCCTTCGGGAACGAGGTGGTGCCGGATGTGTATTGCATGATGACGATGTCATCCGGCCGCACTCCGGCGTGCGGCGTCGCCTCCATTTGGCCCGTCGTCAGCGTCGCGAAGGCGACGGCGGCGGCGGGTCGATCGGCACCGAGAACCACCAGCCGCCGCAAATGCGGCAGCGCCTTACCGGGCAATCGCGAATCGATCGCCCGCTCGATGGAGCGCAGCATCGCGACGAAGTCGATCTTGTCGAGGAAGCGATCGACCATGATCAACGTCGACGCACCGGATTGCGACAGACAATAATTGAGCTCGCCCGCCTTGAACCGCGTGTTGACCGGCACCGTCACCGCGCCGAGCAGCGCGTTGGCATAGAAGACGATCGCCCACTCGATCGAATTGCCCATGCAGATCGCGACGCGATCGCCTTTGCCGACGCCGATGCGCGCCAACGCTGCCGCCATCGCATGCACCTCGCGCGCCAGCGCCGCGAAGGTCAGCCGCCTCCCGTCGGCAACCAGCGCCTCGGCGTCGGGCCAGCGTGTCGCTGCCCGCTCCAGCACATCGGCCAGAGTCACGCTCCGCCAGGAAACGGAATCATCCGTCACGATTTGTCCTTGGCGAAGCCGGCGGCACCGGCGCGCCACTCATCGCCGGCCAAGGATTCCTCGATCGCCATCAACTCGTTGGCCAGCGCCCCAGCCCGATCGGTCTCCGGCGTCTGGTCGATGCAGCGTTTGGCGAGGCGCAGCGAAAGCGCCGGCGCCTTGGCGATCTGCGCCGCGATGTCGCGCGCCACGCGATCGAGATCGGCGTCGGCGACGACGCGGGTGACGAGGCCGAGCCGCAATGCCTCGGCTGCGCCGACGACGCGGCCGGTGAACATCAGGTCCTTGGCCATGCGGGTGCCGACGATGCGCGGCAGGCGTTGCGTGGCGCCGACCGTGCCGCGCATCACCTCCGGGTAGCAGAACGACGCGCGCTCGCCGGCAATCGCGAAGTCGCACGCGGTGGCGATCTCGCAGCCGGAGCCGAACGCAGCCCCATGCACGACGGCGATGCACGGCTTGGGCAGGCGCTCGATCGCGTCATAGGCGGCGAAGCCGCGCAGGCGCCGCGTCCGCACCTGGTCCTCGGTCATGCCCTTGCGTTCCTTGAGATCGGCGCCGGCCGAGAAGACCGGACCGGCGGCGCGCAGCAGCACGACGCGCACCGCCTTGTCGTCGGCGACGCGGGTCGCCGCTGCATGCAGCTCCAGGCACATCTGCATGTTGAGCGCATTGCGCTGGTCCGGCCGATTGAGGACGATCTCCGCGATGCCGTCGGCGGCGGTTACGCGCACGGTCGATTGTTCGCTCATGAGTTTACCCACCACCGGGAAATGTGCCTCATCCTTCGAGACGCCGTCCCTCGGCAAGCTCGGGACGGCTCCTCAGGATGAGGCGAATTATTCATACGCCTCATGGTGAGGAGCGTCGCGAAGCGACGCGTCTCGAACCATGATGCCTCCCACTCTGCGCTCGAATCCATCACCAGGCATGTCCAATCGGAGGCTCACACCACCTTGTCGGAATGGAGCCGCGCGATTTCGTCGGCGGCGAAGCCGAGCTCGGCGAGGATCGCGTCCGTGTGCTCGCCCAAAAGCGGCGGGCGGCCGAGCTCCGGCTGGTCGAAGCCGGTAAACTTGAACGGCAGCAGCAACGCCGGAAATTTTCCCACCGTCGGATGATCGAAGCTTCCGACCATGCCGCGCGCCACTACGTGCGGGTCGGCGAGCACCTCGTCGACCGCATTGACCGGCCCGGCCGGTACGTCGGCGGCGAGGCAGACCTCGACCAGCGCGTCGCGGTTCTCGCAATCGGCGATCGCCGCGCGCAGGCGCGCCATCACCTCGTCGCGCCGCTTGACCCGGCCGCTATTCTTCGCCAGCTCCGGATCGGCCGCGAGATCGGCGAGGCCGAGGGCGCGGCACAGTCCGGCCCAATGCTGGTCGCTGCAGGTGATGTGCAGCCATCTTCCGTCGCGGCATTGAAAGGCGGCCGACGGCACCCGGCCGGGATGCTCGGTGCCGAGCCGTGGCGGCACCTCGCCGAGCGCGAAATAGCGCGCCGCGGGAAGGGTCAACATGCTCACCTGACTGTCGAGCATGGAAAAATCAAGGTAACCGCCCTTGCCGGTCCGCGCGCGGCCAGCCAGCATCGCCAGCACGCCGATGGCGATCCACAGGCCGGAGGTCAAGTCGGCGATCGGCAGGCCGGGCTTGACCGGACCGCCGCCAATTTCACCGGTGAGGGCCATCAAGCCACTCATCGCCTGGAAAATCGTGTCGTAGCCCTTGCGCTGCGCATAGGGGCCGGTCTGACCGAAGCCGGAGCAGGAGACGTAAATGAGGCGCGGGTAGAGCGCGCGCAATGCCTCGTGATCGAGGCCGTAGCGCTTGAGCGAGCCGACCGGAAAGTTCTCGGTGACGACTTCGGCGCGGCCGGCGAGGCGGCGGACGATCTCCTGTCCCGCCGGCTGGCGCAGATCGACGGTGATCGAGCGCTTGGCGCGGTTGAAGGCGAAGTAATAGGCGCTTTCATCGCCGACCGCCGGCTCGAACTCGCGCGTCTCGTCGCCCTTGCCCGGCTGCTCGACCTTGATCACGGTGGCGCCCAGCTCAGCCAGGATCATATCGGCGAACGGTCCGGCCAGGACGCGCGCCAGCTCGATCACTGTGACGCCGGCGAGCGGCTTCACGATTTGGCCTCGCGGCGATAGGCGCGCATGGCGATGTTGGCGTCGCGGCCCGCCGCCAGCGCTTCACCGAGCGCCATGTCGGCGACGCGGTGGAACAGCCGCTTGGTCGCGCCCATCGCCACGCGGCTCATGCCGGCCAACGTCGCGGCGAGCGCCGCCGCCTCGTCGAGCAGGCGGTCGTCGGCGGCGACGCGATTGATCATGCCGAGCGCCAGCGCGCGCTCCGCCCTCGCCGGCTCGCCCAGCGACACCAACTCGAAGGCCGTCTTGCGCCCGACCTGACGCACCAGATTGGCCATGACGACGGCGGCGACGATGCCGCGCTTGATCTCGGGATAGCCGAAGCGCGCGGTCTCCGACGCAACGACCAGATCGCAGGCGAGCGCCAGGCCGCAGCCGCCGCCCAGGGCGTGGCCGCGCACGGCGCCGACCACCGGCTTGCCTATTTCGGAGAAGAGAAGATGCAGGCGCATCGTCAGCTCGCCGCGCGCCGCGATCGCCTGCTTGTCCTCGGCGGTGAGCGCGGCGAACTCGGAGACATCCGCCCCGGCGCAGAAGGCGCGGCCGGCGCCGGTCAGCACGATCGCGCCGACGCGCTCGTCCGCGTCGGCGACACGCAGCGCGTCATGCAGCGCCTGCGTCAGGGCGTGGTTGAGCGCGTTGAGCTTATCCGGTCGATTCATGGTGAGGATGCGGACCGCGCCGCGGTCCTCGATCAGCAACACCTCGCTCACGCCACGCCCTCCGTCTGCGGCAGCAGGCGCGCGAGACCTGCGACTGTCGCCGTGAACTCCGCCATCAGCCGGCCGACCAATTCCCCGGCCGGTACCACATCGTCGATCAGTCCCGCGCTCTGGCCCGCCTCGACCTTGCCCTGCGCGGTGTCGCCATCGAGCGCCGCCATCTTGAGCGTGCTGTTCTTGAACCGGGTCGTCAGCTCGTCGGGCGAGGCGCCGTGCGCCGCGGCATCGCGATAGCTTGCCACGAACGCGTTCTTGAGCACGCGCACCGGCGCGTCGGCAGGCCCGATCGTCGCGGTGTCGTCGATCTCGGCGGCGCGCACCGCTTCTTTGTAGGCGACGTGCACGCTCGCCTCCGGTGTCATCAGGAAGCGCGTGCCGAGCTGCACGCCGTCGGCCCCCAGGCACAACATCGCCGCCATCGCCGCGCCGTCGGCAATGCCGCCGGTGGCGACGAGCGGCAGCCGCGTCGCCTTGGCGATGCGCCGCACGAGCACCAAGGTCGTGACTTCGTTGGGTGGCGGATGGCCGCCAGCCTCGGTACCGACGACGATCAGGCCGTGCACCCCCGCCGCCTCCGCCTTGCGCGCGTGCTCGGCCGAGGCTACGACGTGCAGGCAGACCCTCCCCGCGGCACGAAAGCGATCGATATAGGCGCGCGGACCGCCCTGCGAGGCGATCAGCACCGGCACGTTTTCTTCGATGACGATGTCGAGGCACTCGGCGCTGCCCTTGCGGTAGAGCGGCACGTTAACCGCGAAGGGCCGCGACGTGCCGGCCTTCACCGCGCGAATCGTGGCGCGCAGATCGTCGAGATACATCGGGCCGGCGCCGATGGTGCCGAGCCCGCCGGCGTTCGACACGGCGATGGCCAGCGCGCTGCTCGATGACGCCCAGCTCATCCCCGCCTGGACGATCGGCACGTCGATGCCCAGGAGCTCGGTGAGCCGCGTGCGCAGGCGCAGCGTCATCTTACGCCCCCGCGGGCGCGGCGGCCCGTACCACGTTGCGCAAGGGCATGCCGTTGGCGAAGGCGTCGAGATTCGCGGCGATCTCCGACCAGCGGCGATCGACCATGCCCCGCGTCCAGATCGACGAATGCGGCGTCATGATCACGTTGGGCAATTGGTGAAAGGGAAATCTCGACGGCGGCACGGTCAGGTCGTCCGGCTTCGGGTAGTCGTACCATGCGTCGATCACCGCGCCGGCGATCCGGCGCGTGTGGAGCGCCTGGTACAGCGCGTCCTCGTCGATGACCGGCCCGCGCGCCACGTTGACCAGGACGGCGCCGGGCCGCATCGCGGCGAATGCATCGGCATCGATCAGGCCCGTCGTCGCCGGCGTCAGCGCGATGCTGACCACGAGGAAGTCGCAGCGGCCGAGAAAGGCCTTGAGCTCGTCGAGCGGATAGACGGTCTCGATGAACCGGACGGCGCGCGGCGTGCGGTTGCAGCCGATCACCGTCGTGCCGAACGCCTTGGCCAGTTGCGCCGTCTTCAGCCCAATCGGCCCCAGGCCCAGGATGCCGACCGTCTTGCCGTGCAGCTCCTCGTGGATCGGCGCGCCGGCGCGACCGCTCATCCGCCAACTGCCGGCCTTGAAAGATTCATGGGCCTCGATGAAATCATGGCTCCAGGCCAGCATCCCGAGAACCGCGTACTCGGCGGCGGCGATGTCGTGGCCATAGGCATTGCAGATCACCGTCCGCGGCGGGATTTCCGCCATATTGATCTGATCGGTTCCGGCCCCTGGAATCTGCAGCAAAGCTAGGCGCGGCGCCCACGGCATGTCGCGGTATTTGATCGCGATCACGACATCGGCCTCGCGCAGGCCGGCGGCGATCTCGTCGGCCGGCGCATTCTCCTTCAGCCGCCGCAGCTTGACCGGAACCGAGAGCTTGCACTTCAAGATGTCGGCCAGGTCATAGACGAGGGCGCCGTAGAGCAGGACGTTGAGGGACTGGGCGTTCAATCGGCGCTCCCCTCACGTGCCATC
>JACQDQ010000324.1 GCA_016201015.1 Pseudomonadota bacterium | reverse complement strand
GCCAGCACGCTGTGGCGCGGATAGCGGATGACCGTGGTGTCGGTGATCGCTTCGGCCGAGAATCCATAGCTGTCGGTGCTATCGAAGCCGAAGAAGTCGTAGGGGAGGATGAAATCGGCGATCTGGCGCCGGCCGTCGGCCATCATCCTGTAGGTGCGGATGGCGCCGCTGACGACCTTGTAGAAATAGGAGGCGTCCTCGCCTTCCTGGAACAACAGCCTGTCGCGCGTCAGGTGAATGGGGGCGCCGGCCCCCTTGAGGGCGTCGATGTCGCGGCCATTGCGTTCGCTGCGGGACTGCTGCGCCAGTGCCGAATGCGGCGGCGCCAGCCGCGAGTCCTTGTTGGCGACTGGCGGCATGGTGCGAGCTGAGTTCGTCCGCTGGGTGATCGCGAGCATTGTCATGGTGCCCTCTCTCAGTGAATTCCGAGGCGAAGGCTAACCGGCCATGAGATGGATCAATAGTTCGGTATTGTACGTACGGGATTCTACGTAGACGATTCGCGGCGGCGCCGGACCGGCGCGCTCAGCCGGCGGCGTCGTTCGCGGGGACCGCCAGCGCCCGGCGAATCGTCTGGAGCAGGACGTCGTCGTCGAACGGCTTTTCCAGAAGGGCGACGGCGCCGCTTCCATCCGCGCGCGCCCGTACCGCCGCGTCGTTGCGTCCGGTGATGAGAATCACCGGCAGGTCGAAACGGCTGGCCGTCAGGATGTCGAGGAGCTCGAAGCCGCTCATCACCGGCATGTGAAGGTCGAGCACGAGGCAGCCCTTGTGGGGCGGCTGCTCGGCGGCGAGGAATGCGGCGCCGGAGGGGTAGTCGCGGACACGGTAGTCCTGGAATTCCAGAAGCGCCTTGAGCGAATCGCGGACGGCATCGTCGTCATCGACGATGAATACCGTGAAAGCGTTGTGGCCGTCGCGCATCGAAGATTCCAGTCGCCGTCAGGCTAGCCGAGGCGGAATCGCGGCGATATACGTAGTTGTCCGTATCGGCGGCGACAGCAATGCCGGATCGGAAAAGACAGCGCCAATTCGCGCGCTTCAAGCGGAAGGTGGCCGGATGCCGGCGGCGAGCGCCATGCGGACGAGCTCCGACAGGCTCTTCGCCTGCATTTTATCCATGACGCGCGCGCGATGAATCTCGACGGTCCGCGGGCTGATGCCGAGCTCAAAGGCGATAACCTTGTTGGCGCTGCCGAGCACGAGGTGATCGAGAACCTGGCGCTCGCGCGGCGTCAGGCCGGCGATGCGGCTGGCTGCGTCGGCGGCCTCGGCCGAGTCGGCGCCGGTCTTGGCCGGGCGGGCCAGGGCGCGCCGGATCGCCGCCAATATCACCCCGTCGTCGAACGGCTTCTCGATGAAGTCGACGGCGCCCGCCTTCATCGCCTTGACCGCCATCGGCACCTCGGCGTGGCCGGTCATGATGATCACCGGCAGGTCGATGTGCTTGGCGGCGAGCCGCTGCTGCAGCTCGAGGCCGTTGATGTCCGGCATGCGGACGTCGAGCAGGACGCAGCCGCGGCGCGACGCGTCGATGGCGTCGAGAAAGGCGCGGCCGGTGCCGAAGGTCGCGACCTTGAATCCCTCGGTTTCGAGCAATGCACTCAACGAGTCGCGGATGGCCTCATCGTCGTCGACGATGAAAACGGTCGGGTCACGCGCCATGTTGCTCGCCGTCTCTCGGCGGCGAGGGCGCCGCCGATACGGTGAAGTGGAAGGTGACGCCCCCGCCGTCGTTGGTCGATGCCCACAGGCGGCCGCCATGGCCCTCGACGATCGAGCGGCTGATCGACAGGCCGACGCCCATGCCCTTCTCCTTGGTCGTGACGAAGGGCTGGAACAGCTGGGCGGCGATCTCGTCGGCGATGCCCGGTCCGCTATCGGCGACCGCGATTTCGACCTCTTCGCCGCCTGATCGCGCCGTCGTGATCGTAATCTCGCGCCGGCTCGACTGCGCCATCGCCTCGACCGCATTGCGCACGAGATTGAGCACCACTTGCTGGATCTGGATGCGGTCGATCAGGATCTGCGGCAGGTCTTCCGCGAAATCGAAACTGATCTTGGCGCCAAGCTCGCGGGTGCCGACCTGCGCCAGGGCGACCGCCTCCTCGACTACGCGATTGACGTTTTCCGCCGTTCGCTCGGTCCGTCCCTTGGCCAGGAATTCGCGCAGGCGGCGGATGATCTGGCCGGCGCGCGTGGCCTGCCCGGCCGCCTTCTCCATCATCTCTGCCGCGCGTTGCGGGCCGCGCTCGTCGCCGGCCTGCAGCATCCGGCGGCCGGCCTGCAAGTAGTTGGCGACCGCGGTCAGCGGCTGATTGAGCTCGTGGGCCAGCGCTGAGGCCATCTGCCCCATGGCGCTCACGCGCGCGACGTGGATCAGCTCGGAATGAAGGTCCTGCAGCCGCCGCTCGGTCTGCTGGCGCTCGCTGATGTCGCGCACGAAGCCGGTGAAGCTGCGCCGGCGGTTCGTGCGCAATTCGCCGATCGCCAGTTCCATCGGGAAGGTCGTGCCGTCCTTGCGCTGTCCGACGACGACGCGGCCGATGCCGATGATGCGGCGCTCGCCGGTCGCAAGATAGCGGGCGATATAGCCGTCATGGCGCTCGCGATAATAGGGCGGCATCAGCATGCTGACATTGCGCCCGACGATCTCGGCCTCGTCGTAGCCGAACAGGCGCGCGGCGGCCTTGCTGTAGGATTCGACGATGCCATGCTCGTCGATCGTGATGACCGCGTCGGGGACCGTTTCGAAGATCGACCGCAGATGCGCCTCCTGCTCCCGTACCGCGAGCTCGGAGCGCCGGCGTTCGGTGGCCTCGACGGCGAGAAACAGCGTGACGATGGCGGCGACGGCGAGAAAGGCCTGCAGCGACAACACATGGTCGGCCGGCGTGCCGGCCTGGGTCAGCGCCGGGCCGAGGCCGAGCGTGGTCCCCCAGATGGCGATGAGCGAAGCCGCGAGCACGACATTGGTCGCCTCGAAGGCCGTGCGCCGCAAAGCTGCCCACACGAACAGCAGCAGCAGCACGTACATGGCGGGCAGCGGCAGGCCGTGCGACCAGATGATGTTGATGAAGACGACGAGGGACAGCGCGATGGTGCCGAGCATCAGCGCCACCGATTCGGCGATGTCCGAGTTCGTGGCGTCGGCGAAGAAATTGCGGTCCCAGGTGAGGAAGACCGGGGTGATCAACAGGATGCCGAGCGCAAGCGCCGTCGACCCCATGCCCCAGACCTGCCAGAAGGCGGCGCCGAAAAAGTAGGCGAACGCCGCGGCGAGGCCGGTCGCCGTCAGCGCGGCGTCCGCGGCCGTGGCGATCAGCAGCGCCATCAGCGTCGGCACGTCGCCGAGGCCGCGCGGATCGTGCGCCAAGCGGCGGAAAATGGTCGCCGCGATGAATCCGGCGGCGACCGCGCTGAGCGCCAAGGCAACCGCCAGCGCCGGCGGCCGGCCGGCGGTCATGTAGGCGAGCACGGCGGCAAGCGCGAAGATGGCGGCGAGGGCCCACCACTCGCGCGGCGGCCGCCGCAAAAATCCTGCCAAGATGATGCCGGCCGGCGGCCACCAGATCGGCAGCTCGGCCGGATCGAGATTCAATTTGTAACCTGCCCAATATCCGGCAAGCAGCATCACCGCGAGGCCGCCCCAGGCGACGGCAGGGGGCAACCGGTGCATTTCGCCCTCCGCGGCGGCGGCCTTGGTCGTATCGGGCATCAGGCGAATTTCGCTGGACTGCGAGATGCGTGAGCGGCCATGAGGCTTGGCAAGATGACATTGCCGGGGGAATGGCGCAATGCGTCCGCTCGGTCGACGCGGCGTCGCCAGGCACGGACTTGTCGGAAAGCGGTTTCGACATACATCTGAAGAGCAGGCGGTTGCCGGGACTGGCGGGGAAGGGGAAGTGAAAATGCGGCGTTGGTTGGGACTGGCCGCCGGTTTCGCCGCCTTCGCCGCGGTTGCGGCGGCGGCGCAGAACGAGCCGGCCGGGCCGGACCGCGAGCGCGATCAGGTGGAATTCCGCGCGCTGCAGGACAAATTCGAGCAGATCCTGCGCGAGCGCGGCGCCGCGACCGACGCCGCGCGCAATGCCCAGGGCGTGCTGCTGCGCAACGATGCCGAGCGCGCACGGCAGGAGCAGATCGAGCGCTTGCAGGATGCCAATCGCGGCGTGAACATGAATTCGGCCGGGCCGTCGCCCGATCCCGTCGCACAGATGCAGCGCGACGACGCCGCGCGCCGCGACCGGACGAATTACGACCACGCGCGCCGCGAGGCCGATCGCGCGGCGTGGGAGGCGCGCAACGCCAACGAGCGGGCGGAGCGTGCCCGCGACGATGCCGAGCGCGCGATCAAGGCGGGCGTCGGCCGGCGATTCTGAGCATCGTCACAACGTCACGGTCAACCCGTCGGCCGCCGCCTCGTATCCCGTCCGCGCGACATGCGCCAGCATGTCGCCGCTCATATGCGTGAGGATCACCCGCTTGGCGCCGACCGCCGGCAGATGGCCGGCGAGCGTCGTGAAATCGAGGTGGAATTTGACCGGCTTGTCGTGGAAATACGCTTCGGCGACGAACAGGTCGGCACCACGTGCGGCATCGGCCAGGTCGTCCACCCATTCGGTGTCGCCCGAGTAGCACAGCGTCTTGCCGTCGACGTGGATGCGCAGGGCGAAGGGCGGCGCGCCGCAGGCGTGCCTCACGACATAGGGCGTGACGGCGATGCCGTTGATTTCGTGCGCCAGGCGCGGCGCGAGCTCGCGGATATCGAGATCGAACCGGCGCTGAACGGCGGTCGACCCCGGAAAGAAATTCTCCATCGCCTGCGTCAGGCGCGCCTCGAGGCCGGGCGGGCCGGCGATGGTCAGCGGCGCCGTGCGGCGGCTGACGAGCTGCGCGTCGAGGATGAAGAACGGCAGGCCACCGAAATGGTCGCCGTGGAGATGCGTAATCAAGATCGTGCGGATGGCGTTCGGCTCGACGGCGAATTTGCGGATGGCGACCATCGACGAGGCGCCGCAATCGACGAGAAAGGTCGCCGATGCGCTGCGCACGTGGATGCAGGTGTTGAAGCGGCCGCCGCTGCCGAACGCATCGCCCGAGCCGAGGAACTGGATTTCCATGCTGGCCTCTTGCCGCCAATGTGACGGAGAGCGGCTGCCGCAGTCTAGAGCGGATACCGATCAGGTTAGTCCATGGCGTCACACCGGCGAAAGCCGGTGCCCAGGGGCCACACAGGGCGATCTTGACTCTGGATACCGACTTTCGTCGGTATGACAGTGCGGGAAAGAGCTCCCCACGTGAATCAACGTGAGCGGAAAACGCTCGGGCCGAACCGCGTGCGAATGGTGACTCGGCTTGACTTCATCCTGAGGAGCCCCGCGTCCTCGTGCTTCGAGAAGCTTTGCTCCTCAGCATGAGGCTGACGACGCCAACGGCGTCGTCAGGGGCGTCTCGAAGGATGACGGTCAAACTGAGACAGTACCCGCGTCCGCCGCATTTTTGCCGCTGACCGCGCCTGTCTTTCCGTCTATGGTTGGCGACACACCGCCCGCGACGAAATCGTGCGAGTTTTCCTCCATCTCCCAACAATTCGATCCCACCATGCCGGCCACGCGTCACGACTTGTTGCAGCGTCTTCGCGAACTCAGCATCGAGACGAAGACCTTCGATCATCAGCCCGTCTTCACCGTCGAGGAAAGCCGCGCCATTCACCACCTCGTCCCCGGCGCGCACAGCAAGAACCTGTTCCTCAAGGATGCCAAGGACCAGCTCTGGCTGGTCGTCGCGCCGGCCGACCTGCCGATCAACCTCAAGGCCCTGCCCGCGGTCATCGGCTCGAAGCGCCTGTCCTTCGGTTCCGCCGCGCTGCTGCAGGACGTGCTGGGCGTGCCGGCCGGCTCGGTGACGCCCTTCGCGCTGATCAACGATCGCGAAAGGCGTGTCGCGGTGGTTCTCCATAGCGGGTTCATGGGCGAGGCGATCCTCAATTTTCACCCGCTCGACAACGCCGCGACGACCAGCGTCACGCCGGCCGACCTGCTCAAATTCATCCGCGCCTGCGGCCACGAGCCGAAGATCGCCGATGTCGGCGCCGCCGGATAGCACGGCCGCGTCGGGCGCACCGTCGCCCGTCGCGGTCGGGACAGTCGCGGACGCCGGCGTCGTGCGCCGGCCGCCGCCGATCGCGCTGCTGATCTCGACGGCGGCGATCGGGCCGGGCGCGCTCAATCTGTTCCTGCCGTCGATCCCCGGCCTCGCCCGCGCCTTCGACACGAGCTTTGCGACCGTGCAGCTTGCGCTCACTCTCTATCTTGTCGGCCTGGCGCTCGGGCCATTGCTCTATGGTCCGCTCTCCGATCGCTTCGGCCGGCGGCCGATCCTGCTCGCGGGATGCGGCCTGTTCGTCTTCGGCAGCATACTCTGCGCCATCGCACCGGCGATCGCGGTGCTCAATCTCGGGCGCCTGCTGCAAGCGCTCGGCGCCAGCGCCGGCACGGTCGTGGCACGGGCCGGCGTCTACGACATCTATGGCCGCGACCGGTCGGCGAGCACGCTCGGCTACGTCACGATGGTGACCGCCATCGCGCCGGCGGTGGCGCCGGGCATCGGCGGCGTGCTCGAGGTGTGGTTCGGCTGGCGCGCCAGTTTCATCCTCGTGCTCGCGCTCGGCGCCGTCGTCCTCGGCTGGGCGATCGTGGCCGGCCGGGAGACGCATTTTGCGCGGGTCAAGCTGCCCGGCATCGGGGCGTTCCTGCGCAGCTTCGGCACGCTGCTGTCGACCCGCGTCTATCTCGGCTATGCCCTGTTCGGCGCGTTGAGCGCATGCGTGTTTTTTTCGTTCCTCGGCGGCGCGCCGCATCTGGTGATCGACGTGCTGCAGCGTCCGCCGAGCGAGTACGGGTTCTATTTTCTGGTCGTCTCGGTCGCATACATGGCCGGCAATTTTCTCGCCGGCCGGCTGTCGCAGCGCCTGGGCACGGGGCGCATGATCGCTCTCGGATTTGCCATCATGCTGATTGCGGCCCTGTTGCAACTGGTCGTGGCGTTCACGCTGCCGCTAAGTTCTTTCCTGGTGTTCATGCCGATGGTGATCATTGCCGTCGGCAACGGCGCCAGCCTGCCCAATGCCATCGCCGGCGCGGTCGGCGTGCATCCGCGGCTTGCCGGCGCCGGCGCCGGGCTGTTCGGCTTCCTGCAGATGACACTGGGCGCGGTCGGCACGGCCGTGCTTGGGCTGATCGCCGGCACGACGCAGGTGCCGCTTGCCTGGGTGATGGCGACGTGCGTCGTCGGTGCCGGGCTTGCCTATTGGCTCGGTGTCGCCAGGCCGGGTCGGCCCCGCCTCTAGGCGTTGGCGGGATAGCGGCGCAGCGGCTGAAAGCGCGGCTGAACGCGGCAAAAAAGGAAAAAGAGGAAATCCTCAACAGAAAACTGGCAATCAAGGATGCGCCGCAGCAGCGCGTGCCGGGATCACCCAATGCGGCCGCGCCAAGGATGAATCCGCAACGGTT
>JACQDQ010000323.1 GCA_016201015.1 Pseudomonadota bacterium | reverse complement strand
TGTGCTGGGGTTACGCGCTGGTCCGCGAGCTCCGGCCGGCGCGTATCATCGAAACCGGCACGGCCGCCGGATCAATGACTTCGGTCATCTGTGCGGCGCTCAGCCGCAATCGGCACGGCCAACTGATCTCCATCGACTTGCCTGCCGAGAAGGGCAAGGCGTCGATGGACTGGGGACTGCCGCAAGGCGAAAGCGCCGGGTTCCTGGTGGTGCCGGCACATCGCGACCGCTGGCAACTACGCGTCGGGGACGCCAAGGACCTGCTGGTCACGGCGCTGCGCGAAACGCCGTGCGAAATCTTCATCCACGACAGCCTGCACCACTACGACCACATGATGTGGGAATACACCTCTGCCCTGGTCAATATGCGGCCCGGCACGCTGATCCTGTCCGACGACATCCTCGGCTGGAGCGACGTGTGGTTCGACTTCCTGCGCTGTTTCGGCCTGCCCAATTTCATCGACCTCGGCAATCCGAATTTCGGCGCGACAATCGTCCGCCCGAAGGAAGCTTGACGCCGTGACCCGTAAGATTTGCGTCGTCATCGGTTCGCGCGCCAACTACAGCTCGATCAAGTCGGCGATGCGCGCCATCGCCGCGCATCCGCGCCTCGAACTGCAGGTCGTGGTCGGCGCCTCGGCGCTGCTCGATCGCTACGGCCAGGTGGTCAACCTGATCGAGAGCGATGGCTTCAAGCCCGCTGCGCGCGTGCATATGCTGATCGAGGGCGAGACGCCGGCGACGATGGCCAAGTCGACCGGCCTCGGCCTGCTGGAGCTGCCCGGCGTGTTCGAGGTGCTCAAGCCGGACGTCGTGCTCACCGTCGGCGACCGCTTCGAGACGATGGCGACGGCGCTGGCTGCGGCCTATATGAACATCCCGATCGCCCACACCATGGGCGGCGAGGTGTCGGGCACCATCGACGAGAGCATTCGCCACGCCGTCACCAAATTCGCCCATGTGCATTTCCCCGCCAGCCCCGGCGCGCGCGAGCGCATCATCCGCCTGGGCGAACGGCCGGACGACGTGCATCTGGTCGGCTGCCCGCGCATCGACCTCGTCGCCGAGCTGCTGGCCGGTGACGGTGCGGCACCCGATGGCAAGATTTTCGACATGGGCGTCGGCGACCGGCTCGACCTGGCGCAGCCGTTCCTGCTCGTCTCGCAGCATCCGGTGACGACCGAGTACGGCGCCGGCGAGGCACAAATCATGGCCACGCTGCAAGCCGTCCACGACGTCGGCCTGCCGGCCGTCGTGCTGTGGCCGAACGCCGACGCCGGCTCCGAGGATATCGCCCGCGGCATCCGCAAATGGCGCGAGCGCGGACTTGCCCGGCGCATGCATTTCTTCAAGAACCTGGCGGTCGACGCCTATGTCCGCCTGATGGCGCGCACCGCCTGCCTCGTCGGCAATTCGTCGAGCGGCATCCGCGAGGGCGCCTATATCGGCACGCCGGTGGTCAATATCGGCACGCGGCAAATTGGCCGCGAGCGCGGCGAAAACGTCGTCGACGCACCGCACGAGCGCGTGGCCGTCGCCGACGCGGTCCGCGCACAAATTGCGCGTGGCCGGCGGCCGGCCGATCCGATCTACGGCGACGGTAAGGCGGGACAGCGCATCGCCGACATCCTGGCCGAGAAATCGGTGCCTGTGCAGAAGCGAATCACCTATTGAGCGCTGCCGATGAGTCCAACGGCATCGTGCTTGGCCTCGTCCCGGCACGCGGCGGCTCGAAGTCGATCCCGCGCAAGAACGTCGCCCTGCTTGCCGGCCGACCGCTGCTCGCCTACACCGCGGAGCCGGCGCTGCGCGCCCGGCGATTGGACCGCGTGCTGCTGTCCACCGACGACCCAGCGATCGCCGAGGCGGGCCGCGGGCTCGGACTCCAAGTCCCGTTCCTGCGCCCGTCCGAGCTGGCGCGCGACGACACGCCGATGCTGCCGGTCATGATTCATGCGCTCGACTGGTGCGCAGCGCAGAACATCAACGTGGCCGCCGTCGTACTGCTGCAGCCGACGTCGCCGCTGCGCCGTGCCGCCGACATCGACGCCACGGTCGATATGCTGTTCGATCGCGCGGCCGAAACCGTCGTCAGCGTGGTCGAGGTGCCGCACCGCTACAGCCCGGCCTCAGTCATGTCCATGGCCGACGGACGGCTCTCGCCGTTTCTATCTGGACCCATGATCCTGCGCCGCCAGGACAAGCCACGCGTCTATGCGCGCAACGGCCCCGCCGTGCTGGTCGTCCGCGCCGAGGTGCTGCGCCGCGGCGAGCTCTACGGCACGCCGACCTGTGGCTACGTGATGGACGAGGATTCCTCCCTCGATATCGATGAAGCCGCCGATCTCGAACGTGCCGAATTCCTGCTGAGCCACCGCGCCGCGCATGCGTAACGCCATCGCCCGCCTGCCGCTGGTCGGCCCGGCGCTGATCGACCTCGCGCGCGGGCTGCGCTACCCCGAGGTCGAGCGCCTGGTGCGGGCCGATTTCGTCAAGACACAGGAGGAGATCGCGTGGTTGCGCCAGGCGATGCCGGAACCCACGGCCGCGGCCAAGCGGCTACTCGTCATCTCGCTCAGCGATATGATTTACCAGCTCAAACTCGAGGGCATGCTGGCCGCCGCGCTTAAGCTCAAGGGCTGGCGGCCAATCATTCTCACCAACGCGCGCACCAACACGCGCGCGCAGCGCTATCACCGCGCTTTCGGCCTCGATGAGTTCATTTATCTCTCCGATTTTGCGCCGACGCCGGGCGAACGCGCCGCCGCCACCGCCGAGGCGGCGCGGCTGGCTTCGGGAGAGCTGACCTTCCAGGCCGTCAAGGAATGGAGCTTCGCCGACTCGTGGATCGGGCCGCAGATTCTGTCGACGGTGTCGCGCACGCATCATGAAGGCGCGCCCGACCCGGCGCGGCCCGAAACGCGAGCCGAAATTGCCGCGATGCTGCCTCAAGTCCTCACCCGCGCCCTCGTCGCCCGGCGCGTACTCGCCGATGTCCGCCCCGATCTCGGCCTGGTCAACGAGGCCAATTACGCGCTCAACGGTCCCTTCGTCGATCAGATGACCGCCGGCGGCCTCGGCGTCATTCAGTTCTTCCAGCCGTGGCGCGACGACGCGCTGTCGTTTCGCCGCCTAACCAAGGCAACCCGGCGAGTCCACCCGTCGGCCATCGCGCCGGAGCGCTTTGCCACGCTCGCCGCTCAGCCGTGGACCGCCGAAAAGGATAGAATCGTCGATCAGATCTTCGCCGATCGCTACAGCGGCAAATGGTT
>JACQDQ010000255.1 GCA_016201015.1 Pseudomonadota bacterium | reverse complement strand
GACGTAGACCTGCGCCGGGTTGCGCGGCAGATGGAAGACTACGACGTCGCCGCGCGCCGGCAGCGCGCCGAACAGTCGCGTGGTCGAGGCCGGGCCGACGCCGAACGGCAGCGAGTAGCGGCTGTAGCCGTAGCTGTATTTCGCCGCCAACAGCTCGTCGCCGATCAGCAGCGTCGGCTGCATCGAGCCTGACGGCACGTAGTAGGGCTCGGCGACTACGGCCTTGGCCAGCAGGAAGATCGCCAGGAAGACGGCCAGTTCGCGCACCGCGCCGAAAAAGGGATGCGATTGCTTCGCCGCTGGTGATCCATTGGTCCGATCATCCGCCATGTCGGTCTTCTCCCGTGTCGCCTGTCCGACATATGGCACCAAGACCCTGCCGTGGCAAGAACCGGCGCAATTGGTTAGCGAATCGCTAAGACGCAGCGCTGCCGCGCGCGGAGGTAGCAACGGTTCGTTTGCAGACTCTCGGTTAACCTGCGGCGTATCCCGTGTTCCCGGAGTCCCGGCGATGCCCGCCCTCGGCCACCTCATCCTGCCGCTCGCGCTCCTGCTCCTCTTGGCGGATGCCGCCCGCAGCGAGCAGCCCATTCCGACGGTCAGGATCGCCGACAGCGATCCGGCGCTCTCCGCCGAGCTCGGCGCCGGCGAAACGCTCTATCTCCGGCTCGCCTACCGCAGCGACGTGAAGCTGCGCTTCCGCGCCGAGGGTCATGCCGGAGGCAGGAACGTCACGGCGGGCGCCATGTACAATCCGGTGCCGGTCTATCCGGCCGGCGACGGCGAGGCGCTGGCATGGATCGCCTATCGTGGGCACGCGACGATCGACGCGCTGAAGATCACCGTCCTCGATGAGCAGTGGCGGCCGCTCGCCGTCGTCGAGGCGCCGGCGCGCCTGCAATGGACCGCCGCGGCGGCGCGTCCGGCCCGCGAGCGCGCGGCTTGGGCGCGGCGCCTGAACCGCGAGCAGCAGGAAAGTGTGTCGCAGTCGATGCAGGCGGCGACAACCGCGGGTGGGGACTGGATGCTGCTCGGCCTTCAGGTCTGCGTCCTGGGCTATATCGCCTTGCAGGCGTTGACCGCCTATTGGTTTGTCGGGCGCTGGCGAATCGCCGCGCTGGCGCCGCTGGCCGTCGCCATCCCCGTGGTGGCCTACACGTTCGCCGCGGCTGCCGCCGGCTCTAATCTCTGGCCATTGGCGCTGCTGCTGCTGGCGCCGCTGGCGTTAGTCTATCTGCTCGGCCTGCTCGGCGTGCGCCTCCTCGCGCGCGCGGGACGCGCGGGAGGGGCGTGATGAGCGAGCCCGCGACGATCACGCTCAGCTATTATTGGGTATGCTGGGCGGCGTGGGCCGGAGCCGGCTTCGTCGTCCCGGTGGCGCTGCTTTATTGGCGGCTCAGCGGACGAATGCTGGCGCTCGGCGCGCTGCTGATGACGGCGTTCCTCTCGACCGCGGCGCAGGAGGCGACGTGGAGCGCCCGGCTCACCGCGCGGGAGATCGCGGTCAGCGCGCCGCTATCGTGGAAGTATGAAAGCGGCGCGATCGCCTGGTCCGACGTGACGGCGGTGGCGATCGTCAGAAGCGGTATGCGTTTTCCGAGCTACAGCCTGCACGTCGTTGCGCGCACCGGCCGCGACGTGACGCTGCCGCTGCTCGATCTGCCGCGCGAGGCGATCCCGCGTCTCGTCGAAATCGTGCTGACGCGCAGCCGGGCCGCCGCGGAGGGCACGGCCGCCGTGCGGTCCCAGCTCACGAGCGTGAATTTGCGCGCGTCGGATTGGCCGGCCATCGTCGCCGACGGGCTGTAGCCGACCAAGGCCGGCGGCGCTGCGAATCCTTCGCGAACCGCTCCGCCGCAGCGGCCACCGAAAGACAATCCGGCGGTCCGTACCGGCTGTCGGAATCGATTACACAATCTCAGGCGAAACGCCCGAAAGCGTCGGGAAATTTTACAACGCAATTAGCGGCGGGATGGTGCAAGGCGCGGAAAGCCGCGGAAAAGGCCGCATTGACTCTGTTGGCGCAAGATTTGCATCTGCAATCAAGTATAGGGCGGTCACCACGCCGGGCGGGAAGGCTCGGGCAAAAAGCCAAGGGGAGCAAGTCGCAACATGAGAGCACCGGTCGCATGGAGTCTGTCGGTATTGGTCTCAGGGCTGTTTGCGGCGCAGGCCGCCTCGGCCGGCCTCATTCTCGGCTCGCCGGTCGATGTCATCGGCAACCTGCCGGTCGCCTCGTTCACCGGCTTGGGCTACGGCACCAATGCCTATAAGGACTGGGGCAACGAGCCCTATGTCGCGGTCAATCCGCTCAATACGAACCAGATCGTCGTCTCGAGCTTCTCCTACAGCACGTCGTCAACGTCCTCAGGTGCCAACTTCTTCTACTCGACGAACGGCGGCGTGAGCTGGACCTCGCAATTCTCGGTCCCGGCGCCGGCGGCCGGCATCGGCATTCCGAATGACTGGAACTTCGCCTACGACAGCAATGGCACGCTGCACGGCGCCGTGCTCGGCGGCTGCAACGCCACCTGCAATGTCTATCAGGGCTCGACAACCGACCCGACGAACCTGGCATCCTGGTCGTGGACCGGCGGCGGTACCCCGATCAACAGCGCGGCGTCTGTGAATAAGGCCGACCAGCCGTGGATCGCGTTGCAGGGCGGCAAGGTCTTCGTCGGCTATGACGACTTTCATTCCGGCACCGGCGAACGCGTCGCCGTGTCGAACAACAACGGCACCAGCTTCACCGTGGACAACGCCATCAACAATGGCGCGCAGTCGAACTTCGTCAATCCGGGCACGCGCATCGCGACCGACGGCAACGGCACGGTCTATTCGATCTTCGGCGTCGGCGACGCTGGTCCTTCGCCGGGCGTGCACAACGTGTCCTACTTTCTCAACCGTTCGAGCGACGGCGGCGTCACCTGGGACTTCAACGCGTCGAGCGCGATCGGCGGCATCCTGATCGGCAGCGGCGTGTCGGCCCAGCTGGACAACAGCGGCACCCAGGCCAGCAACCGGTGGTTTGCCGGCGTCAACGACCTGCGCTGCAACATCACGGCGATCGCCGCGGACAAGACCGGGTCGCATATCTACGTCGTCACCGGCAAGCGCGACGGCGGCGGCACGGACCGTCTCTTTCTCCGCGAATACCACCCGTCGGGGAACAATCTGGTCGCCTCCGCCGAGATCATGATTTCGCCGGCGGGCGAGCGGGCCGCGCTGCCGTCGATCACCGTGCTCGACAACGGCACCGTGGTGATCATGTACGACAGCTTCGGCGCGGATCAGAAGGTGCACGTGCACGTCGCGACATCGCATGATTTCGGCGCCACGATCGACTCCGACGTCGAGGAATACAGTTTCACGCCACTGTCTCTGCTGGCGGCAACCGGGAGCTCGGGGAGCAATCGCGAGTTCGGCGACTATGACTTCATCATGTCGGTCGGCGACACCTTCTTCGGCGCCTTCGCCGGCCTGGGCAACGTCAACGGCGGCGGCATCAACACCACCGCGCTGATCGATCCGTTCTTCTTCTCGGGCACGGACGTCGAAGTGCCCGAGCCCGGAAGCCTCGCGCTCTTGCTGAGCGCGCTGACCGGCCTGGCCTGGCGGCGTCGCCGCGCTCGCTGAATCTGACGAAGCCGACGGGGAGGACGGCCGCGGCGAAAGGCGCCGCGGCCGTCCCCTTCGCTTCATCCACGCAGCACCAGATTGACGATCACGGGTTGGCTGGTCGTGATCGGCGCGCCTGCGCTATCGAATAGCGCCGGACCGCCTCATCTGTCTTCATGCGCCATACCCACTTTGGGGTACAATCGCGCGTTGATTTGGTGTATGATTTCATTATGGGCGACGAGAATCGTCGCGTGCTTTCCACTCAGGTGGAAGCGCATCTTGCTGCACTCACCCAACTGTGGGAGCGCAAGTGCAGGGGAGGCCGCATACCGGCGCGAAGCGATTTCTCGATCGAGGACTTCCGGCCCTGGCTGGGCCATCTGCTGATTCTCGATGTGATCGACAACGGCAGCGATTTCCGTTACTCGCTGTTCGGCTCGGTCGTCGCCCGGGTTTTTCAGTTCGACCTGACCGGCCGCAAGATTAGCGAATGCATATCGAACGTCGGACCGCTGGGGCTGGAGGAATACCGGCACGTCTGCAAGAACGGGCGGCCCTATTTGGTATCGCGCTTCGCCCATCAGGTGCCGGGCAAGAATCACTTTACGATCACCAAGCTCGCCCTGCCGCTGTCGAGCGACGGCGTTGCCGTCGACAAGATCCTCGCGGCCATCTACACCAACTATGATGCGGTGGCCGCATCGCACCCATCCTGATCGGCGCCGTTGCGTTGCGGCCATTTCGCGTATTGCGGTCTCCTCGTCGATCGGGGCAAGAATCCGGTTGCGCGGCGCGCATCGTCGTCGCGAAATTGCTGGCATCGAGGGGAGACATGGCAAAGCGGTGGAAGCAACGGCCCGAAGGCTCGAACTGGGGCGAGTTCGGCGACGACGATCAGCTCGGCCGGCTCAATCTGCTGACGCCGGCGAAGCGTCGTCAGGGCATCGCCGAGGCGAAGGAAGGCCTGGCCTTCTGTCTGTCGATGCCGCTCGATTATCCCGGCGGCAACGTGCTCAACACGCGCCGCTTCCCGCCACGCCTGTTCGCCACGCTGCGCGGCGATCAGCCGAGCTACAACCATACGTTCACCGCCAGCACCCCGCATATCACCGACGTCACCTGCGACGATGCGGCCCTCATCTATCTGCAATATTCGACGCAGTGGGACAGCTTCGCCCATGCCGGCTGCCTGTTCGACGCCGATGGCGACGGCGTCAAGGAGATCGTCTACTACAACGGCTGGCGCGGCGGCGAACATGTGGTCGGTGTCACTGCCGCCTCCGGCGTCGAGCCGTGGGCGCGCTACGAGGGCGTGTCGGCCAAGAAACTCGGCATCGAGAACTACGCCGTCAATTGCATCCAGGGGCGCGGCGTGCTGGTCGACCTGCATGCGCAGTTCGGGCGCAAGCGCCAATATGTCGGCTACGACGATCTGATGGCCGCGATGCGCGCCGACAAGGTCGAGGTCGAGCCCGGCGACATGCTGCTCCTCTACACCGGCTTCGACCGCGTGCTGCTCGATCTGCGCCGCTCGCCCGATGCGCACACGCTGGAGAATTCCTGCGCGGTGCTTAACGGGCGCGACGCCAAGCTGCTGCAATGGATCACCGACAGCAACGTCGTCGCGCTCATCTCCGACAATTACGCGGTGGAGGCGGTTCCGGCGCTGCGCCCGGCCGGCGATCACGAGCGCCATACGGCGGCGCCGATCCATCAGCATTGCCTGTTCAAGCTCGGCGTGCCGCTGGGCGAGATCTGGTACCTGGCCGAGCTGGCGCAGTGGCTGCGGGCGCATAAGCGCAGCCGCTTCCTGTTGACCGCGCCGCCGCTGCGTCTGCCCGGCGCCGTCGGCTCGCCGGCCAGCCCGGTCGCGACGGTGTGATGCGCGCGACCGGGACTTTTCGGAGCCATTGATCGTAGAATTGGGCTAGAGATCTAGAGATAATGACCTGCGTTCGACGATTGACGGCAGGAAGCGCAGCGCCGGGGAGTTGGACAGGATCGACAAGACATCAGCGTCGCCACGCCACCTTCACCATGCGGGATGCGGCTGCGAAGCCGCGTTTGCTGTCAGCCGTAGCCGGCTCCTGCAATTCGGCGGCGCCGTTGCGGCGTTCGGCTTGAGCGGAGCGCTGTCGTCTTCCGCCCATGCTGCGGATGCTGTCTACGAAGCGATGCTGGTGAACTGCATCGAT
>JACQDQ010000254.1 GCA_016201015.1 Pseudomonadota bacterium | reverse complement strand
GTCTTGGGCTGCCGCATCGCCGCTGCCTCGCCGGCGAGACCCGCGCCCCTACGCCCCGTCCGTCGGCGCGGCAGAACCGCCACGCGGCGCCTGGAACAGCCATCGCGACAGGAACAGCGCGGCGATGCCGCCGAGGATTTCGGCGACGATGAAACCAGGCGCGTCGGCCGGGCGCACCCCGGCAAACGTATTCGTCAGCGCGCGGGTCACGGTCACCGCCGGGTTGGCGAACGAGGTCGACGAGGTGAACCAATAGGCGGCGGCGATGTAGGCGCCGACCGCGTAGGGCAGCGCCGCGCGATTGTGGCGGCTGCCGCCGAGGATCACGCTGACCAGGCCGAAGGTGGCGACGAATTCGCCGAGCATCTGCGGCCATCCCTCGCGCATCTTCTGCGATGCCGCAAACAACGGCTCGCCGAACATGAGATGCGCGACGGCGACGCCGAGCAGCGCGCCGGCGAGCTGCGCCGCGACATAGGCCGGCGCCTCGCGCCGGCGCATCGTTCCGTCCCAGGCGAGGGCGAGCGTCACCACGGGATTGAACTGCGCGCCCGAGACCGGCGCGAAGGTGAGAATGAGAGCGATCAGCGCCGCGCCGGTCGCCAGCGTATTGGCGAGGAGCGCGACCGCCTCGTTGCCGCCGGCGAGACGCTCGCCCATGATGCCCGAGCCGACCACGGCGGCGAGCAGCAGCGCCGTGCCAATGGCTTCCGCGCCCAATCGGCGCGCCAGCGAGGGGGCGGTCATCAGCCGCGATCTACGCGACGGCGGCGGGACTGCGCCCGATCCGATCCAGACGCTGCTTCAGGCTCAGGCCTTGCAGCGAATGCAGCGGCAGCGCGACAAAAAGCTTGATGCGGCTCTCGAGCTCGTGGAACGCCGTCTTGAAGGCTCGGCGCCGCTGCGCTTCCGGCCCGGCCACGGCCGCCGGATCGGCGACGCCCCAATGGGCGGTCATCGGCTGTCCCGGCCAGGCCGGGCAGACTTCGCCGGCGGCCTGATCGCAGACCGTGAAGATGAAATCCATGCGCGGCGCATTCGCCGTCGCGAACTCGTCCCAGGCCTTGCTGCGCAAGCCGGCGGTCGGCAGCTTCAGCGACATGAGAAGGTCGAGCGCCATCGGGTGCACCTGTCCCTTGGGATGGCTGCCGGCGCTGAAGGAGCGGAAGCGGCCGCGGCCCCAATGCGTCAACAGAACCTCGGCCATGATGCTGCGCGCCGAGTTGCCGGTGCAGAGGAACAGCGCGTTGTAAATGTCCTTGTCCATGTCGCGCGACCGCGGCAGGCGCGAGATCAGCAGCAGGCGCTGGCCGGCGCGGCGTCGGCGCGCGCCGAATTTCCGCATTTGCCCGCGTTTGCCTGCCCGGACTCGGCCGGCGCGCAGCAGGCCGCGCTGGCCGTCGTCGGCCCGGCCTCGGCTTCGACGCGGCCTTCGCCATAGGTCGTCGCCTCGCCGAAACTGTGGAAGGTCTCCCAGTCCAGGCCGGCGGGATCGGTGATCCACGCCTTGTCGGAGCGCGCGTAGCAGCAGGTCGTGTTCTCCTGCTTGAGCACGGTGCGATTGGCCGCCGCCAGCCGGTCGGAAATCTCGTCGAGTTCGGCGGCGGACTCGGCCTGAATGCCGAGATGGTCGAGCCCGACATTGCCGCCACGCGTCGAGATCGCGAAATTGACGCGCGGATCGTCGAGCATCCACTTGGCGTAGTCGGGCTTATGAACCGTCGGCGCGTGGCCGAACAGCGTGGCGTAGAAGCGGATCGATTCGTCGAGGTCCTTGACGGCGACGTGGACATGCAGGCGTTTCATTGGCGGGACACTCCTTTGCGGCGGGTGAGGGTGGCGGCGACGGTGGCGGACGCGGGCGCGCAGACCGCCGGGGCGCAGGCGGCGGCGCCACCGCCGCAGCAATTCGCGGTGAGGAAGCCCATCAGGGCGCTCATGCCGTCGTAGTCGGCGGCCGCCGCGGCAAAAAAAAGGGGCCGTGCACGCACGGCCCAAGTTTAGGGAGGAAACGCCCGAGAAACGACGAAACGCCGTTTCTCAAGTGCGACATCAGGATGTCGCACCGCAATATATAAATATTGCGGTGCAAGAGATCAAGCACAATTTCGTCAAAATCTAACCCGGGAAAGCCTTTTCCGGGCGCCTATTGCGGCACTGCAAAAATCCATAAGTAATTGATATAACATATTAATTTCAATATTCTTGAATATTTTCCCAGGATTTTTGCCGAGGCTTTCGGCGACGTGCCTTGTCCTGCGGCGTTTCGTCTCAAGCGAATGTTCCACGTGGAACATTCCGGAAAACCGCGCTGCATGAGCCGGTTACGCGACAAGGGCGGTGGCCCGCGTATTCGCCCGCGGCCGAACCGCGTATAATTTTCGCGCAGCGACTCGCGGGACGGGAGGCGCAATCATGGACGAGGCACGGAATTTCGAGCCGATCTCCGGCGCGGTGATGCCGCGCTTCTCCGGCGTTCCGACCTTCATGCGGCTGCCCCATGTCAGCGACCCGACCGGCATCGACGTGGCGCTGGTCGGCGTGCCGTGGGACGGCGGCACCACCAACCGCCCCGGCGCCCGCCACGGCCCGCGCGAAATCCGCAACCAGTCGAGCCTCATCCGCCGCGTCCACCCGGCGAGCCTGGTCAACCCGTTCGCGCTGGCGCGCACCGCCGACCTCGGCGACGTCACGGTCAACCCGTGCGACCTGATGGACACGCTGGGCCGCGTCGAGCGCTTCTTCGCGAAGCTCCACGCCGCCAAATGCGCGACGATCGCGGCCGGCGGCGACCATCTGATCACGCTGCCGATCTTCCGCGCCATCGCCAAGGGCCGCCCGCTCGGCATGGTGCATTTCGACGCGCATTCCGACACCAACGACACCTATTTCGGCGGCTGCCGCTACACCCACGGCACGCCGTTCCGCCGCGCCATCGAGGAAGGGCTGCTCGACCCCAAGCGCACGGTGCAGATCGGCATCCGCGGCTCGATGTACAGCGAGGACGACAACGACTGGGCGATGGCGCAGGGCGTGCGCGTCATCCGCATCGAGGAGTATTTCAAGCTCGGCCCCGAGCAGACGATCGCCGAGGCGCGCCGCATCGCCGGCGGCGGCCCGACCTATGTCAGCTTCGATGTCGACGGCCTCGACCCGGTCTACGCGCCCGGCACCGGCACGCCGGAGATCGGCGGCTACACCACCTTCGAGGCGCAGCAGATGATCCGCGGCCTCGCCGGTCTCGACGTCGTCGGCGGCGATGTGGTCGAGGTTTCACCGCCGCTCGACCCCAGCGGCAACACGGCGTTGGTCGGCGCCACCATGATGTTCGAAATTCTGTGCGTGCTGGCCGAGGCCATCGCCACGCGCCGGCGCGGCTGAACCGCCGGCATCGGGGGGAGCAGCTTGGCCGCTGACGACGCACCAGCCGACGGCTCGTTCCGCCTCGAGCAGGACGGCAATGTCTGCGTGATCGCGGCGAGCGGGCGCTGGACGCTGGCCGGCATCGCGCCGCTCGGCGCGCGGCTGGCGGCCCTCGACATCGGCCGCGCCGAAGGCGTGCGCTTCGACCTTTCCCGTCTCGACGCGATGGACACCGCCGGCGCCTTCGCGCTGCACCGCCTGATGCGGCGGCTCGAGCGCGACGGCATGCCCGTGGCGATCGTCGGCGCCTCGCCGTCGCGCGCCGCGCTGCTCGCCCGCATGCAGCAGGCGGAAGACCGCAAGCCGCTGGCGCGGCCCTATGTCTCGCCCGTGCGCGAGATGGTCGAGCGGGTCGGCCGCACGGCAATCCACGTCCTGGTCGAAGGGCGCGATCTCATCTCCTTCTTCGGCCTCACCGCGATTACGCTCGCCCGCGCGCTGACGCGGCCGGGGCGACTGCGCCTCATCGCGCTGCTCGCTCATGTCGAGCGGGTCGGCCTCAACGCGCTGCCGATCGTCGGCCTGTTGTCGTTCCTGATCGGCGTCGTGCTCTCCTATCAGGGCGCCGACCAGCTCCGTCAATTCGGCGCGGAGATCTACTCGGTGAACCTGCTCGGGGTCTCGGTATTGCGCGAGATCGGCGTGCTGATCACGGCGATCATGGTCGCCGGCCGCTCGGGCAGCGCCTTCACCGCCGAGATCGGCACGATGAAGGTGAACGAGGAGATCGACGCGCTCAAGACCCTCGGGCTCGATCCGATGGAGGTGCTCGTCCTGCCGCGCCTGCTGGCGGTGATCATCGCGTTGCCGCTGCTGACGTTCTTCTCCGACTGCGCCGCGCTGGTCGGCGGCGCCATCATGTCGATCACGGTGCTCGGCCTCGCCTTGCCGCAATTCTTCGCCCAGCTCGAGGATGCGCTCAGCTTCTCGACCTTCTGGGTCGGCCTGGTCAAGGCGCCGGTCTTCGCCTTTCTCATCGCCATGGTCGGCTGCTACGAGGGGCTGCAGGTCGAGGGCGGCGCCGACAGCGTCGGCCGCATGACCACCAAGTCGGTGGTCGAGTCGATCTTCCTGGTGATCGTCGCCGACGCCGGCTTCTCCATCCTCTTCTCGTATCTCGGTGTGTAACGCGTGGGCGTCGCTGATGCATATTCCACTCTGTCATGCGCGGACTCGATCCGCGCATCCATGGGTTTGCGGGCGACGCTCGCGGGCATGGGTTTGCGGGCGACGCCCGCGGGCATGGGTTTGCGGGCGACGCCCACGGGCATGGGTTTGCGGGCGACGCCTGCGGGTGACGGCGAATGAAGAAGCGCGCGTTCATCGCGGAAGGTCGGCCTTAGCATGGCCGAGCCGGTCATCCGCGTGCGCGGCC
>JACQDQ010000253.1 GCA_016201015.1 Pseudomonadota bacterium | reverse complement strand
TGCCACGCTGCTCACCGGCGCCCTGACGCAATTCTTCGGCTGGCGAACGGCGTTCATCCTGCCCGGCGCCCTTGGGATCGCCGTCGGCGTCGCGTTCCTGGGCCTGGTTGCCGACCGACCGGCGGCGAAGCGTCCGGAAGCTGGAACCGCGCGCAACCTGCCGCGCGATGTCCTGGTCCGCGCCTTCGCCGTGATGGCGGTCGCCGCGATCGCCGGCGGCGTTACCTTCAACGCGACGACCGTATCGATGCCCAAGCTGTTCGACGAGCGCATGGCGCAGTTGGTCGCCACGCCGGCTGGCGTCGGCGCTCTGGCCTCTGCCGTCTTCGTAATCGGCGCCATGTCGCAGCTTGTCGTCGGCTGGGTCATCGATCGCCAGCCGTTGCGGGCCGCGTTTCTGCCGCTGGCGGCGCTGCAGGCGCCGTGCCTGCTGCTGGCCGCCTTCGCCAGCAACTGGGCGCTGCTGGCGGCTGCGGTGGGCATGATGTTCGCGGTCTTCGGCCAGGCGACGATCAACGACGCGATGATTGCCCGCTATACGACCGATGCCTGGCGGTCGCGGGCCTACGCCGTGCGCTACATCGTGTCGTTCGGGGCCAGCGCCAGCGCCGTGCCGCTCGTGGCTCTTCTCCACGACTATACCGGCGGGTTCAACCTCACCTATCAGGTGCTGGCCGTCTTCGGTCTCGTGGTCTTCCTCGGCGCGATCGCCTTCCCGCATCGGCCCGACGAGGTCGCGCCGGTGCCGGCCGCCGCGGAATAGCCGCGCATGACAGCGGCGCTGCCGCAAACTGCCGCGCTCGTCATCATCGACTTGCAGAAGGCGATCGACGCGCCTTATTGTGGGCGGCGCAATAAACCCGACGCCGAGGCGAACGTCGCGCGGCTGCTGGCCCGCTGGCGGCAGTCGCGCCGGCCGATCTACCACGTCCGGCACGACTCGACCGAGCCGCAATCCGCCTACCGGCCGGGGCAGCCGGGGAACGAATTCAAGGACGCGGTGCGGCCGGCGCCAGGTGAGCCGGTGATCGCCAAGCGGGTCAACAGCGCGTTCATCGGCACCGACCTGGAGTCGCGACTGCGCGGCGCCGGGCAGACGACATTGGTCGTCACCGGCGTCATCACCAACAATTCGGTCGAGGCGACGGTGCGGATGGCCGGCAATCTCGGCTTCGCGACCTACGTGGTCAGCGACGGCGCCTTCACCTTCGACAAGCGCGACCTCGCCGGCCGGCTCTACCCGGCCGAGGACGTGCATGCGCTGTCGCTCGCCAACATGCAGGGCGAGTATGCGACCGTGGTCGATACCGAATGGGTGTTGGCGCGGAGCTAGGCTATCGCGCAGCGGGCTGCGGCTTTGCTGCGCTGTCGCATGGGAGTAAACTTGGCGACAAGGATCACCCCCATGCGGCTCATTGCACGCATCCTGGCCGTTGTCGCGCTGCTATCGGCGTCGGGTCTGTCGGCGGAGGAGCCCGAGGCTGTTCAGGCGCGACGCGCCATGGTGCGGCAGATCGAGCGCAACGTCGCCGAGACCGCGTCGATCACCGGCGTCAGCGACCTCGACGCGCGCGTGCTCGCGGCCTTCACCAAGGTGCCGCGCCAGCTCTTCGTACCCGATCCGTTGATCCGCTATGCCTATGCCGACACGCCCTTGCCGCTCGGCCACGGACAGAGCCTGAGCCAGCCGTTTCTGGCGGCGCTCATGACGCATGTCCTGGATATCAAGGCCGGCGAGGCGGTCTTCGAGACCGGCACCGATACCGGCTATCAGGCAGCGATACTGGCCGAGCTGGGCGCGCGGGTATTCACGATGGAAATCATCGAGCCGCTCTGGAAATTCGCCCGCGACGTATTGCGCGACAACGGCTACGCCGGTATCGCGATCGAACTTGGCGACGGATATTACGGCTGGCCGGCGCATGCGCCCTACGATGCGATGCTGATCAAGGAGTCTGCCGACGACGTGCCGCCCGCCTTGCTGCAGCAGCTCAAACCCGGCGGCCGCATGGTGATCCCGCTGGGACCGGCCGACGGAACGCAATTCCTGACGCTCATCCGCAAGCTGGAGAACGGGCGCATCGAGCGCCGCGCGCTGCTGCCGGTGCGCTTCACGCCGTTCCAGCTCGGCAAGCGAATCTAAGGCTCGGCGATGCCTATCGCGCCCCGCGCACGAACTCGCGGTGCAGAATGTAGAGGCCGCTCGCCCCGATGACGGCGGCGCCGACGAAGGTCCAACGGTCCGGAACGTCGCCCCAGATCAGATATCCGTACGTCACGCCCCAGATCAGGCTGGAGTACTTGAACGGCGCGACCAGATTGGCCTCGGTCCAGCGAAAACCTTCGATCATCAGGAAATGGGCGCCGCCGCTGAGCACACCCATGGCGATGAACATCGCCATGTCGCGAAATGACGGCAGGACCCAGCCGAACGGCATTGTCAACAAGCCGGCCGTGGCGAGGCCGAGGCTGCTGTAAAACAGCATCGCGACCGACGATTCGGAGGCGGTCATTTGCCGCGTCAGGATGTCGCGCCAGGAGCCGGCCAAGGCGGAGCCGAGCGGGAGCAGCGCGATCCACTGCCACTCGAAGCCGCCGGGGCGCACGATCATCAGCACGCCGCAGAAGCCGACGATGACCGCTGAGCGGCGACGCCAGCCGACGCGCTCGCCCAGCATCGGTCCGGCGAGCGCGGTGACGAACAGCGGCGAGGTGAATCCGAGCGAGACGACCGTGGCGAGCGGCAGGACGCTCAGCGGATAGATGAACAGGATCGACGAGACGACGAACAGCGCGGCGCGCAGCGCCTGCTGCAACGGATTGTGCACGTGCAGCGCTCGCAGGCCGCCGGCGCGCCAGATCAGCAGGCCGACCGGCAGCATGAAGAAGACGCCGCGCAGCCCCATGATCTGACCGGCCGGGTAGCCGGCGGTCAGCAGCTTAACGATGGCATCGTTGAGACCCAGTATCGCCGTGGCGACGAGGACATAGGCGATGCCCCGGGCCGATGAGGCCGGGGCGGCAGCGGCGGTCATTATTGGGCCTTCGTTCGGACGGCGGCGATGGCGGTACGGCGGCGGCGTAACGACGCTGCGCCGGCCGGCCATTGTGCCACGGATTGCCGCCGCGGTTCAGCGGTTTGATGCGAAACGGACGTTTGCGCGATCGCCGCGCCGCAATTGGGCCGTGACAAGGGCGGTCTGGCAAATGTGCGCCGCGGTAGTATTGTGGCCATACAGGCAGGCATGACTCGAGGATTCGATACGTTATCGTCGGCAGCGGCGACGGAAGCGGCGCCAACGCGGGCCAGTGCGGTGGTGACAACGCCGGGCTGGCGGGACGCAGCGCTACGCTATTGCCTGTGGGGCCTCGGCTACATCGTCGGCTACCTCTTGCTCGATTGGATCAGCTTTATTTACGGGTATTCCGGGCTGGGAATTACGCCCTGGAATCCGCCGCCGGGCCTGAGCCTCGCCCTTCTCCTGAGGCGG
>JACQDQ010000007.1 GCA_016201015.1 Pseudomonadota bacterium | reverse complement strand
TTCGGCGGCTTTGCCGTCATCGCCGCACGGCGCGGCTGGCGGCAGGGCTGGGCCGGGGCCGAAATCCGCATCGACGAACGGGGACTGAGCGACTCCCGCCTCGTCGATCCGCTGATCGCCTGGGGCGACATGGCGGCGATCTGCTGCCGCGGCTATTACGGGCAGCGGTTTATCGACATACGGCCGAACGATCCGGCCGTATATGTACAACGCTTGGACGCCGTGAGCCGCCGGCTGGCCCGCCTGAATCAGGCCCTCGGGTTTGGTCCCTATTCCCTCGCCCTCGCCGGCCTCGACGCCAGCGAAGACGAGGTGATCGCGGCCATCGCGCGCTTCAAGCCGGCCGCGCTGCCGCTCGTCGTGCTTGACTGACCGACAAGGCGATCATCCGCGTCCTCTAGCTCTGCTGCTGCCGGTGCCACATCACGTAGATCACCGCCAGCGCGACGGCGAGCGCGTACCAGGTGATCGCGTATTGGATATGGTTGCTCGGCAGCTCGATGATGGTCTGGCCGCCGATCGGAAAGCCGCCGGGATTGGCTACCGTCCCCGCCTCGACATAGAACGGCGCGAGATCGGCGAGCCTGGTCGCCACCGCCATTGCCGGCAGGTCGTACCAGAACCATTCGTTGCGCGCCGCGTCGTTGTCCGGCATGAACAACCCGTGCCGCGGTTCGCGCCGCAGGATGCCCTCGACGGTGACGGCGCCGGCGACCTGTCCTTCGGCGCGGCGGGCCGGGTCCTTGCGCTCGTAGGGCACCCAGCCGCGATTGATCAGCACCGGCGGGCCGTCGGCGCGAATCAGCGGCGTCAGGATGTGATAGCCGGCATTGCCGCGCTGCGACCGGGCGTTCAGGTGCAGCTCGGAGTCGTGCCGCAAGCTGCCGCTGACGACGACCCGGCGGAATTCGAGCGCCGCGACATCGCCGACCCGCGCCGCCAGCGGGACGGCGGCTGCCGCCGTCCGCTCGATGCGCCAGGCATTGAGCGCGTTCTTCTCGGCCAGGCGCATCACCTGCCAGGTGCCGAGGCCGAGCAGCAGCACGACGCCCGGCACGGCGATCAGCGTCGGCACCAGCTTGGGATGAAATCCGAGGTGCAACGCGCGACGCTCAGGCCGGCGTGTCGAAATCGCCGCGGCGGTTTCGGTACTGCAGCGCGATCAACGTCGCCTTGAGCGGCCTGAGCATGGCGATGGCGCCGGCCAGCACGACGAACGGCCAGATCACCGCGTGCACCCACAGCGGCGGCTCGACCTTCGCCTCCAGCAGCAGCGCGAGGCCGACGACGATGAAGCCGAGGATCAGGATGACGAAGACAGCCGGCCCGTCGCCGGCATCCTGGGCGCGCAGATCAAGATCGCAGACCTTGCAGCGCGCGCGCACCGCGAGCACGCCTTCGAACAGCGGGCCGGCGCCGCAATTCGGGCAGCGGCAGAGCAACCCGGCGCGCAACGGCGAGACCGCGTATGGGCCCGCCGTCATGCCGCCTCGAAGCCGAAATGCCGCTCCGCCGTGAAATGCCCTTTGAGGGCGCGGCCCAAGCACACGCTCAGGAAGATCGTGCCGACGATGACGTGGAAACCGTGGAAACCGGTCGCCATGAAGAAGGTCGAGGAGTAGACGCCGTCCTTGAAGCCGAAGGCGGCATGCGAATACTCGTAGGCCTGCACGCTGGTAAAGCTCAGGCCAAGCAGGACGGTCAGCACCAGGCCGTAGATCAGATGCCGGCGATTGCCTTCGATGATGCCGTGATGCGCCCAGGTCACCGTGGCGCCGGAGGTGAGCAGGATGAGCGTGTTGAGGAATGGCAGGTCCCAGGGGTCGAACGTCTTCACGCCCTTGGGCGGCCAGACATGGCCCAGCGTCTCGTTGGGGAACAGCGCGAAGTGGAAATAGGCCCAGAAGAAGGCGACGAAGAACATCACCTCGGAGCAGATGAACAGGAACATGCCGTAGCGCAGGCCGAGCCGCACGACCGCCGAGTGCAGGCCGGGCGTGTGCGATTCGGCGATGACGGCGGTCCACCACCCCGCCATCGTGTAGCCGACCAGCAGGAAGCCGGGCAGCAGCTTCCAGGCGCCGAGGCTTTTCAGCGTCGCCTCCAGGCCGGCGCCGAACATCTCCGGGTGCATGTAGGAGAGGGCGCCGAGCGCCAGCGTGAAGGCGGCGATCGCGCCGACGGCCGGCCAGCCGCTCGGCTCGACCAGATGATAGGGTTGCTTGATGCCGCTGCCGGTCGCCGGATGTGCCATGTCTGCTCCTCTCGAAATCGTGGGCGGCGCGTTCAGTTCACCGCCGGCGCCCGCTCGGGCACCGAACTCAGCGTGCGCGCACCGTCGACGCGAGACGGGCCGTCCCCGTCCGACCTGGCGCGGAAAAACGTATAGGACAGCGTGATCGTCGTCACATCGTCGAGGTTGGGGTCCTTGACGATATCGGGATCGATGAAGAACGACACCGGCATCTCCGCCGTCTCGCCGGGTGCCAATGTCTGCGCGGTGAAGCAGAAGCACGAGATCTTCTCGAAATAGAGCCCGGCCTTCTGCGGCGTGACGTTGAACGTCGCCATGCCGGTGATCGGCACTCCCGTCTTGTTGTGCGCGCGATAGAACGCGAGGCGCTCTTCGCCGACCTTGACCTGCACTTCGCGCTGCACCGGCTCGAACGTCCACGGCAGGTCGTTGCCGCCGATCTCGGCGTTGAAGCGCACCGTCATCATCCGCTCGCCGACATGGTCGGGCGCCGCGAGGGCGCGCTGCGTCGTGCCGCCATAGCCGGTAACCTGGCAGAAAATGCGATAGAGCGGCACCGCGGCGAAGGTGAGGCCGAGCATGACGACGGCGACGCCGGCCATCGTCAGCCCGACGCGCCGGTTGGCCCGCGATGCGATACGCGCGCTCACCAGCTTCCTCCAGCCCCCATGCGCACGATGCTAATCACGTAAAACAACAGGCAGAGCCCGGCCACGCCCAGGCCGACCGCCAGGTTCTTGGCGCGCCGGCGCCGCTGCTCGTCGAGCGTGGGCGTCTTGTCGATCATGACAGAGCCTGCGGCACGCGATCGAGGATGAGCAGCGCAAAAAGCAGAAAGAGATAGACGATCGAATAGCCGAACAGTCGCCGCGCCGGCGCCTCGCACGGCTCGCCCCGCACGGCGATCGCCCCGGCAATGAACGGCAGCCCGAGCAACGCCGCGCCGCCGGCATAAATCGGGCCGGCGACGCCGAGTCCCCACGGCGCCAGGCTCAGCGGCACCAGCAGCAGGCTGTAGATCAGGATCTGACGCTTGGTTTCACGCGGGCCCGCCACCACCGGCAGCATCGGCACGCCGGCCTTGGCGTAGTCGCCGGAGCGGAACAGGGCCAGCGCCCAGAAATGCGGCGGCGTCCACATGAAGATGAT
>JACQDQ010000252.1 GCA_016201015.1 Pseudomonadota bacterium | reverse complement strand
CGCATCGCGCGGTCGGCACGCGGCTCGCCGCCATGATCACGCGCCGCTACGGCATGAGCGGGCTGCAGCCCGACACCGTGACGGTGCGCCTGCGCGGCACCGCCGGCCAGTCGCTCGGCGCCTTCACGGTGCGCGGCATGAAGCTCGAGGTGTTCGGCGACGCCAACGACTATGTCGGCAAGGGTCTTTCGGGCGGCACCATCATGCTGCGCCCCATGGTTTCGGCCGCCTTCCGCGCCAACGAGAATACGATCATCGGTAACACGGTGCTTTACGGCGCCACCGCCGGCCGCCTGTTCGCCGCGGGCCAGGCCGGCGAGCGCTTCGCCGTGCGCAACTCCGGCGCCGAGGCGGTGGTCGAGGGCTGCGGCTCCAACTGCAGCGAGTATATGACCGGCGGTATCGTGGTGATCCTCGGTCCGGTCGGCGACAATTTCGGCGCCGGCATGACTGGCGGCATGGCCTTCGTGCTCGACCGCGACCAGCGTTTCGCCGAGCGGGTCAATCCCGACTCCGTTGTCTGGCAGCGCGTCGAGACGGCGCATTGGGAAGGAGTGCTCAAGGACCTCGTCGCCGAGCATTTCCGCGAGACGCAGTCGCGTTTCGCCGAGCGGCTGCTCGTCGATTGGGAGCTCGAGCTGCCGAAGTTCTGGCAGGTCGTGCCGAAGGAGATACTGGCCCGCCTCGCCCAGCCGCTCACCCGCGCCGTCGCACAGCGCGCCAGCGTGGGCGACGAGTAAGAGCCGTCCGCTCCGACGCCGCGGGCTGGGGAGCCGAACCGAGCGCAGCGAGGAGCGGCATCGCGAAGGATGCGGTCCGCACGTCGACGGAAGCTGGTCAGCGTCGCCGCACGCGTGTAGAAAGCGGGCCATGTACCGTCCCTCGGTTTGGCTGCGCCTGGCGCTGGTCGGGTTGCTTGCGCTCGGCCTCGTCTTCGCCTTCGTCAACCGCGCCGCGATCGATCCGCACATTATCAGCGACCACATCGACGATTATGTGCTGCTGATGCCGGCGGCGTTCTTCGTCGCGCATGTCGCGGCGAGCCTGTTGTTCGTGCCGCGCACGGTGATGGCCGTCGTCGCCGGCATGCTATTCGGTCTGTGGTGGGGGTCGCTGTGGTCGCTCATCGGCGCGACGGCCGGCGCCGCCGCCGGGTTCCTCTTGGCCCGCTACATCAATTCCGACCTAGTCGTCGTCGAGGAGGTGCCGCGTCTCGGCCCGCTGCTGATCCACGCCGAGGCGGGCGGCTGGCGCGCCGTCATGGCCGCGCGGCTGCTGCCGATATTGCCGCATGCGCTGGTCAATTACGGCCTCGGCCTGACTCGGCTGTCGTTTCGCGCCTATCTCGTCGGCTCGGTCGCAGGTATATTGCCGACGACGATCGTCTACGTGAATCTCGGGGCGAGCGGCCGCACGGCGCTGAGTGGTGCCGGCTGGCTCGAGCCGATGCTGTGGGGGCTTGCCTTGCTCGGCGCGTCGCTCATCGTTCCCAGGCTTTTTCGCCGGCGCAGCCGGTGAGCGACCGGGAAAGTATCGCCACGGTTCTCGCCCGGCTCAGCGACGGCCCGGCCGACGACCGCGTGAGCTTCGGCAACGTGGTCGATCGCCTGGGTACGCGCGCCTATGGGCTGCTGCTGCTGCTGCTTGCAGCCCCGAATCTCACACCAGGGCCAAGCATGCCGGGCTTTTCGACGATCTTCGGCGTCCCGCTGTGCCTGATCGCGGCGCAGATGGCGCTTGGCCGCGCCAATCTGTGGCTGCCGCGCCGGCTCTCTGCCTATTCGGTGACGCGCGCGCGGCTGGCCGGCTTCCTGCGACGGATGGTCCCGCTGCTCACCCGGTTCGAGCTTATCCTGCGGCCGCGTTGGGCCTGGCTTTCGGGACCGCATATGGAGCGGTGGGTGGGGCTCGCCTGCCTGCTGCTCGGCGTCCTGCTCGCCCTGCCGATTCCGGTGTTCAGCCTGGTACCGGCCTTTGCCATCGTGATCACGGCGCTTGGCATCCTCACCGGCGATGGTGTAGCCATCGCGCTCGGCTTTGTCGCCGGCATCGGCACGGTCGTGGCCTTCGTCGCAGCCGTCAAGCTGCTGCTGACCGCCTTCGGCCTCGCCTGACCTGCGCTGAATGCCTGATCGCACATGCGGACGCTCTATCATCTGTGGCTCTCGCCTTATTCGCGCAAAGTGCGCGTCGTTCTCGAGGAAAAGGGCCTCGAGTTCGAGATGAAGGTGGAGAAGGTGTGGGAGCGGCGGCCGCAGTTTCTGGCGATGAACCCGGCCGGCACCGTGCCGGTGCTGGTCGAGGACGACGGCACGACGATCGCCGAGTCCGGCGTCATCTGCGAGTACCTGGAGGAGGTCTACAAGGAACGGCCGCTGCTCGGCGACGAGCCGGCGGCACCCTCGCCCCAGGCGCGTGCCGAGGTGCGGCGGCTGCTTGCCTGGTTCGACCAGAAATTCGCGCGCGAGGTGAGCGATAACCTGCTGCGCGAGAAGATGATGAAGCGCTTCCTTGGGCTGGGCGAGCCCAACTCCGCGGCGATCCGCGCCGGCTACGCCAACATCCATTACCACCTCGACTATATCGGCTGGCTCACCGAGCGCCGCAAGTTCCTCGCCGGCGACAAGTATTCGCTGGCCGATATCGCTGCGGCGTCGCACCTCTCCGCGCTCGACTATCTCGGCGACGTGCCCTGGGACGAGCATGCGGCAGCCAAGGACTGGTATTCGCGCATCAAATCGCGGCCCGCCTTCCGGCCGCTGCTGGCCGACCACATCCCCGGCGCGCCGCCGCCCAAGCATTACGCCGATCTGGATTTCTAGGCGGGCAAGCCGCCGCTCGCTCGCGAAGTGGTGCCGGAGGTCGGTATCGACCCGACGACCTTCGCGTCTTCAGCACGGCGCTCCACTGGCCTGTCTACGCCAAATCGAATTTTCGACAGGGCTTGGCCAATGGAGATAACCCGATCCGGTCACTTTGCGATGCCGAGGAGTTCGATGCCGGCGGATCGCAACGACCCGTTCAGTGTCGCGACTTCGCCTATGACAGTATCGTCGAGCTTGCCGATCTCGGCATCGACCTTGGACATGATCTCATCCGAGACCTGTCGCGCCTGGAGCGTGGGTTCCGCATCGGCTATGACGACCACATTGATCAGATCCACCAAGGTATCGTTGAGTCCCGCCGGGTTGCGGAGCACGTCTTTCGGCGATTCCCTCTTGATGTCCACCAGGACGCCCTCGATTGCCTCAAGCCGCTCGACGAGCGCCACTCCCCGATCGCGCAGTTGCTGGTCTTTGTCGCCGAGCCGTTTCTGGAGCTCGACCAGTTGCCGCTTCAATAGGCGGATCCGGTTGACGGCGGCGTTCAACGCCGAGAGCTTGCCATGGAGCTTCCGAAGAAGGCCGAACTGCTCGACGAAAGCCTTCTGCGTCGTCTCGATGCGCGGGTCCTTCACCACAGTGAAGCTCGCCGCATGCGTTTCGCCGCCCACGTCCAGCGCCACGCGGTAGGAGCCGGGCACGACGGCCGGTCCGCCGGGGTCCTCGCCCTCGCTCGCAAACGGCTTGTACTTCCGGACGACGAGAGAGGGATCCAGCTTGGTCGGGCCCGGATACTTCAGGTCCCAAACGAAGCGGTTTAGTCCGGCCTTGGTACCAGGCCGCTTGTGCGGCGGCGCGTCCTTGTTGTCGCTGCTGAACCGAACGATGGTATCGCCCGACGCGTCCCGGAAGGAGAGGCTGACGGGCACGTCGGCATCCCTGGCAAGCCAATAATAGACGATGGCACCGCCGGGCGGATTCTCGCCGACGTCGAGGAAGTGACGAACTCGGCTGCCGTCGGCCTTCTCGATCCCTTCCGTGCCGGCGCCGATGCCGAAGGCAGGGCTGTAGCTGATGCCGGTCTTGGTGAAGCTCATGCCGGCGCTCCAGGCAAGCTTGGTGCGGACGGTGGCGCGCGGCGTCACGAGCCGGGTCTCCTGCTGATCTTCGGTCAATTCACGCAAGGGCGTCACGTCGTCCAGGATCCAGAACGATCGGCCATGGGTCGCGGCCACCAGGTCGCTTCCCTTGAGCTTCAAGTCGTAGACCGGGACAACCGGGAACCCGCCCGCCATGCGTGACCAGGTGGCGCCGTCATTGAGGCTGAAGAAGACCCCGGTCTCCGTGCCGACATAGAGAAGCCCGGGCCTGACGTGATCGGCGCGCAGCACGCGAGTGATTTCATCCTTGGGAATGGTGCCGTTGATCGACTGCCACGTCTTGCCTCCGTCCCTGGTGCGGAAGAGGTAGGGATCATAGTCCGCGAGCTTGTAGCGGGTAGCCGCAACGTAGACCGTATCCGCATCATGCGCCGAGATCTCGACGCAGCCGACATAGGCCAGATCCGGCATGCCCTTCGGCGTCACATTGGTCCACGTACCGCCGTCGTCCCGTGTCACATGCACGAGCCCGTCGTCGGTGGAGGCCCAGATCTCGCCTTTGCGATGTCGGGACTCCACCACGCAGGCGCAGCTCGCATGCACTTCGGCGCCCGCCGACTCGTGAGTCAGAGGCCCGCCGGAGTAGTCCTGCCGGCTCAAGTCGTTCAGACTGAGATCGGGGGAGATGCGCGTCCAGCTCATGCCCTCGTCGCGGGTTATGAAGACGCAGTTGCCGCCGGCGTAGAGCGTCTTGCTGTCATGCGGCGAGAAGACGAGTGGAAACGTCCAGGCGAACCGGTACTTCAGGTTCTTCGGCGCGATGCCGGTCGAGTCCTCCGGCCAGACATTGACGAGCCGAATCTGCCGGGTGCGGTGATCGTAGCGCTGCAGCGCGCCGGCCCCGCCGGGACTGGAGCCGATCGCCCCGCAATAGACGATGTTGGGGTCACCGGGGTTGACCGCGATGAATCCGCTTTCGCCGGTACCGGGATACGTGCAGTCGCCGAGCGTGATGACACCCCACTCGGACGCGCTCGGGACGGAGATCGAGGTGTTGTCCTGCTGGGTGGCATAGACCCGGTAAGGATGCTGGGTGTCGATGTCCATGCGATAGAACTGCGCGGTCTTCTGGTTGTAGATCGACGACCAGCTCTTGCCGCCGTTGAAGGACACGCAGGCGCCGCCGTCATTGCCCTCGATCATCCGCTTGGGATCGACGGGATCGATCCACAGATCGTGGTTGTCGCCATGCGGGGTCGTCACCTCGACGAAGCTTGCCCCGCCGTCGGTCGACTTCCACATCAGATAATTGGCGACATAGACCGTGTCCGCTTGCCCGGTGTCGGCGAATACATGGGTGTAGTACCAGGGCCGGTGCATGAGATCGCGGTTCGGCGAGACTTGCACCCAATTGTCGCCGTAGTCGTCGGTGCGATAGAGGCCGGTCTTCTCGCCTTCCGCCTCGATCAGGGCATAGACGCGCCCCTGCGCTGCCGGCGAGACGGAAACGCCGAGCTTGCCGAGCAGCCCGCCGGGCAAGCCATTGCGTCCGGATATCTCTTCCCAGCTATCGCCGCCGTCGCGCGAACGGAAAAGGCCGCT
>JACQDQ010000266.1 GCA_016201015.1 Pseudomonadota bacterium | reverse complement strand
GCTGTGCAGATCGTCCGCCGAATTCTCCAACTCGCGGCCGCCGCCCTGGCGGATCGTGCCGCCGAAGCGGTAGTTGAGATTGGCCAGGTAGTCGAACTGCGGCAGCGGCCGTCCGAAATGCGTTGCGCTATACAGCGGCTCGCGGTAGGCGCTGCTGTACCCGACCTTGCCGCGCACGCCGTATGTCTCGCCGGGATCGAGGAAGTCGCCCGCGTCCTTGGTGGAGAGCGCGAGCACGCCGCCGATCGCCCCGCTGCCATGCAGCGCCGAGGCGGGGCCCTTGAGGACCTCCACCTGCTTCAGCAGGTCCGGATCGATGAAGATTCTTCCTTTGTGGCCGGCGTCGAAATCCTGGCGCGCGCCATCGATGGTGGTGACGACGCGCTGGCCGCCGAAGCCGCGAATGCTGATATCCTGGCCCGCCCGGCGCGGCCCGCCCGACATGTCGACGCCCGGGAGATCGCGGATCAGGTCATCGACCTTTAGCGGCACGCGGCGCTCGATCTCTTCGGCGCCGATGACGTCAACACTGTTCGCCACGTCGTCGACCCGGCGTTCGCTTTTCGTCGCCGTCGTGGTTACCGGATCGAGGCGTACCGGCGCGCTGTCTGACTGCGCCGCCGCTTCGGTGTAGTTAATGGCGCCGAGCGCGGCAAGCGCGATCGCACCAAGTCTTCGCTGAATGTTGGCCACCATGAATCTCCCTCGTTTGAGCCAGTCCGTGAACCTGAAGGTCCTGGCTGGCTACCGAGGCAGAGCGCCGTGGGTGGCTGGCTTGGAACGTAACCGTCCGGCCGTCGGGCTGCGGCGGCCGGAAATGTCCGATGCCGCTACTTGGTGAGGATGAGCTTTCCCTTGCTCGTGATGCGCAGGCGATATTCTTCGCGCTCATGCTCGAGGATCACTTCGCGTGCATCGTGCAGCAGGTCGCGCACCCGCAGGCGACGCAGCGTGGTCGACGCGCCGCCTGGCCGCGCGGAGCGGCCGGGTGTCATCGCCGGCGGATCGACCGGCGTCATGCCGCAGGCTCCGCGCTGAAAAATCCGTTTGTCGTCTTCAAGCCCGCCTCCGCCACATGCCGTTGCCCAGGACGCGCGGCGGCAACAAGCGCTTCAAATATCATAGATGCAAATAATTCTTAATCGCACTTTGCCATATCCCGGGGCGGCAGGCAAGTGCGATGGAGGGGTGACAAACGCCGCTGCTGCTATAGTCTCTTCACACGAAGTCCGACGGGGAGGTCGTGATGAAGATTCTCAAGGCAGTGGTCGCTGCGGCCGGCGTCATGCTGATGACGCAATCGGCGCTCGCCGACACGCCGCCGCGGACCTTGGTCGTGGCCAAGAGCATCGACGACATCGTCAGCCTCGACCCGGCCCAGGCCTTCGAGTTCACCGGCGGCGAGATCCTAGCCAATGTCTATGATCGCATGATGCGCTACGGCCTCGAAGAACCCAGCAAGCTCACCGGCGAGCTCGCCGAAAGCTGGAAGATTTCGCCCGACGGCAAGACCATCGCCTTCACACTGCGCCCCGGCGCCAAATTCGCTAGCGGCAATTTGGTGCGGCCCGAAGACGTGGTCTTCACCTATCAGCGCGTGATCAAGCTCAACAAGGCGCCGGCTTTCATTCTCGGGCAGCTCGGCTGGAAGGCCGACAATGTCGAGCAGCTCGTGCGCAAGACCGGCGAGCGCGAGGTGACGGTGACAGTCACCGAGGAATACGCGCCGTCCTTCGTGCTCAACGCGCTCGCCGCGCGGCCGGCCTCGATCGTCGACGAGGTCGAGGTAAGCAAGAACCAGAAGGACGGCGACCTGGGCAATGCCTGGCTCAGCCGCAATTCGGCCGGCAGCGGGCCGTTCCGCCTGCGCACCTACAGGGCCAACGACACCGTCGTGCTCGAGGCGAACCCGAACTACAGCCGTGCCGCCCCGGCAATGCAGCAGATCATCTTCCGCCACGTGCCGGAGCCGGCGACGCAGCGCATCATGCTGGAGCAGGGCGATATCGACATTGCCCGCGATCTCGGCCCCGATCAGATCAAGGCGGTACGTGCCAAGCAGGACCTCAAGGTCGCCGAGTTTCCGCTCGCCGCCGTGCATTTCGTCAGCCTCAACCAGAAGCAGGAAAAGCTGCGCAATCCCGCGCTGTGGGAGGCGATTCGCTACCTCGTTGACTACGAGGGTATCGCCGGCAAGCTGCTCAACGGCCAGATGAAGGTGCATCAGGCCTATTGGCCGACCGGCTTTCCCGGCGCGCTGACCGATACGCCGTTCAAGCTCGACGTGGCCAAGGCGAAGGAGATTCTCGCCAAGGCCGGGCTGCAGGACGGCGTGAGTGCCGACATGGACGTGATCAACCTGCCGATGTTCATGGATGTCGCGCAATCGCTGCAGGAGACCATGGGGCAGGCCAACATCAAGCTCAACCTGGTGCCTGGGACCGGCAGCCAGGTGATCTCCAAGTACCGGGCGCGCGGCCACCAGGTGATGCTGCTTTATTGGGGGCCGGACTTCATGGACACGCATTCCAACGCCAAGGCGTTTTCCTACAATGTCGACAACGCCGACGGCGCGCCGCAGAGCACCACTACGTGGCGCAATGCCTGGCTCATCCCCGAGCTCAGCGAGAAAACGCGCGCCGCGCTGCTGGAGAAGGATACGGCCAAGCGCGAGCAGATGTATCTCGAGCTGCAGCGGGTGGTGCAGAAGGAGTCGCCGATCATCATCATGTTCCAGGGGCAAGCCCAGGTCGCCATGCGCGACAAGGTCAAGGGCTACTTCCACGGCCCGGTCAACGACATGATTTTTTATCGAGGGGTGACTAAAGACTGACCGCCTATTACAGCGTCGCATCGTCATAAGCAGGACCAGTCAAACCCGCTCGTTGCGCCGCCGCGGCTAGTCCGCGGCGGAGCGGAGTCTTTTTTGCGCTCCACGGAGAAGGCTCACAAAAATGTTACACCACGCACCGGGGTTGGTCATTCCACGGTTGCGGCTCGCATGAGATATTCCCGCCAACTAAAAATCCATTTCGGCATGTCGATTAGGAGGCAACGCAAATGATCGAACTCAAAGTCAATGGGACCGTTCATAAGGTTGATGCGGATGCGGACACGCCGCTGCTCTGGGTGCTGCGCGACCACATCGGTCTTACCGGCACCAAATACGGCTGCGGCATCGCCCAATGCGGCGCCTGCACCGTGCACATCAACGGCAAGCCGACGCGATCCTGCGTGACGCCGGTGGGCAGCGTCCGCAAGGAGGCGGTAACGACGATCGAAGGCCTCACGCCCGATCGCAGCCATCCGATCCAGAAGGCGTGGATCGCGGAGCAGGTGCCGCAATGCGGCTACTGCCAGTCCGGCCAGATCATGGTGGCGGCATCGCTGCTGGCGCGCAAGGCCAAGCCGACCGACTCCGACATTGAGCAGGCGATGACCAATATCTGCCGTTGCGGCACCTATCAGCGGATCCGCAAGGCGATTCACCGCGCCGCCGGCACCAAAGTCTGAACGGGGAGGGACCAGCCATGACCCATATGCCCCAGATCACGTCACCCAAGCTCAACCGCCGTGAATTCATCGCCACTGCCGCGGCAGCCGGCGGCGGCCTGGCGCTCGGCTTCCATATGCCGGCGCGCAGGCCGGCGGCGGCCCAGACGGCGATGCCGATCGGCGCCGAGCTCAATGCCTGGCTGATGATCGGCACCGATGACACGGTCGTCATCCGCGTGCATCGCTCCGAGATGGGTCAGGGCTCGTTCACCGCGATCCCGCAGCTTGTCGCCGAGGAGCTCGAATGCGACTGGTCGAAGGTGAAGGCGGAATTCGTCTCGGCCAACCGCCATGTGCGCGAGAACCGGCTTTACGTCAACCTGTCGACGGGCGGCAGTACGGCCATCCGCGGCTCTCACCAATATCTGCGCAAGGCCGGCGCGACGGCGCGCGAAATGCTGATCCAGGCAGCGGCGCAGGGCTGGAGCGTGCCGGCCGGCGAATGCGCCGCCGAAAAGGGCTTTGTCGTCCACAAGACGTCGGGCCGCAAGATCAACTTCGGCGCGGTGGCCGAGGCGGCGGCCAAGCTGACGCCGCCGGCCGATGTCAAGTTCAAGCCGCACACCGAATGGAAGATCGCCGGGCAGTCCTTCCCGCGCTTCGACGTGCCGAGCAAGGTCGACGGCAGCGCGGTGTTCGGGCTGGACGTGAAAGTGCCGGACATGGTCTACGCCGCGGTAATGACCTGCCCCGTGTTCGGCGGCAAGGTGAAGAGCTACGACGAGGCGGCGATCAAGGGCCGCAAGGGCGTGATCGGCGTTGTCCCGATCCCGAGCGGCGTCGCCGTCGTCGCCGAGCATTATTGGCAGGCGCGGACCGCGCTCGATGAGCTGTCGATCGAATGGGACGAAGGCGAGAACGCCAAGGTCAGCAGCGCCACCATCCACGAGCACCTGGTCAAAGGCACCGAGGAGGCCGGCGCCAAGGTCCGCCACGAAGGCAATTTCGACGAGGCCTTCGCCAAAGCGGCGAAGAAGGTCGAAGCCGAATACCACGTGCCGTTCCTCGACCATGCCTGCATGGAGCCGATGAACTGCACCGCGCGCGTCAGCGGCGGCGAGGTCGAGGTGTGGGTATCCACGCAGAACGCCGAGGCGGCGTTGGCCACCGCGGCGGAGGCCGCCGGCGTGCCGCCGGATAAGGCATTCGTCCATCTGGCGCTGCTGGGCGGCGGATTCGGCCGCCGCGGCCGGCAAGACTACGTGGCGCAGGCGGTGTTGGTCGCCAAGGCCATCAACCGGCCGGTCAAACTCGTGTGGTCGCGCGAGGAGGATATCCGCCACGGCTTCTACCGCCCGATCAGCATGGGCAAGCTGCGGGCCGGCCTCGACGACAAGGGCGTGCCGGTGGCTTATGCCCACAAGGTCGTCGGGCAGTCGATCTTTGCCTATCTCCTGCCGCAGCTGATCAAGGATGGCTGGGACCGCACCTCGATGGACGGCACATTCGACCAGCCCTACAAGATCCCCAACGTCAAGTTCGACTACGTCATGCGCAACACGCATGTGCCGGTCGGCTTCTGGCGCTCGGTCGGCAGCTCGGGCAACGCCTTCATCACCGAGAGCTTCATCGACGAGCTGGCGCATGCCGCCGGCAAGGACCCGGTGGAATTCCGGCGGGCGGCGCTGGTCGGCGAGACGTCGTGGCTGAACTGCCTCAACATGGCGGCCGAGAAGGCCGATTGGGGCAAGCCGCTGCCCAAGGGCTATGGCCGCGGCATCGCCATCAATCAGTCCTTCGGCAGCATCTGCAGCCACGCCGCGGAGGTGTCGGTCGACGAGCAGGGCCGGCTGCGGGTCCACCGGGTCGTGGTGGCGATCGACTGCGGCTATGCGGTCAATCCCGACAACATCGCGGCGCAGCTCGAATCCTGCGTCGTCTACGGCCTGTCGGCGCTGCTATACGGCGAAATCACGATCAAGGACGGCCGCGTCGAGCAGGGCAATTTCGACGATTACGAGGTGATCCGGCTCGACCAGATGCCCAAGGTAGAAGTCCATCTCAGCCTCACGCAGGGTAGTTGGTGGGGCGGCGTCGGCGAGCCCGGCCTGGCGTCGCTGGCGCCGGCGGTGTGCAACGCCATCTTCCAGGCGACCGGCAGGCGCGTTCGCTCGTTGCCGCTCAAGAACCACGATCTGCGCAGCGCCTAGGCCGTGGACGGGGTCAGCCGCCGCAGCGTGCTCGCGGGATCGGTCGCAGTCGTCGCGGCCGGCCCCGTCGCCGCGCAGGTGGCCGCGCCGCCGGCCGAGCAGCCGCAGGTTCTGAATCGCGCCCTGCGCGAGGCATTCGGCGAGGGGCGGCCGAAGCCCGGCAAGGTCATGCTGAAGATGCCGCCGATCGCCGACAGCGGCAACGCCGTGCCGATCACCGTCGTCGTCGATCGGTCGGCGGGCGAGCAGGTGAAGCGCATCGTCGTGATCGCGCCGGGCAATCCGTACCCGCTCGGCGCCGAATACCGCTTCGGTCCCCGTTCGGCCAAGCCGGAAATCAGCACCCGATTGCGTCTTGCCCGTACCCAGACGGTCGTCGCGGTGGCGGAACTCACCGATGGGTCGCTGTGGTCCGCCGCGGCCGACCTCACCGTGACTCTCGGCGCCTGCGCCGAGGTATTCGAGTAGAGGAGCGGGTCATGGCGAATGTGCTCACCAGCGTGCCGGCGACGGCGCAGCGCGGCCAGACGATCGAGATCAAGGCGCTGATCAAGCATCCGATGGAGAACGGCTTGCGCCGCGACATGGACGGCAAGCTGATTCCACGCAAGATCATCAACAGCTTCGTCTGCCGCTACAACGGCGACGTGGTGATCGATTGCGACTGGCACACGGCGGTCGCCGCCAGTCCCTACATGGCGTTCTTTGCGACCGCGACCGACAGCGGCACGATCGAGTTCGAGTGGCGCGACGACGACGGCACGGTCATCCGCCACAGCGCCAAGATACAAGTCACCTGAGGCCGGTCGCGCCTTATCGCCGCTTTCACCGCAGTGGTGGTCGCGAGGCCGTGGCTAAGGAAGCGCACGGATCAATCTGTTCGGCGAATGATTGGCGCCGGCGACGGACGCGCCCGCCAGCGCGGCGAGGAAGGCCTCATGCCACGCCTGGACCGTATTCTTGCGGACGATCGACATCATCTCGTTCCAGCGCGCGAGACGCTCGTCGTGCGGCATCGCCAGTGCGGCGTGGAGCGCCTCCGAAATTTCATCCACGTCCAGCGGATTGACGACCAGCGCCGAGGTCAGCTCCCGCGCCGCGCCGGCAAACCTGGACAGCACTAAGACACCCGGGTCGGCGGGGTCCTGGGCCGCGACATACTCCTTCGCCACCAGATTCATGCCGTCGCGCATCGGCGTCACCAGGCCGATGCGGGCGAGGCGGAAAAAACCGGCGAGCGTATGACGGCGGAATCCCTTGGTCAGATAGCGGATCGGCGTCCAGTCGAATTCGGCGAACTTGCTGTTGATGCGGCCGGCGGCGCCTTCCAACTCGCGCCGCAGCGCGCGGTATTGCGCCACTTCGCCGCGCGAGGTCGGTGCGATCTGCATGAGCGTCGCACGGCTGCGATGCTCCGGCCAGTCGGCCAGCAGTTGCGCGAAGGCCGCGAAGCGTTGCGGTATCCCCTTGCTGTAGTCGAGCCGATCGACGCCGATGATCAGATGGCGACCCGCCAGGCTATCCTTGAGGCGAATTGTGTCTTCGGCGCCTGCCGCCGCCGCCGCCATCGCCACGAAGGCGTCGGTATCGATGCCGATGGGAAAGGCGGATGCGCGCGCGATTCGCCCGAAGGCGGAAAGCTGGTCGCCTTCGAGCAACGCGCCATCGGCCAAGGTCGTGATGCAGTGGCGGAAGCTGCGCAGATCCGTGTCGGTTTGAAAACCGATGACGTCATAGGCGCACAAGGCCTGCAGCAGCATCTCGTGGCGCGGCAGCGCCTCGAATACGCCGATGCCGGGAAACGGCGTATGCAGGAAGAAGCCGATCCGATTGCTGATGCCGAGCTTGCGCAATTCCGCGCCGAGCGGGATCAGGTGATAGTCGTGAATCCAAATAAGATCCTCTGGCTTGATCAGCGGCGCCAGGCATTGCGCGATGCGTGTATTGACGCGCAGATATCCGTCGAAATCTCGTCGCCGGAACTCGACGAGGCCCAGACGATAGTGAAACAGAGGCCACAACGTGCTGTTGGCGAAACCATTGTAATATTCGGCGTGGTCGACCGTGCCGAGATCGAACGTGGCATAAGCGACGCGCCCCTGCATCCTGATGCTTGGGGCGGCCGACGTTTCGGCAACGACGTCGCCGCTCCAGCCGAACCAAATGCCGCCGTGTCGGCGCAGGACGTCGCGGACGGCGACGGCCAGACCGCCGGCGCGATTTTGCTCGCGCGGCAGGCTGATCCGGTTCGAGACGATCACGAGTCGCGCCAAAATGCCTCCTCCCAGGTCTTGCTGAGGCGCATGGCCGAGACGATCAGTCCGACCATCGAGTAGGTCTGCGGGAAATTTCCCCACAGCTCGCCGGTCACCGGGTTTATATCCTCGGACAGGAAGCCGAGATGATTTCGCCTGGACAGGATGCGCTCGAAGATCTCTCGGGCTTCGTCGCGGCGGCCGACCGCGGCCAGCGCGTCGACATACCAGAAGCTGCACACGACGAACGCCGTCTCGGGGACGCCGAAATCGTCCGGCACCGCATAACGGAGCAGGTAGTCGCCGCGTCGGAGCTTGCCCTCGATGGCGGCGAGCGTGCCGAGAAAGCGCGGGTCGGAAGCGGCGACGAATCCCAGTTCGTGCATGAGCAGAAGGCTGGCATCGACATCGCGGCCGCCGAAGCTTTCCACGAAACTGCCGAGTTCGGCGTTCCAGGCCCCCTCGAGAATGGCGCTCCGCAGGCGCGCGGCCGTATCGCGCCAATGCGTCGCCCGGTCGGGAAGCCCGATGTGTCGCGCGATCTTGGCCAACCGGCTGCACGCGGCCCAGCACATCAATGCCGAGAAGGTGTGGACGCGGCTTCGGCTACGATATTCCCAGAGACCCGCGTCGGGACTCGCGGCGATCGTGGCGGCGCGCGTGCCGAGGCATTCCAGCCGTTGGAACAAATCCTGGTCCCCCGGCTGCGGCAGGCGTCGATCATAGAACATCTGCGCCGCGGCCAAAATCACGCTGCCATAGGCGTCGTTCTGGACCTGCACATACGCCTGGTTGCCGACGCGCACCGGCCCCATGCCGCGGTAGCCCGGCAGGTCGGCGGCGACGCGTTCATCGATCGGCATGTCCGGAACCACCGCGTAGACCGGCTTCAGATTGTCCTCGCGCTCCAGCGCGGCGACGTTGGTGATGAAGCGGATGTATTCCTCCATCGTGCGCGTCGCGCCGAGCCGATTGAGCGCGTGGACGACAAAATAGGAGTCGCGCAGCCAGCAATAGCGGTAATCCCAGTTGCGCGTCGAACTGCCGGCCTCGGGGATGGACGTGGTCATGGCGGCAATGATGCCGCCTGTCTCCTCGTAGCTGCATAGCTTGAGCGCGATCGCCGCGCGAATGACCGCATCCTGCCACTCGAACGGCACCGAGAGATAGCGCACCCACTCGTTCCAGTATTCCGCGGTTTCCTCGAGCCAATCGCGGATCGTTCCCTGAATGCTGCCGGTAAAGACCTCGTCTGGCCCCAGGACCAGGTTGAACGGCCGATCGACCACGAACGCAGCTTCCTCCGCGATGTAGCTCACCGGTGCATCCGTGGTGACGCGAATCCCGAAGGAAGGAGAGGCAAAACGAACATGATTGCTGCCCAGCGCCCGCGCCGGGGATATCGCGCCGTAGTCGAAGCGCGGTCGGATGCGAACCCGCACGCGGCAGGCGCCCCGCGCCGGTTCGATGCGCCGGACCAGATGCATCGGGCGGAACATGCGGCCGTAGTGTTTGAACCGCGGCACGAAATCGATGATTCGAATCGATGCACCCGCCTCATCGGTCAGGGTGGTCGCGAGAATCGCCGAATTGCCGAGATAGGCCTGGTGCGACGATGCAAAGCGGTCGATCGTGATGTCGAAGAAACCCGATGTCGGGTCATCGGCGCCCATAAGCAGCGTGCAGAAGATCGGATCGCCGTCGAACCGCGGATAGCAGCTCCACACGATGCGGCCGCGGCGATCGATAAGAGCACCGATCACGCAGTTGCCGATGACGGCGAGGTCGAGATTGGTCGTCAATTCGTGAAATTCCCCTGTTCGCGCGCGATCGCATCGGGCAGCGTCGCCAGCCAGCCGCGCACGACCGACGCGGCGCTGACAATTTTGCTCCCGAGCTGCACCGGCTCGCTTTGCACCCGCACGGCGTAGCCCTGGAGCTTTCGGACGGACGCGAAGCCGTCCTCATCGGTCACGTCATCGCCGATGAATATCGGCGTGCGGCCGATGAACGGGTCCATCTTCATGAAGGATTCGATCGCTGTCCCCTTGTCGGCGAGCTTCGGCACGATTTCGTAGACCATGTTGCCGCGGAGAATGCGGAATTCGGCGCGTTGCCTTCCGAGAGCGTCGATAAGCTGGCGATGGATCGCGGCCGACCGTCTTGGCGCAAGACGATAGTGAAAGGCGATGCTGAGGCCCTTGTCCTCGATAATGACACCGGGAATACGCGCGGTGAAGTTGCCAAGCTGTCCGCGCAGCTGATCGAGCAGCGACCGCGAGATTTCGGTGCGGACCTGGCTGCCGTTGGCAAGCCGCATTTCCGCCCCGTGTTGACCGGCGGCCGTCAGGCTATTGGGCGCGAACAAGCGATCGAGCTGATCGAGGGAGCGACCGCTGACGAGCGCAATCGCGCCGTTGAGCCCATGGTGGAGAGCGGACAAGGTTTGACGAAGCTCGGTGGGAACACCGACGCCGTCGGGCGTCGGCGCGATGTCCAGCAAGGTTCCGTCGACATCCAGGAATAGGGCCCACGTGCCGATCGGCCTTGGCAGCGACGACAGCACGGTCTCGGCAGCCTTGCGCATCTCCATCGGTTCGGTCCCCTATCTCGTGATGAGGCTCCGTGCGGCTTTTGCCAATTGACGTTGCGACGGCTCGGCGCCACTCGACCTGTTCGTAGCGTCGCGACGCCCGCCGACGGTCGGGCGAAGGTTATTCAGGTTACGCCGACAAGAATTCTCGTTCCAGACAAGCCGGGATAGAGAAATATCCGTAGGCCGTGGCATAAGATATGGTCCGAATAGTTTGGCAACATTGTGGCCATTGTCCATAATGTTGCCCAAATGCGCATTGTTGTATTCGGTGCGATTGCGGCAAGGACATCGTCCAGGCGCCGGAATTGAACAGCGCCTGCGGCGTTTTCAATCGAGATCCCGAAACGGCGCTTCGCGCAGCGCGAGAAAATCGCGCAGCGGCATTTCCTTGAGTCGCCGCATCCACCTTCGTCCGGCCTCGCTCGCATGGAGAGAGGAGGTCGCCTCCATGTTGTAGTGCCACGAGCTCGTCAGGCCGGCCGTTTGCTGCTGATGGTTGAGCGCGGCCTTGGCGAATTTGATTCCAGGCCGCGGCATGCGCGCCAGCTTGGTCGCCAGCCGGCGCGCTTCGGGCATCAGCTTCTCGCGCGGCACGGCCTTGTTGACTAGGTGGATGCGCGCTGCTTCCGTCCCGTCGATCGTATCGCCCGTATACATGAGGTAGCGCGTGTGCCGGATCGGCACCAGCCACGGCATCATCAAGGACGGCGGCGCGGAGACGTGGCGGATCTCCGGCTCCCCGAGCTCGGCATCCTCGGCGGCGATCGCCAGGTCGCAGCACATCATGAGCTCGAGCCCGCCGGCGAGGGCATAGCCATTCACCGCGGCGATGATCGGGATCGGCGCGTTCCAGATCGCCATGAGGCGCTCGCAATTGGCGCGGATGTCCTCGCGCCAGCCCTCGACGTCCATCTCGAAATCGGCGGAGTTGAGGTCGTAGCCGGTGGTAAAGGCGCGCCCAGCCCCGGTGAGAATGAGCGCGCTTACCGCCGGATCGGCGGACGCTTGCCGCACGGCATGATCGAGCTCATCGAGCAGCGCGCCATTCATCGCGTTGAGTTTCTCCGGCCGGTTCAGCGTAACCGTCGCGAATCCTTCCTTGGCATCCGGCTCGTAGATGATCGTTGCATGGGGCATCGGGCTCTCCTGTTGGTCGCGGCGGCCGGCGCGTCGCCGGCGCCGCATTCTAGCCGGCATCGAGCCGCAAGACGTGGGGCGATGGCACGGCGGCGTATAGCTCCTGGATGAGGTCGCGGCGGCTATCGAGGGCGATACGTTGATTGAGATGGCCTTTGTCGTTGATCTCGCCGGAAGCGGCCGACGGCGGCTCGGCAATCATGATGGCGCGCCGTACCGCCGTGCTCGATCCGGGATTGGCGGCATTGTGGCGCGACAGCGCGGCGGCCAGTCTTGCCCGAATCTGGGGGTGTTGGAGCAGGGCGCCCGCGAGAACAGTCTCGCCGCCGCACAGCGCCATGCAGGCGTCGACGTCGATGAAGGCCAGTATCGTGACGAAGTCGCGATCATGGCCGGCGATTGCCACATCCTGGACGAGCGGCGCCGTGGCGGCAAGGAGCGTGAGGCGCAGGGCGCCGACTGAGACCCAGGTGCCGGTGGTCAGCTTGAAGTCTTCGGCGATACGGCCGTCGAAGACAAGCCCGCGCTGCGGCGCGCCGGGATCGAAGAACCGCACGGCGTCGCCGGTGCGGTAGAAGCCGTCTGCGTCGAATGCGCCGCGGGTGAGGTCGGGTTGCCGCCAATATCCTGGCGTCACATTCGGCCCTTTGACGCGGGCCTCCAGCTTGCCGGCGACGGGCACGAGCTTGAGGTCGAAGCCGGGCAGCGGCAGGCCGACATTGCCGGGGCGGTCGGTCGGAAAATGCACCATGCATATGGTCGATCCGGCCTCGGTCGTGCCCCAGCCGGCGGCGAGCGCGATGGTGCGGCCCGTCGCCTGCTCGGCCGCGGCGGCCAGGGCGCGCATGCGCTCCCAAAGGCGCTGCGGCACGGCGGCGCCGGCGATGAAGATCGCCTGCATATTGCGGAAGAACGCCGCGCGCGTGGTCGCATCGTCTTCGAGATGCGGCAGCAGCAAGTCAAGACCGCGGGGCACGTTCACATGGATGCTCGGCTCTGCCGCGCGGATATTTTCGACGGTGCGGCCGATTCGTTCCAGCGTTGGTTGGCCGTCGTCGATGTAGAGCGTGCCGCCGTTCCAGATGACTTTGTGGAAGTTGTCATTGCCGCCGAACGTATGGTGCCACGGCAGCCAGTCGAGCAGCACCGGCGGTCGGCGGGCGATGAACGGCCAGATCTGCGCGATGGCCTGCTGGTTGGCGCTCAGCATGCGGTGCGTGGTGATGACGCCCTTCGGCGCGCCGGTCGAACCCGACGTGAAGAATATCGCTGCCACATCGTCGAGGCGGAGCGATCGCTGCCGCTCGGCGAGCGCCGCGCAATCCGCTTCGTTGAACAAGGCGTCGACGGATCGCGCCGCGGTAAGCTGGGCGACATTGGCGCGCGCGCTGAGTTGGGTATCGCGCAGATCGAGGCCGGCCACGGCAGGCCCGAGTGCCGCGCCATCATCGGCGAAGATCAGCCCGGGCGTCGTCAGAGCGAGGATCGCGCGGAGCCTGTTATAGCCGCCGGTCAGGCGCAGATAGCCCGGCGCGATCGGGACGAAGGGCACGCCGGCGCGCTGCGCGGCGAGGCGCAGCAATGCGTTGTCGAGATTGTTCCAGGCAATGATGGCGAGCGGACGCTCGGGCGACAGGCCGAGGCGGAGCAGCGCCGACGCGGCGCGCGCGGTGAGGTCGGCCACAGCGCGATAGCTGAGCCGCCGCCAGCCCCTGTCTTCCCGCGCCGCCAGCGCCGGTTGCTCCGTCCGATGTTCGGCCCAATGAAGCAAGCGATCGGGCATGAGCATGAGCGGCTCGCGAAGTCGCTGCGCGGCGCGGAGCAGGTGACCGCCATCGGCCAGCGGGACCACTTCAAGTTCGGCCGGCGCGAAATCCTGATTGGTCATCGTTGCGTTGCCGCCATGGCCGCACGGGGCGTCACGAGCCGGCGGTCAAGACTTTGCGATAGTGGTAATTCTTGTCGATCCGCTCCATCAAATAGTCGCCATAGCGCAGCGGCGCATGGCGCGGGGGATTGCCGGCTCCGGCGCAGCCGGGCAGGCATTCGATGATCGCGTCCATGCCGGGGTCGAAGAAATAGGGCATCGAGTAGCGATGGCCGCGCGACCGGTTGATGACGCGGTGCGGCGTCGACTTGAAGCGATCGTTGCTCCAGCGCGGCATCAGATCGCCGAGATTGAGGACGAAGGTGCCGGGGATCGGCGGCGCCTCTATCCAGGTGCCGCCGGGCCGGCGCACCTGCAAACCGCCGGTGCTGTCCTGCGCCAAGATCGTCATGCAGCCGAAATCGGTGTGCGGCGCCGAGCCGAACTGATCGTCCGGGGCTTCCAGCGGATGCGGCGGGTAGTGCAGCAGCCGCAGGAACATCGTCGGCTTGGCGAAGAGCGGCGCGAGGTAATCTTGCGGCAGGGCGAGGCCGATGGTGAAGGCATGGAGCAACCGCTGGGCGACCGCGTCCAGCGCCGCGACATAGGCCTGCATCGTCGGTCGGAACTCCGGCAGCCAGCCCGGCCATTGATTGGGTCCCTGCAGCGGCTTGCGCGCCAAGAGGTCGGGATCGTCGGGCGCGAGCTCATGCATGATGAGGAAAGACTCGCTCAGATTGGGCTTGGTGTTGCGCGCGACCGTCGAGGTGACCACGGTCGACCCGGCGAACGCCATGTAGCCACGGTGGAACTCGTTGATCGCCACCGATTGCTTGCGCGCCAGCGGCGCGGCATGGAAGGCGGCCGACGCGGCGAACGCCGCGTCGATCAGCGGCTGCGGCACGCCGTGATCGGCGATATAGGCAAAGCCCAGCGTCTCATAAGCGCGGCATAGGCTGCGCGCCGTCGCGGCTGCTGCGGCGGAGCGCGGTTCGGCCAGCGCGCCGATATCAATGATGGGAATGCCGGGCGTCTCCGCGGGGTTCGGCTCGGTTGCCGCGCCGTGGCTCATAGTCCAACCTCTTGCCAAGCGGTCGAAGTGGAAAGCCGTACTTAACCGCCAGTATGACAATAACAATAATCGCCGCGACAAGTTTAATCGGACAATTGTCCCGCGCGCACGGCCGCTATGCGTCTTAAACGGGTTGCTATCGTATAGCAGTGCCGCCTAGACTTTGCTCGGTGCGCCGCCGATATCGGCACGCATTCGTCTGGCAGCGGCAGCGTTGGAACGGAGGGGGACATGCGGATAGTCGGTCGGCGGAAATTCGTCAAACTGGTCGGCGGTACGGTCGCGGCCGCATTGTCGGCGCCGGCGGTCAAGTCGAGCCGGGCGCAGGCGGCGAAGAAGATCGTGTTCGGCGGCTCGGTGCCGTTGAGCGGCCGCGCCGCGGAGACCGGGCTCAATGTCCACAACGGCTATCAGACGGCCATCAAATACCTCAACGAGGCGGCAGGTGGCGTCGAGATTGCCGGCGAGAAGTACATGCTCGAGCTGCGCATGTTCGATGATGCCAGCGATCCGGCGCGCGCGACGACATTGATCCAGCGCCAGATCGACGAGGGCGTCGATTTCTTCCTCGGCTCCTTCGGCAGCAACATCGTGCTGCCGACCGTGGCGATCACCGAGCGCGCGAACAAGCCGATGGTGCAGTCGGGTGGCGGCTCGGACCAGATCTTCACGCAGGGCTACAAATATGTCTTCGGCATGTTCCCGCGCGCCTCGCGCCAATTTATCTCCTCTGTCGAGTTCTTCAAGTCGATCGATCCGCGGCCGAAGACGATATCGGTCATCATGACCAACGACGCGTTCTCGAAGACCAACGCCGAAGGCGCGATCAACGACTGCAAGGCGGCCGGGTTCCAGGTCCTCGAGAGCTATCAGCTGCCCGAGCAGATCACCGACGTCTCGAGCGTGCTCGCCTCGGTGCGCGGCAAGACGCCCGACGTCCTCATCTGCACCACGCACGATCAGAATTCGCTGCTGATCTCGCGCCAGATGATCGCGACCGGCACCAACGTGCCGCTGCTCTACCAGACCCTCGGGCCGCAGCTGGCCACCTATCGCGAGACGCTCGGCAAATACGCCAACGCGCTCTGCGTGCAGATCTATTGGGACGAGCGCGCGCCCTATAAGGACAAGTTCTTCGGCACGGCGAAGAATTTCGCCGACTACTACCGCAAGAACAACCAGCGGCCGCTTGCCTATCATACGGCCGGCGGCGCCACCTGCATCATCACCTACATCCACGCGATGCAGGCGGCGAATAGCGTCAAGACGCCGGCGGTGCGCGACGCGCTTGCCAAGATCGACGTCGAGACGATCTACGGCCGCGTCAAGTTCACGGCCGACGGCGACGGCGACGCGCTGCTGCTCGGTCCGGCGATCGGGCAGGTGCATAAGGGGGTGGTTGAGCTTGTCTATCCGCCGTCGGAGAAGACGGGCACGCTGATCTACCCGTCGCCGAAATGGGCCGAGAAGTCCTGACGTCGCTCTGCCTACGATAAGCTGGCGATGATCGACACGCCGGTCACTTGGCCAAACGGCGCCAAATGCGCCGTTGTCTTCAGCTTCGACTTCGACGCGGAGACTCTGTGGCTCGGACGCGACCCGAGCAACGTGAACCGGCCGGGCACGCTGTCGCAGGGCGCTTACGGCGCCAAGGTCGGCGTTCCCAGCATCCTGCAGGTCCTGCGCGACATGGGGACGCTGCCGGCCACGTTCTTCGTGCCGGGTTGGACCGCCGAGCACCATACCGACAGGGTCGAGGCCATCCTGCGCGACGGCCACGAGGTGGCGCATCACAGCTACTCGCATAAATGGATCGAGCCGACCGATCCGGCGGGCGAGCTGGAGGAGATGGAGAAGGGCCTAGAGGCGTTAAAGCGCATGGTGGGAGTCAAGCCGCTCGGCTACCGCTCACCGGCCGGCGAAACCAGCCCCAACCTCTTCCGCCTGCTGGTCGAGCGCGGCTTTCTCTACGACAGCTCGATGATGGATGGCGTCAATCCCTATTTCCACAAGGTCGGAAACGATCCGCGGGCGCTGGTCGAGGTCCCGTGGCATTGGTCGCTCGACGATGCCGTCTTCATGCTGTTCTCGATCAAGTCGCCGCGCGCGATCATGACGAATGAGCACATCCTCACGGTGTGGAGCGACGAGTTTCGGGCGATCTACAAGGCCGGCGGCCTGTTCGATCTCGTGATGCATCCGCAGGTGATCGGCCGGCCGTCGCGGCTGCAGTTGCTGCGCGATTTCATCGCCTTTGCCCAGAGTTTTCCGAACGTGTGGTTCGCCACCTGCCGGGACGTCGCCAAGACCTTCGCCGCGCAGGCGCACTAGGTCCGCCCCGGGGTTCGGCATGTCGCTCGTCCTGCAGACGATCGTCGATGGCCTCGTGCTCGGCGGCCTCTACTCGCTGGCGGCGGTCGGATTTTCGCTGATCTTCGGGGTGATGAACGTGGTGAATTTGAGCCACGGCGTCATCGTGCTGATCGGCGCCTATGTTTCCTACATCCTCTGGCATGCGCTGGGCGTCGATCCGCTGCTGGCGATTCCGGTGGCGATGGCCGTGCTCTTTGCCTTCGGCTACGTCTATCAGCGCGGCCTGATCCAGCTCGCGGTCGACCGCTCGTCGTTGCTCGCTTCGATGCTGGTGACGTTCGGCGTCGCTCTCATGCTGCGCAATCTGCTTGTCCTCGTCTTCTCGCCCGATTTCAAGAGCATCACGCCCAGCTATGCCTTCAATTTCTTCACTCTCGGTCCGATCACGCTCGATTTCGTGCGGCTGAGCGCGCTTGGGGCCAGCTTGGTCCTGCTTACCTTCCTCGCAGCGGTACTGCGCTTCACCGGCATCGGCCGCGTCATCCGCGCCACGGCGCAGCAGGACATGGCGGCGCGCCTCTGCGGCGTCAACGCGCGCCATGTCTACGGCGTGACCTTCGGCGTGTCGTCGGCGTTCGCCGGCGCCTCCGGCGCCATTCTCGGCATCGTTGTGCCGTTCTCGCCGCCGGATGAAGCGCTGTGGACGATTAACGCCTTCGTCGTCGTGACGTTGGGCGGCGTCGGGAGCCCGTCGGGCGCGCTGCTCGGCGGCCTGTTGCTCGGCCTCATCAGCACGGCGACCGCGCAGTACATCGGGCCCGCCTTTCCCAATGCCATGATGTTCCTCATTCTCGTGCTCATGCTGCTGGTGCGGCCGGCCGGCCTGCTCGGCAACGCCTTCAGCGGATCGCGCTGATGCTGGTCGACGGTATCCGCGCGCATCGCTGGTGGCTGGTCGGCGCCGGCATCGGCCTTATCGCGCTCTCGCTCGCGCCGCTCTTTCTCATGCCGTTCCACGTGCGCGTCGTGCAGCAGATTCTGTTCTCGGCCGGGCTGGCGGTCGCCTGGACGATCCTCGGCGGCTTCGCGGGGTATTGGAGCTTCGGCAATACCGCCTTCATCGGACTCGGCGCCTTCGCCGCGGGCCTGCTCGAGACCAATATCGCCATCGACTCGCCGACGCTCGCCTTCGTTCTCGCCACGCTGTTCGGTTGCGCCGTATGCGCGGCGGTCGCCGCGCTGCTTGCCTATCCGATTCTGCGGCTGCGCGGCATCTATTTCGCGATCGCCATGCTCGGCGTCTCGCAGGTGCTGGGCGAGCTCACCAACAACATCGATGCGTTCAAGGGCTCGCTCGGCATCATCCTGCCGAAGCTGGCGCCGGCGGCGATGGAGCCGCAGGTGTTCTACTACTACCTGTTCCTCGTTGCGGCGGCGGGCACGCTGCTCGTCGGCTTCCTCGTCAAGGTCGGACGGATCGGCTACGGTCTGCTCGCCATCCGCGAGGACGAGGATACGGCGCGCATGCTGGGCGTGCCGACGGAGCGGTACAAGATTGGCATGTTCGTCGTCAGCGCGACGCTGACCGGGCTCCTCGGCATCATCTACGCCCACAGCCTTGGCTACATCACCTCCGGGTCCGTGTACCGCACGGATTTCAGCCTCAACATGATCGTCTATTCGCTGCTCGGCGGCATCGGCACGCTCGCCGGACCGATCCTCGGCTCGTTTCTCATGGTGGTGCTGACCCAGGTGGTGCTCGGCCGCCTGCTCGATATCCACATGTTCATCACCGGCGCGCTGCTGGTGGCGATGGTGATGCTGGCGCCGCGCGGCCTGCTCGGCTTCGCCGAAAATCTGGTGCGCCGACGCGGGGCCGGCCTGCGGACGGTGGAGCCATGAACGCGGCGCCGGCGGAACCGATCCTGCGCGTCGTCGGCGTGACCAAGCGCTTCCGCGGCCTCGTCGCCGTGAACGACGTAACGTTCGACGTTCCGGCGGGCAGCATCTGCGGCCTGATCGGTCCCAACGGAGCCGGCAAGTCGTCGCTATTCAATCTGATTACCGGCTACTACGCGCCGTCGGCCGGCGAGATAAGGTTCGACGGCCGCCGCATCGACGGGCTCGACACCTACCGCATCGCGCAGATGGGCATCGCCCGCGCCTTTCAAATCGCCAAGCCCTTCCCCGAGCTCTCGGTGCTCGACAACGTGCGGATCGGCGCGCTGTTCGGCCATGCCGGCGCGCGCAACGTCGCTGCGGTCACCGCGGCGGCGCTCGAGCTCACCGGCCTCGCATCGCTGGCCGATCGCCCGGCCCTCGGCCTCACCGTCGGCGATCTGCGGCGATTGGAGTTGGCGCGCGCCATCGCGGCGCGGCCGCGCCTGCTGGCCGCCGATGAGCCATGCGCCGGCCTCAATCCGACGGAGACGGAAGGCGTGGTCGACATCCTGCGCCAAATCCGTGCGGCGGGCGTTACCGTCCTGCTCGTCGAGCACGACATGCCGGCGGTCATGCGCGTCTCGGACACGATTTTCGTGGTCGATGCCGGCCGCAAGATCGCCGAGGGACCGCCGGAGCAGGTCGCGCGCGATCCGCGCGTCATCGCCGCCTATCTCGGCACGCCGGCGGAGGATGCGCCGGCGGCGTGATGTGTTAACCCGCCCCACGCTGTCGGGGCAAAAGTGTATTACCGCCCGAGGAACGCCCGCTGCACGAAGTCGTTGTTGAGCAGCTCGGCACCGGTGCCGCCGAGTACGATCTTGCCCTTCTCCATGACGTAGCCGCGATGCGCGATGCGCAGCGACTGGTGCACGTTCTGCTCGACCAGCAGGATGCTGACGCCGCTTTCATTCACGCCCTTGATCAGGCGGAACAGTTCCTGCACCAGGATCGGCATGAGGCCGAGCGACGGCTCGTCGAGGATCATCAGGCGCGGCGAGCTCATCAGGCCACGCGCGATCGCCAGCATCTGCTGCTCGCCGCCGCTCATCGAGCCGGCGAGCTGCGACTTGCGCTCGGCCAAACGCGGAAAGATGCCGAAGACGCGATCGAGATTGCGGCCGATCTCGGCCGTGGAGCCGAGCGTGTGGCCGCCCATCCGCAGATTGTCCATCACCGTCATCTGCGGGAAGACAAGGCGGCCCTCGGGGACCAGCGTGATGCCGCGGCGCACGACGACGTGGCACGGCGCGCCGGCAAGCGACTGGCCATCGAAACGGATGTCGCCGCCCTGCGGCGCGATGGCGCCGGCGATCGCCTTGACCGTGGTCGATTTTCCGGCGCCGTTCGAGCCGAGCAGCGCGACGATTTCGGCGCGGTTCACCGCCAGCGACACGCTGCGCACCGCGACGACGCCGTTATAGGCATAGGCGAGGTCGGTGACGGCGAGCAGCGGCTGTTCGGTCATGGCGCGGCGCCTCAGTCGGCGTAGGGGCTGGGACATAGACCGGAAGCGGCGGCCTTGTCCCAGGCATCGCAGGCCTCGACCAGCGTCGGCCCGCCGCAGGGCAGAATGACGTAGCTCAGCCCCTCGGCGATCTGCGCGGCGGTGGCGCCGGCGGCGAAGGCGCGCGGCAGGTGCACGCGCATTCCGCCGTGGCTGCGGCGCGCGGCGTGGCAGACGATGAGCACGATCTCCGCGAGGTAGGGCGCGATGGCGCCGCGCGCGGCAGCGGCGACTTTGAGGTAGCGGGCGCCGGTCTCCGTCTCCGGAATCCATTCCGACCAGAAGCGGCTGGCGAAGGTCATCGCCGGATAGCTCTCGGCGGCGCCGGCCAGCGCAACCGCGTCCTGCAGCTCCGCCTTGGTCACGCCGACATCGACGGCGCGGCGCATATGGATGTCGCCGTATTCCTCGCGCCCGGCGACGAGCAGCGCCGCCCAGACGATCTCGCGCTCCTTGTCGCTGAAGGTGCGCGCATCGAGCGTCAGCGCCTTGTAGAAGCCGTCATAGGCCTCCAGAAGATGGGGGTCGTGCGTACCGAGCATGCGGTGATAGGGCAGGAGATACCCGCGCTTCGCCTCGGCCCGGCGCAACACCTCGGCGCCGTAGCGGCGCTTCTCCGTCTTGTCCACTCCACAGTCCCTCGATCTGTTCGGCGATCATAGAACGAAGCGTGCGGCTGGGTGTCAATGGCGATCGTTCGGCATTGACGCGGGTGCCATGTGCCTCGAAGATGCCGCGGCGGTCAACACGAGGAAAACGAATGCGCGCCGTCGTCGCGATGATGAAGCACGAGACCAACACCTTCTCGCCGGTGCCGACGCCGCTGGCGCGCTTTGGCCGCAACGGCCCCTTGTTCGGCGCGGCGGCGGCCGACGCCTATCGCGGCACCAATACCGGAATGGGCGCGTTTCTCGAGCTGTGCGCGGCGGAGGGCTGGACGATCGATACGCCGGCGTCGGCGTCGGCGCCGCCCAGCGGAAAGGTGCCGGCCGATGTCTATCAGCGGCTGACCGACGCGATCTGCGACGCGGTGGCGCGCGGCTGCGACGCGCTGTTTCTCGATCTGCACGGCGCCATGGTCGCCGAGGGC
>JACQDQ010000265.1 GCA_016201015.1 Pseudomonadota bacterium | reverse complement strand
GGCGAACGTCATTGCCTTCCTCCGCACGCTCGCCGACCAGCCGAAGCCGTTGCCCTGATCGCGCGCGCGGCGCTGCCGTTTCGGCGACCGCGGCGATTGCATACGAGCCGAATCCAAGTTCGGCGCCGATTGCGGCCGGCGGCGATCCTCAATCCCGCTCGTCTCCGAAAAAACTATCAATTAATATCAACATCTTAGAGGATGTTCCCGGCGCGCGCCGCGACCTTTAGTAAAATTTTAGAGATGTGGCCGGAAACTGCGATGGTCCCGATTTTCCCGATGCCAGAAGGACGCTTTGCATCATGGCTGCACCACTTCCGCGGGAAACCGCCCCAGAGCACAGCTTGGCCCCGACGCACGGCCCGAGCGCGCTGTTCGTCACCCCGACCTTGGCGACGGCCGACGGCATCGAGCGCCGCGCCTGCTCGCGCGCGCTGGAATGGTGGCGCGAGCTTGCCGCGCCGCGCCTGTTCCCCTCGTTCGCCAGGGTGACGCCGGAGGCCGCCAGCGTCCTGTGGGACAGCCTGTTCGTGATCGAGATCGCGGACGAGCCGAATCACTACAAGTTCGTGCACGCCGGCCCGATCCTGCGCGCGGCGCTCGGCAGCGATCCCACGGGACGCAAGGTCGCCGACGTGCTGCCGCGGGCGATCTGCGATCGCCAGCTCTATTTCCAGAAGGCGGCGGTCGATCTGCGCAACCCGGTCGACGAGGCCGGCCGCTGGACGCGCACCGACGGCGACGAGGTGCTCTATCGCTCCGTGTTCCTGCCGCTGAGCGATGACCAGCGGCGCATCAACTATCTGCTCGGCGCCTTCAGCTTCCGCATGGTCAATCTCCACTGACCGGCCGGTCCGCGGACGGCCGATAAGGCCGGCAATCGCCTGAGCTATTGCCGCACGGCGTCGCCATCGACGGTCTCGAGCTCGAAGGCGGCGGCCATCAGCGCCTTGGTATAGGCCTCGCGCGGCGCCTCGAACACCTGCATGGCGGGCCCGCGCTCGACCACCTTGCCGTCCTTGAGCACCAGCACCTCGTCGGCCAGCGCCTTGACCACGCGCAGATCGTGGCTGATGAACATATAGGCGAGGCGGTGACGCTCCTGCAGCTCGCGCAGAAGATCGACGATCTGCGCCTGCACCGACACGTCGAGCGCCGAGGTCGGCTCGTCGAGCACCAGGAATTTGGGCTTGAGCACCAGCGCGCGGGCAATCGCCACCCGCTGCCGCTGGCCGCCGGAGAATTCGTGCGGATAGCGATTGCGCGTGTCGGGATCGAGCCGCACCTCCTTGAGCGCCGCGACGATCGTCGCCTCGCGTTCCTCGCGGGTCTTGCCGATGCGGTGGATATTGAGGCCTTCCTCGATGATCTGGCCGATCGACAGGCGCGGACTGAGCGAGCCGTAGGGGTCCTGGAAGACGATCTGCATCTCGCGGCGCAGCGGCCTGAGCGCGCGCCCGCGCAGCGCCTGGATCTCGCGGCCGCGGAAGACGATGGCGCCGTCCGCCGATTCAAGGCGCAGCAGAGCGAGGCCTAGCGTCGTCTTGCCCGAGCCCGACTCGCCGACCACGCCCAGCGTCTGGCCCTCCTTGAGCGAGAATTCGACGCCGTCCACCGCCTTGACGTGGCCGCTCACGCGGCGCAGCACGCCGCTCTTGATTGGAAACCACACCCGCAAGTCGCGCGCGGCCACCATCTCGCGCGCATCGGCCGGCGCGACGGCGGGCTTGCCCCGCGGCTGGGCGGCAAGCAGATGGCGGGTGTATTCGTGGCGCGGCTGGGCAAACATCTCGGCCACCGACCCGGCCTCGACGATGCGGCCGCGCTGCATGACGCAGACCTCGCTCGCCATCTTGCGGACGATGCCCAGATCGTGGGTGATGAACAGCACCGCCATGCCGAACCTGGACTGCAGCCCGCGCAGCAGCTTGAGCAGCTGCGCCTGGATGGTGACGTCGACCGCCGTCGTCGGCTCGTCGGCGATCAGCAGGTCGGGCTCGTTGGCCAGCGCCATGGCGATCATGACACGCTGGCGCTGGCCGCCGGAAAGCTGATGCGGGAAGGCGTCGAGCCGCCGTTCCGCCTGATCGCCCATGCCGTTCCGCCTGATCGCCCATGCCGACCAGCCGCAGCAGCTCGACGATGCGTGTCCGCGAAGCCTCGCCCGACAGGCCCTTGTGGATGGTCAGCACCTCGCCCACCTGCTTCTCGATCGTGTGCAGCGGATTGAGCGAGGTCATCGGCTCCTGGAACACCATGGCGATGCGGTTGCCGCGCACCCCGCGCAGCGTGCTCTCGGCGGCGCCGATCAGCTCCTGCCCCTTGAACAGGATGGAGCCGCTCGGATGCTTGGCCAGCGGATAGGGCAGGAGCTGCAGGATCGACAGCGCCGTCACCGACTTCCCCGACCCCGACTCGCCGACCAGGGCGAGCGTCTGCCCGCGGCGGACGTCGAAGGAGACGCGGTCGACGGCGGTGAAGGTCTTGCCCTGACCCACATCGAAGGTCGCCGAGAGGTCGCGAATGCGGAGCAGCGGCAGGTCGCTCATCGGAATGTCTTGCGCGGATCGAAGGCGTCGCGCACCGCCTCGCCGACGAAGATGACCAGCGACAGCATGACGCCGAGCACGGCGAAGGCGGTGATGCCAAGCCACGGCGCCTGGATGTTGGACTTGCCCTGGGCCAGCAGCTCGCCGAGCGACGGCGAGCCGGGCGGCAGGCCGAAGCCGAGGAAGTCGAGCGACGAGAGGGCGACGATCGAGCTCCTCAGGATGAACGGCATGAAGGTGATGCTGGCGACCATCGCATTCGGCAGCACGTGGCGGAACATGATGACGATGTCGCCGGCGCCCAGCGCCCGCGCGGCGCGCACATAGTCGAAGTTGCGCGCCCGCAGGAATTCGGCGCGCACGACGCCGACCAGCGCCATCCATTCGAACAGCAGCAAGAGGCCGAGCAGCCACCAGAAATTGGGCTCGACGAAGGCGGAGAGGATGATCAGCAGGTAGAGCTGCGGCATGCCCTCCCAGATCTCCATGAAGCGCTGGACCGACAGGTCGACCCAGCCGCCGAAATAGCCCTGCACCGCGCCGGCGACGACGCCGACGACGGACGACAGGATCGTCAGGGTCAATCCGAACAGGACCGAGATGCGGAAGCCGTAGATCAGGCGGGCGAGCACGTCGCGCGCCTGGTCGTCGGTGCCCAACCAGTTGTCGGCCGAGGGCGGGGACGGCGCCGGCACCGGCAGTTCGCGGATCACCGTGCGATAGTTGTAGGGAACCAGCGGCCAAATTATCCAACCGTTCTTGCCGATCTGCTCGACGACGAAGGGATCGCGGTAATCGGCCTCGGTATCGAACTCGCCGCCGAACTGCGTCTCGGGATAGACCTTGAAGACGGGCATGTAGTACGCGCCGTCGTATTTGACGAGCAGCGGCCGGTCATTGGCGACGAACTCGGCGAACAGCGTCAGCAGAAACAGGGTCGTGAAGATCCACAGCGACCAGAAGCCGCGGCGATTGGCGCGGAAATTCGCCACCCGCCGCCGGTTGAGCGGCGACAGGCGCGACGGGCGGGCGGCGACGTCGTGCATTCCCGCCCCTCAGCCGCGCTGCGAGAAGTCGATCCGCGGATCGACGATGGTGTAGGTCATGTCGCTGACGATCTTGATCAGCAGACCGAACAGCGTGAGGGTGTAGAGCGTGGCGAACATCACCGGGTAGTCGCGGTTGATCGCCGCCTCGAAGCCGAGCAAGCCGAGGCCGTCGAGCGAGAAGATGATCTCGATGAGCAGCGCGCCGGTGAACAGGACGCCGAGGAACGCGCCCGGAAACCCGGCGATGATCAGCAGCATCGCGTTGCGGAACACGTGGCCGTAGAGCACGCGGCGCTCGGTCAGCCCCTTGGCGCGCGCCGTCACCACGTACTGCTTGTTGATCTCGTCGAGAAAGCAGTTCTTCGTGAGCATCGTCAGGCTGGCGAAGCCGCCGATCACCAGCGAGACGATCGGCAAGGCCATATGCCACAGGTAGTCGAAAGCCTGCTGCCACCACGGCAGTTGCCAGAAATTGTCGGAAACCAGGCCGCGCAGCGGGAAGATCGAGAAATAGCGGCCGCCGGCGAACAGCACGATGAGAAGTATGGCGAACAGGAAGCTCGGAATCGAATAGCCGAAGATGATCGCGCCGCTCGTCCACACGTCGAAGGTCGAGCCGTCGCGCACCGCCTTGCGGATGCCGAGCGGGATCGAGATCAAATAGACCAGCAGGGTCGTCCACAAACCGATCGAGATCGACACCGGCATCTTGTCGAGGACGAGATCGATCACCTTGCGATCGCGGAAATACGACGTGCCGAAGTCGAAGGTCGCGAACTTCCCCATCATCAGGAAGAAGCGTTCGAGCGGCGGGCGGTCGAAGCCGAACTGCTTCTCCAGCTCCTTGATGATCGCCGGGTCGATGCCGCGGGCGCCGCGGTACTTGCTCGCGGACCCGCCGCCCTGGTCCGGCTTCGGCTGCTGGCCAAGCTCGCCGCCGCCGCTGACCCGGGCGGTCGGATCGACCGGCGCCCCCTTGATCTGCGCAATGACGAAATCGATCGGGCCGCCCGGCGCGAACTGGATGATCGCGAAGTTGACGACCATGATCCCAAATAGGGTCGGGATGACGAGCAGCAGCCGGCGAACGATGTAGGCGAGCATCAGCCTGCCGCCCGGGCGGGGCCGCCCGCCCCACGATCATCCAGGCCCGCGGCGGACGTCGCGATATCTATCGGCCCGGCTTTCACGACGCACTCAGCGAGCCGTGCCGCGCTTTTGGTTGAGCGCGGCTTCCTTCTGCGGATCGACCCACCAATAATACGGGTTGTAGCCGACCTTGGGATTGTCCTTGGGCCGCGAGAACTTGTCCCAATAGGCGACCCAGTCGGCGTAGAGCCGATAATGCGGAACGAAGTAGTGGCCCCAGAGCAGCACGCGGTCGAGCGCGCGCGTGCGCGCCGCCAGGCTCTCGCGATCCGGCGCGGCGATGACGAGGTCGATAAGCGCGTCGACAACCGGATCCTTGATCCCGGCCAGATTGCGGCTGCCGTGCACATCGGCAACCGCCGAGCTCCACATGTCGCGCTGCTCGTTGCCCGGCGAATCGGACTGCCCGACCAAGCTGTCCGTCACGTCGAAGTCGAACTCGTCCGTCCGCCGCTGATATTGCGCCGCGTCGACCGTGCGCACGCGCGCGTCGATGCCGAGGCGCTTCAGGTTCTCGGCGAAGGGCAGCGTGAGCCGCTCCATCGAGGGCTGGCTGAGCAGGATCTCGAATTCCATCTGCTGGCCATTGGCGTTCACTAGCCGCTGGCTGTCGGTGCGCCAGCCGGCCTCGCGCAGCAGCCGCAGGGCATTGCGCTGGTTGTCGCGCCAATTGCCGCTGCCATCGGTCTTCGGCGTCTGGTATTCGGCGGTGAAGACTTCGGGTGGAAGCTGCTTGCGGAACGGCTCCAGCACCGCCAGCTCCGCGCCTTCCGGCAGGCCGCGCGACGACAGCTCCTCGTCGCGGCCGAAATAGCTGCCGATACGGGTGTAGTAGCCGTAGAAGAGGTTCTTATTGGTCCACTCGAAATCGAACGCGTAACCCAGCGCTTCGCGCACGCGGCGGTCCTTGAACAGCGGGCGGCGCATGTTCATCACGTAGCCCTGCATCACGTGCTCCGTCTTGTCGGGGATGACGTCGCGGCGGATGAGCCCCTGGGCCACCGCCGGAGTCTCGTATCCGGTCGCCCAGTTCTTGGCCGAATTCTCCCGGCGGATATCGTATTTCACGGCCAGGAACGCCTCGAGCATGACCGTCTGGTCGCGGAAATACTCGAATCGCATCGTGTCGAAATTGTAGTGCCCGACATTGACTGGCAGATTGGCCGACCAGTGGTCGGGGACCCGCTTCAGCGTCACGTAGCGGCCGGGCTCGAACGAGTCGATCTTGTACGGCCCGCTGCCGAGCGGCGGCTCGAGCGTCGTCTTCTCGAAGTCCCGGCTCTGCCAGTAGGAGCGCGACAGCACCGGAATTTCGCCGATGATGCCGGGCAGCTCGCGGTTCTCGCCGCCGGAGAACGTGAACTTGACCTTGCGCTCGCCGACCTTCTCGGCCTTGGCGACGTCGGCGTAGTACGAGCGATAGAGCGGATGCCCTTTTGTCTTGAGGGTCTCAAACGTCCAGATCACGTCTTCGGGCGTGATCGGGCTGCCGTCATGAAAGCGCGCCTGCGGACGCAGGTTGAAGGCAACCCAGGAGCGATCGGCCGGGAGCTCGATCGTCTCGCAGATCAGACAGTAGTCGGTCGCCGGCTCATCGCCCGAGCGTACCATCAACGTCTCGACGGTCAAGCCCACCGCCCCCGCCGGCACCCCGCGCAGGATGTAGGGATTGAAGCTGTCGAACGTACCGAGGATGGCGAACCTGACATCGCCGCCCTTAACGGCCTTGGGATCGGCGTAGGCATAGTGCTTGAAGTCCGGGCCATATTTCAGGCCCCCGTGGATGGCAAAGCCATACGACGTGACGACCGGCGACTGGGCCAAGGCGGCGGGCGGCCCGCCCGCGGCAAGAGCCACGATGACGGCCATCGCCGCCGCTGAAAGGACGCGCGACAGGGACATGCGAACCCCCGATCAACGTTGCGTGCTGGCCGCCGCTATCGGCCACGGCATCAACGTTGATTGTGAGGTTCGCCGCCGCCCACGGCAAGGGGCGATTGCGCGCCGCTACGCCCCGTGCCGCGTCACCAGATGCGGTCGACGCCGTAGGGCTCGAGGCGCTCGTCGTCACTGACCAGCGGCATGCGCTCGGCAAGCGCCTGGGCGACGAGCATGCGATCGAAGGGATCGTCGTGGTGCGGCGGCAGGCGTTGCGCCTGAAAGGCGTGCGCCGATTCGATCGGCAGCATGCGAAAGCGGTTGGTCTCGAGCTGCTCGGCGACGAAGCGCTCGGCGTCGTCGGGCATGGTCACCCGGCCGAGACGAGCCTTGACGGCGATTTCCCAGCCGCTTGCTGCGCTGAAGAATATCTCATTGTGGTCGTCGCCGATTGCCGTGCGCGCCCGCTCCGACAGCCGGGTATCATTGCCGATCCACCAGAGGAACGCCTGGGTGTCGAGCAGCAACTTCATCGCCCGGCCTTCCGCGCGACCCGCACCGGCAGCGGCTCGTCGAAATCCGCGCCGATGGCGACCGCCCCTTGCGCGGACCCGGGCAACCGCTGCACCGCCGTCTCGGCCAACGGTACGAGGCGGGCAATCGGCTTGCCGGCCTTTGCCAGAATGACTTCCTCACCCAACCGCACCCGCTCGAGCAGCCGCGACAGATGCGTCTTTGCGCTGTGAATATTGACGGCCTGTGTCATGGCGAGTCAGACCTCCTCACGCCTCGTTGTGTGCCAGCCTTAGCCCACGACTAAGTCAGAACTGTGGCGAGGTTGGGGCGATCTTGGAGGGCGTGCATCCGCCGACGCGGATCGCGGTTCGGCAGCGCCGACAAGGCGGCACGATGGTCGCCGCTATCCCCGCAGCAGCGCCAACGCCTGGGCATGCGCGCGGGGGTCGCCGGCAACCAGCATCCGTCCGTCAGCCGCGAAGTCGAGTTCGCGGCCCTGCCAGTCGGTCATCACGCCCCCGGCCCCCTTGACCACCGGCACGATCGCCGCCCAGTCATGCGTCTTGAGTTCGGCCTCGACCACCAAGTCGGCATAGCCGCTGGCCAGCAGCCCGTAGCCGTAGCAGTCGCCACCCCATAGCGCAAACCTGACGCTACGCCGGAGGCGGTCGAAGCCCTCGCGGTCGGCGCCCTCAAACATGAACGGCGACGTGCACAACAGCGCCGCCTGCGCCAGACGGGGACAGGCGCTGGTGCGCACCGCCCGCCCCTGATGCGTGGTCGGCCGGCCTTCCGCGCCCACCCATCGTTCGCGCGCTGCGGGGCAGTCGATGACGCCGAGAATCGGCCGTCCCGCGCGGCACAGCGCGATCAGGCTGCCGAACAGCGGCCGGCCGGTAATGAACGACTTCGTGCCGTCGATCGGGTCGAGCACCCAGACGAACTCGGCGTCGCCCCGGTCGGCGCCGAATTCCTCGCCGATCAGGCCGTGCTCGGGAAAGTCCTTGGCGATCAGCGCGCGCATCGCCTGCTCCGCCTGGCGATCGGCGATGGTGACCGGCGAAGTGTCGGGCTTGTCATCGACGGCGACCGCCGTGCGAAAATGCCGCATGGCAATCGCGCCGGCCACGTCGGCCAGGCGCACCGCCAACGCCAGGCACGCGTCGATATCCAGACTCATCCGCGTCAGCCCGCGGCGCGCGCGCCGAAGCGCGCGGCGATCAGGGCGAAGACGGCGCGCAAGGATTGCGCCTCGGCGCCTTCCGGCCGGCCGGGCCGCGTCTGCGGGCTCCAGGCATAGATGTCGAGATGCACCCAGGGAATGCCCTTGCCGACGAATTCCTGCAGGAACAGCGCGGCGGTGACGGAGCCGGCGAAGCTGTCGCCGGAGACGTTGTTGAGATCGGCAACCTTGCTGTCGAGCCGCGCGCGATAGGGACGCCACAGCGGCATCCGCCACAGGGGGTCGGCCTCGGCCGCCGCATGGCGCAGCAGCTCGGCCGCCAGATCGTCGTCGTTGCAGTACATGGCCGGCAGATCGGGACCCAACGCCACGCGCGCCGCGCCGGTCAGCGTGGCAAAGTCGACGATGAGCGCCGGCGTCTCGCTCGAGGCCTCGGTCAGCGCGTCGGCCAGGATCAGTCGCCCCTCGGCGTCGGTGTTGCCGATCTCCACGGTCAAGCCCTGGCGCGAGCGGATGACGTCGAGCGGCCGGTAGGCGGTGCCCGACACCGAGTTTTCCACGGCCGGGACGAGAACGCGCAACGCCACCGCCAGCTTGGCATCGGCGATCATGCGCGCGAGGCCGAGGGCGAGCGCGCCGCCGCCCATGTCCTTCTTCATGAGGCGCATATTGGCGTCGGATTTGAGATCCAGGCCGCCGGTATCGAAGCACACGCCCTTGCCGACGATCGTGACGCGAGGGGCCTGCGGATCGCCCCACCGCAGATCGATAAGGCGCGGTACCCGGGCGCTGGCTCGGCCGACGGCATGTATCAGCGGATAATTCTGCTTCAGCAGCTTGTCGCCCTTGATGACATCTGCCTCCATGCCGAGCTGCTTGGCCATGTCGCGTGCCGCGTCGGCGAGCTCGGCCGGCCCCATCTCCTCGGCCGGCGTATTGATGAGGTCGCGGACCATGGTCGCGGCCTCGGCGAAGCGCGTCACCTGGCGCCTGTCCGCCGCGTCGGGCCACACCAGCTCCGCCGGCTGCCGCTTCGCCTTCTTGTAGCGTGTGTAGGCATAGGCGCCGAGCGCCCAGCCGATGGCGACGCGATTGGCGATTTTGGCCGTGGGCTGCGGATCGAGGTTCCAGCTTCCTTCCAATAGACGCGTCGGCAGCGATGCCGCGTGCCAAATGTCCTCCGCCGCGCCGTCGCCGGCAACGCCCAGCAGCGCCCGCACCGGCTTGCCATCGCGCCCCGGCACCAGGCAAAGCTCGCCCGGCGATCCGGTGAAGCCGCTGCCGGCCACCCAGTTGCGCGCCAACGCCGGCGCCGCCTTGAGCCATGCAGCAAGCCCGGCCTTGGTGATCAAAGCGAGCGGGCGGGTCGAGGGGGTCGACCGCGTGCGGAACGGAAGGGACACGGGAGGCAACTCCGGGCTGTGGGACCGCTCGCCGAACCGCGAGCGGGGCGACGATACCCGGCTGCAGGCCGCCGTCAAAGTCTTATCGACGGCGGGCCGCGCCGCCCGCCGCCGCCATCAAGTCACGGCTTTACTTTCACGCTCTTCGGATCGAACGCCCACCCGGCGGCGTCGAGCCTGCGGGCAGAAGTGAGGTCTGTCTTCGCTTCAACCGGAGACAGAGTCGTCGTAATTTTCAGTTCCTGCGCGAAGCGTGCCACGTCCTTATAGCGCTCGAACTCGGCAGGGCTGAAGGCAAGCCGAATGTCAGCAAGTTTTTCGGCTTTCCATGCCGGATCATAGGCGGTGGCGACGTCGATAAGCTGCGGAGCCAAACGGCGCGCGGCCTCCGGCTGCCTGAACCATTCGTTGGCAAGCGTCCGGTTGGCAGCGGCAAAGAGCGATGCCTCCTTGTGGGCCTTGAGGAAGCGCTCGACGGCATCCGGCGACGACTTGGCAAAGGCGTCGCGCATCGCCACGACCATCGTCAACGACGTGTCCGCCTTCAGCTCGCGGGCCAGTCCCTCGGTGACGAACAGCTCGATCCACGGATCCCATACGAACAGGGCATCGATGCGACCGGCCTTCAACGCATCGGATAGGTCCGCGAAGCCCATGTTCACGACCTCGACGTCGCGGCCCGGCTGCAGGCCGGCATCCTTGATCATGTTGAGGGCGGACCGGTAGATCGAACTGCCATACGGCCCGTAGATCTTCTTCCCCTTGAGGTCGGCCACCGTCTTGATGTCGGTCTTCGTCGACGCAAGAATCGAGCCGCGGAACACCGACTGGCGGGCCACGATCGTGATCGGCGCGCCGGTCGCCAGCAGCGAAATCGACGGCATGTCGCCGATGAAGCCGACGTCGATCGCGCCCGATATCAACGCTTCATTCACCGCCGGACCATAGCTGAACATGGTCAGCTCGCCCTTGAGGCCGTTGCGCTCCAGGATGTCGGTCTTGGCCAGAGTATGCGCGATCTGCGCCTCGACCGTCGTCGTCGGCTGCCAGCCGATGCGCACCGGCTTCAAGTCTTGCGCCATGGCGCCTGTCGCGACCGCCCATGTTGCAAGCGCCCCAATGAATTTAATGACGTGCTTTTGCATCGCTATCACTCCTCTCCTGCCAATCGGGTTTCAATGACTGCCAAAGCTGTTGCACTGTCTGGATAAACCAGGCGTCGTAGCGCATCTCCGGCACGCGCGGGCGCGGAAGTTTGACCTCGACCTGGGAGCGAATGCGCCCCGGCCGCGTGGTCATGACGACGACGCGATCGGCGAGGAATACCGCTTCCTCGATGCTGTGCGTCACGAAGACCACCGTCTTTCCGGTATCGGCGCTCAGCCGCGCCACCTCCTCTTGAAGCAAGACTCGCGTCTGCGCATCGAGCGCGCCGAACGGCTCATCCATCAGCACGACATCCGGATTGGGCACAAGCGCCCGCGCGATCGACGCGCGCTGCTTCATGCCGCCGGAAATCTCGTGCGGATATCGATCCTCGAAGCCCGAAAGATGGACGCGGGCGATGAAATCACGGGCGATAACCGCGCGGCTGCCGGGGTCCATGCCCTGCGCCTTGAGACCAAACTCGACGTTCTGCTGGACCGTCATCCACGGGAACAACGCGTAATCCTGAAATACCACGGTCCGGCGGCGGTCCGGCCGCATGATCGGTTCTCCATTGTGCAAAACGCGACCTTCGCTCGGCTGTTGAAATCCGGCGACAATATTCAACAACGTGGACTTGCCGCAGCCGCTGGGCCCAAGCAGCGATACGAACTCGCCTGTACGCACTGTCAGGTCGATACGCTCGAGAGCCTGAATCGGCGGCTGGCCGCGGCGCACAAAATACCGTTTCGATACGCCCTCGATCTTCAGCTGCAGGCCATTGCCGGGGGCGGTCATCTCGTGGACTGGCTCCAGCCGATGACGCGGCGCTCGAATAGCCCCATGAGGGCGCTCATGCCGAAGCCGATCACACCGATCGTCACCATTCCCGCCACCACGTTCGGCGTTTGCAGCAGCACGCGATTTTGCTGGATCATGTAGCCGAGGCCGGATTCCGCAGCGATCAATTCTGCGGCAACGACGCACATCCATCCGATTCCCAGGCCGATACGCAGTCCCGGGAATATGATCGGCAGCGATGCCGGAATCAGCACGTCGCGCAGCAACAGCGAAGGTCCGGCGCCGAGGCATAGCGCCGCATTGATTTGCGAGCGGTCGATTCCGCGAACCGCGGTAAACGTGTTGACGAAGACAGGAAAGACGGCGCCGATGAACACGAGAAAATAGCTTGGCGCATTGCCGACGCCGAACCACAGGATGGCGATTGGCGTCCACGCAATTGGCGGAATCGGCCGCAACGCCTCGACGATCGGCTTCAGCACGTCGGAGGTCGAGCGTGACCAGCCTGTGACGAGGCCGAGCAGGATGCCAATGGCGGCAGCGACCAGGAATCCAACGAACACGCGCTCAAGGCTCGCCAAAACGTGCCTGCCGAGTGACCCGTCCACAGTGAGGTCGATGACCGCGCCGGCCACCACCAGCGGCGAAGGCAAGAGAAAGGAATTGACGACGCCGAGACTGGCGAGCGCCTGCCAAATCGCAATGAAGCCGAAAAATCCGACGACGCCGCGCAGACGTGTCGCCACCCGAACGCCTCCCCGCGGCAGCTCATCCGCCGAACGCAATTGTTCGGATGAACTATGCCACCCCGCAGACTTGTTGGAAAGCCTGGCACTGGCGTTAGGTGTCTTGCCGCTTTCGCAGTCGCCGGCTAGGTTGGCGCGATGAGCGAATACACCCTCTACATCGGCAATCGCAATTACTCGTCCTGGTCGCTGCGCGGCTGGCTGGCCTGCAAACTGGCCGGCCTGCAATTCAAGGAAGTCGTCATCCCGTTGGATCGCCCGGAGACGCCGGCGCTGCTGCGCGAGGCTTCGCCGTCGCTCAGGGTTCCCGTGCTCAAGCACGGCGATCTGCGCGTGTGGGACTCCCTGGCGATTTGCGAGTATCTCGCCGAGCTGTCCCCGCGGGCCGGAATGTGGCCGGCCGATCGCGCCGCGCGCGCCCATGCCCGCGCCATCAGCGCCGAACTGCACGCCGGCTTCGCCGAGCTTCGCAAGAACATGTGGATGAACATCCGCGCGCGATTTCCGGGTAAGGGCCGCACCCACAAGGCCCTGGCCGATGTCGCGCGGGTGGCGGCGATCTGGACCGAGGCGCGCCGGAATTACGGCGCGGGCGGCCCGTTCCTGTTCGGCAAGTTTTCGGCGGCCGATTGCATGTACGCGCCGGTGGTGACGCGCTTCATCACCTGGGAACCGCCGCTGCCGGACGCGCTGCGGCCGTATATCGACGCCGTGTGGTCGCACCCGTTCATGGCCGACTGGCGTGAAAAGGCGATCGCGGAGCCCTGGTCCCTACCAGCCTACGACCGCCCGGCCGATTGATTGCCCACATCGAGATCGTCCAAATGCCAAAAAGCCACCGCTACACCGTCACCGTCGAATGGACCGGCAACCAGGGAACGGGCACCAGCGGCCAGCGCGCCTATGCCCGCGCCCATGACATAAGGATCGCCGGCAAGCCGACCATCCCCGGCTCCTCCGATCCGAGTTTCCGCGGTGATCCGGCCCGCTACAACCCGGAGGATCTGCT
>JACQDQ010000260.1 GCA_016201015.1 Pseudomonadota bacterium | reverse complement strand
GGCCCAGGCGCAGTCCGGCACCGCGCCCGGCTGGAAGGGCTACGGGACGAGTCCGCTCTATTTCGCCGATCCGGTAGCGGCCTGCGCCGACATCGCGCAGAAGCATTTCGGCACGCCGCTCGAATTCATGAAAAAGCGGCCGGAGCCGGCACTGGCGCGCTACGACTGCTACTACCACCATTTTCTCGGCGTCGGCGACATCAGCAATTGGGGCTGGACCGACTTCACGTGCGTCAGCAGCTTGGATTTCGCGACGCCGGAGGGAACCTGCGTGCCGCAGCGCATTCAGCCCTCGCCGCCGATCGCGATCTGCACCGGCAACTGCTTCGGTCCCGAGAATCCGAATGCCGGCCGCGGCGAGGCGAATAGCGGCATGGAGATGGACAGGACCGAAGGAAATCCCGTCGTCCTGTCGCTCGGCATGAAATTCCAGCAGTTCCGCGACTTCGAAAGCGGCGGGCAGAAGCCGCTGGCGCTCACGCGCTATTACCGCAGCGGGCTGCAGCGCGGCGGCATGTCCCTCGGCCAGGGCTGGAGCACGACATTCGACCGCTTCATCATCCTCAACAGCGCGACCAGCCCGAGCGCGGCGACGGTCAGCCGCGAGGACGGCACCTATCTGAACTACACCTATTTCAGCTCGTCCAACACCTGGTTCGCCTCGACCAACGACGTCGTCGCCAAGATCGCGCGGGTCGGCACGACCAATACCTATACCTTCACCGACGAGAACGACCGCGTCGATACGTTCGAGCTGCCGGCCGGCGCCGTCGCCCCGTTTATCGCCCGGCTGGTGTCGTCGCGCACGCGCGACGGCTATGTGCAGACTCTGGCCTACGACGCGAACGGCAAGCTGGCGACGGTCACCGATTCCTTCGGACGCGTGCTCGCCTTCACCTGGACCGGCGACGTGGCGACGCAGATCGACACGCCCGGCGGGCTGTCGCTGAAATACACCTACACGCGGCTGCTGAACGGCGGCGTGCCGGTCTCCGGCACCGAGAAGCTGACCGGCTTCCAGAGCAGCCTGGCCGACGGCTCGCAAAGCGTCAGCCATGCCTATCTCTACGAAACCGCGACGATCCCCACCGCGCTCACCGGCTTCACCGACGAGCGCGGCGTGCGCTTCGCCACCTGGACCTATGACAGCCTGGGCCGGGTCACGGCGAGCGAGCATGCCGGCGGCGTCGAGCACGCGGCCATCGCCTATGACGAGACGGCGCGCACGCGCACCGTGACCAACCCGCTGGGCAGCCAGACCATCTACCGCTTCTTGAGCGCGCAGAACCGCAACAAGCTGAGCCGCATCGAGCGCCAGGCCAGCGCCAACGTGCCGGCCGCCAACGGCATCCAGGACTACACCTCGCGCGGCTTCGTCAACAGCATCACCGACTTCAAGGGCGTCCGCACCACCTTCGTGCGCGACACCACGACCGGGGAGGAGACCAGCCGCACCGAGGCCTCGGCGACGGCGCAGGCGCGCACCGTCACCACCACCTGGCACGCCACGCTCAGGGTGCCGACGCGCATCGTCGAGCCGGGGCGGACGATCGATCTCGCCTACGACGCCAGCGGCCGCCTGACGCAGCGCACCGAGACGGATACGACGACGCAGAACGTGCCGTACAGCACCAACGGCCGCACGCGGAGCTGGGCCTACACCTACACGGCGACCGGGCTCCTCGCCTCGGTCGACGGGCCGCGCACCGATGTCACGGACCTGACGCAGTACAGCTACGACGCGGCCGGCAACCTGACGCAGGTGGCCAACGCGCTGGGCCAGGCGACCACCATCACTTCCTACAACGCCCGCGCCCTGCCCCTCACCATCGTCGACGCCAATCAGGTGCAGACCGACCTCGCCTACGATGTGCGCGGGCGGCTCACCGGCTTCACCGTGCATGCGGCTGCCGGCGACGCCGCCACCGGCTTCGCCTACGACGCGGCCGGGCTGGTGACGCGGGTGACGCGGCCCGACGGCTCCTATCTCGACTATACCTACGACGACGCGCGGCGGCTGATTCGCGCGGCCAACACGGCTACGACAACAACGGCAACGTGACGGCGGTGACCGACCCGCTGTCGCATCAGACCGGCCAGGCCTATGACGCGCTCAACCGCCTGACCGCCACCACCGATCCGGCCTCGGGCACGGTGCCGGTGGCCTACGACGCGCGCGACAACGCGACCCAGGTCAAGGACCAGCACAATCTGGCGACCGCCTATGTCTATGACGGGCTCAACAACCTGATCCAGACCACCAGCCCGGATACCGGCGCCACGGTCTATCTCTACGACGCGGCGGGCAATTTGACGCAGGCGACCGACGCCCGCGGCATCGTCACGCAATACGCCTACGACGCGGTGAGCAACCGGCTGACCCAGGCCCTCACCGGCACCGGCGCGTTCAGCGAGACCTACGCCTACCCGCGACCAGCAACCGGCTCAACTCGGTGATGCGCGGCGCCTCGACGCGCCCGTTCACGTATACGGCCGCCGGCCAGGCCGATAGCGACAACCGTGCCGTCGGCGCAAATTGCACGTTCACCTACAACGCCGCCGGGCGGCTGGTGCAGGCGAGCCGCCTCGGCATCCCCGACGCCGTCTACATCCACAACGCGCTGGGCGAGCGCGTCGTCAAGGCGCTGCCCGGCACGCCGCCGCCGCTCCCATACGCGACAGCGCATTGCTCACTCGGGCCTGGAACCGAGCCGCGCCGGCAGGCCGAGACGCTGGGCGATCCCGTCCTGCCACGCGGCGCCGCTGTCGGCGACGCAGGACATGCGCGATGGCGTCGTCTTGAGAACGGTGAACGTGCCGCGCTCGCTGACCCAGATCTCGATCAGGTTGCCGTCGTCGGACAGCCCGTGGGCAATTTTCCGTTCGGCAAACTCGGTTTCGAGGATTTCGACGATCTGCGCGCGCGGCAGGCAGTATGCGCTGACCCCTACCTGTGCGCTCACTGCGCCGGCGGGGCCGAGCGCCGCGCCGGCGAGGCTAACGAAGAGAACGAGCTTGGCCCACTTGCTGGGGCCACCCCGAGGAGCGAAGCGCTACCATATTGAACCTCATACCACTTAGAACGATTCTAATATGGGGCTTGCGGGAACGTCTCGCAAGGCGGCCTAACACCTTGGAAACAGGGCGGAATCGACCGGAGCAGCGGGCTCTACAAGGCCGCCGTCAGCCCGCCATCGACGACCAGCGTATGGCCGTTGACATAGCCGGCGGCGTCGGAGGCGAGGAAGACGACCGCGCCACCCAGCTCCTCGGGCTGCGCCCAGCGCGCCGCCGGCGTGCGGCGGACGATGAAGGCATTGAACTCGGCATTGGCGACGAGCGGCGCGTTGAGCTCGGTCACGAAGAAGCCGGGCGCGATCGCATTGACCGTGACGCCCTTGGCGGCGAGCTCGACGGCCATTTGGCGCGTCAGCGAGTCGAGCCCGGCCTTGGCGGCGCAATAGGCGGTGATGCTGGGCCGGGCGATGCGCCCCATGATCGACGTCGTCATGACGATGCGGCCATGCCCCCGCTTGACCATGCCGCGCGCCGCCTCGCGCGCCATGACGAAGCACGAGGTGAGGTTGGTGGCGATCACCTTGTTGAAATCGGCCGTGCTCATGTCGAGGACCGGCCCGCGGATGTTGATGCCGGCATTGAGCACGACAATGTCGAGCCGTCCACGCTCGCGCTCGATGCGCGCGATTGCCGCGGTCGCCGCCGCTTCGTCGGTCACGTCGAAGGCGGCGACGTCGGCCGAGAGCCCCTCCGCCGCCATTTCCATCCGGCGTGTTGCTAGCAAGGCGGCGTCGCGCGCGTTGAGCACCACATGCGCGCCGGCCTGGCCGAGCGCGAGCGCCATGCCGAGGCCCAGCCCGCGCGAGGCTCCGGTGACGAGCGCGACGCGGCCCGCCAGCGAAAACAAGTCCCTCGCCATCGCGCTATTCGGCGAGGAACTTGCGGATCGGCTCGGCCGCCTTGGCGATGCTCAGCAAGCCTTCGAGGTGCCCGCGGTCGCCTTCGATCTCGAAGATCTCGGCGGTCTTGCCCTGTTTGCGCAGGATCTCCACCGCGCGCCGCGCCAGATCGGGCACCAGCAGCAGGTCCGACTTGGCCGGTACGAACAGCACCTTGGCCTTGATCTCGGCGAGGCCGGCCTCGAGCGAATCCTTATGCACGACGCTGAAGAGCTGGTTGGCGCGCACCAGATAGAGGAACGAGTTGGCGTCGCTCGTTTTGGCGCGGGCGGCGCCGGCGCCATCGAGCGCAGCCTCGATGGCGAACTTGTTCTCCCACGCCGCCAGCGGGCTCTTGCCCTCGGCCGCGAATTTGCGGCCGAACGTCTTCTCGGCCCAGCCCCAATGGCCGGTGTCGAGCGTCACCGATTTGAGCGACGCGGCAAGCCCGGCGACCGGCTCCGCCTTGCCGTAGTAATCGCCATTGTTCCAGTTGGGATCGAGCAGAATCGGCATCGCCCACAGATTGAGCCGCTCGATGGCGAAGGCGTCCAGCTCGCCGATGCCGATGACTGGGATCACGCGCGCCACGAAATCGGGATAGGCGGCTGCCCATTCGAGCGCCTGCAACGCGCCCCCCGAGGCGCCGATCGCCGCCTGCACCTTGGTCACGCCCAGCGAGTCGAGCAGCGCCTTCTGCACGTTGACGAAGTCGCGAAAGGTGACGATCGGGAAGCTCATGCCGTAGGGCTTGCCTGTTTCGGGATTGATCGTCGCCGGGCCGGTGGTCGTCGTGTTGGGGTCCTTGGTGTTGACGTTGACCAGCGTGTCGACGCTGACGACGAAGAACTTGCCAGTGTCGACCGGCTTGCCGGGACCGATGATCGCGTTCCAGTAGCCGGGCGCCGCGTCCGTCTCCTTGTACTTGCCGGCGGCATGCGAGTTGCCGGTGAAGAAATGCGGCACGATGATGACGTTGTCGCGCGCGGCGTTGAGCGCGCCGTAGCTCTCCCAGCCGACCTTCACGTCACGGATGGTCTTGCCGCCGACCGTCGTGTAGCTCGGCATGGCGAAGACCTTCTTCTCGACGATGCCGACATCCTGCGCCAGCGCGACGCGAGCCACGAGCAGAACGGCGGTAGACAAAACAACGGCGTAGCGGCTGAGGCGGCTGAACATGGACGGCGCTCCCTTTATGATGTCTCCCATGCGACAGGTTACGGGGAAACGTTGCCAATTTGAAGCCGCAATGAATGATGTTGGAAAATTCGAACGGAGGGCGGCGGCTGTTCCCGTCCTCGTCGCCCATGCGGATTGGGGGTCCGCGGCGGCCAAGCGCTGGATAACCGTGGCCGCACGCGGGCCGAACGGCCGCTACGGCGTGGCGCCGCCGGAGCCGGTCGGCGATCCGGCGACGCTGCTGGCACGGCTCGCCGCGCGGCGGCCGGCCGGGCCGATCTTCGTCGGTTTCGACTTCCCGATCGGCCTGCCGCAGCTCTACGCGCCGCATGTCGACGGCGGCGGCTTCGTCGGCGTGTTGCCGCTGCTCGGGCGCGGCATTTGGTCGCGATTCTACGACGTGGCGGCGCGGCCGCGCGACATCGGCCGGTTTCGGCCGTTCTACCCGCAGCGCCCAGGCCGCGCTAAGCTGCGGCATCTGCTGGCCGGGCTCGGCGTCGCCGATATCGGCGGCATTCGCCGCGCCTGCGACCAGGCGACGCCGATGCGGCGGGCGCCGGCGCCGTTGTTCTGGACCATTGGCGCGCAGCAAGTGGGCAAGGCGGCGATCGCCGGCTGGCGCGAGGTGCTGGCCCCGGCGCTTGCCGACGCCGCGCTCGATGTGGCGATCTGGCCGTTCGCCGGCGAGCTGTCGTCGCTGTTCCGGCCCGGGCGGATCGTCATTGCCGAGACCTATCCGGCGGAAATCTATGGCCATCTCGGCGTGCGCTTTCCGCGACCGCCGCCGGGGGCACGCGGCGGCAAGCGCGACCGCGCCGCGCGCCAGGCCAATGCGGGCGTGCTACTGCGTTGGGCGAAGGCGGCGGGAGTGCGTCTGATGCCGGCATTGCGCGCCGAAATTATCGGTGGTTTCGGCACGTCGTCCGATGGCGAAGATCGCTTCGATTCGACGGTTGGCGTTTTCGGCATGCTGAATATCGTCCTTGGGCACCGCGACGCGCGCGTGCCGGACGACAAGATGGTGCGCACGCTCGAAGGATGGATTCTCGGGCTCGCGCCGGCAGCGCTGAATCCGGCAGTCGGCGACTAATTCCGCGAGGCGGCCATATGCGCCCCGAGGCCGATCAGGACCGAGCCGCCCACCCAGCGCATGAAACGCTGGGCCGTCGCGCTGCGGCGCAGGCGGCCGAGGAGCGCCGAGGCCAGATACACGGTCACGATGTCGGCCGAGGAGAAGGTGATGTTGACCACGGTCCCGAGAATCAGGAGTTGAAGCGAGACCGGCGCGGCGGCGCCAGGGTCGGCGAATTGCGGCAGGAAGGCGAGGAAGAACAGCGCGGTCTTGGGATTGAGAACCTCGACCGCCACGCTATCGAGAAAGGCGCGCGATGCTCTCCGCGGAGCAATTGAGGGAAGGACCACGGCATCGAGCTTGGAGCGGATCATCGTGACGCCCAGCCACACGAGATAGAGCGCGCCGGCGGTCTTCACGGCGACGTACAGCTCCGGCACGTGGCGGAGCAAGACCGACAGACCGAGCGTTGCGCCGAGAACATGGACGTAGCCGCCGCAATGGATGCCGAACGCCGCCATGAAGCCGCCGCGGCGGCCGCGCGCCAAGGTCTGTGCCGCGGTGTAGAGAATGCCGGGGCCCGGCACGTAGGCGAAAATCAGCGTGGCGACAGCGAACGCGACGAGCAGTTCAAGCGACGGCATGGATGCGCCGGTCGCTTGTCACTTCTGCACCTTCAACCCCTCCACCCACACTTTCTGCTTGTCGCTGCGATGCGGGCTGCCATTGGCCTCGATGATCGCGCGCGGCTGAAGCAGCGCCGCGTTGAACCCATTCTTCTCGATTTCCTCGCGCGGCGGCAGGAACAGGCATTGCTCCTCGTCGACAATGCGAATGACGATCAGGATGTGGTCCGTCTCGAAGGCGACGCGGCGGATCATGCCGCCCATGCCGACGTCCTTGTCGCGGTCGAAATCGTCGAGCGAGCCGAACGCCGCATCGCACGCCGCGATCGTGCGCGGGTCGGGGCCGAAGGTGCGGGTGACGTATTTCCACGTCCCCTTCTCCTTGGCGAACTCGTAAGTCATCTCGCTCTGCGCGACGCCATCCGGCGGCGGGTCGGGGAAGCGCTTGAGCGCCTCGGGCGACAGAATGAGCTTGGCCAGGCCTTCGATCCTGGCCTGCGTGCCGTCCTCGGACAGCTCGGTATGCTCGACATCGAATGAATCAGGGGTAGTACCCTTCATCATCTCCGACAGCTCTTTGCGGGCCTTCTGGGTCTTGATTTCCTTCTCCAGTCCCTTGCGCTGCTCCGCCGAGAGCAGGGTGAGCGCCTTCTTGAAATCGCCGGCGGCGACCGCCTTGGTAAAGGCGGCTTGGAGCGCGAGAAGTTCGGTCTGCAAGGCAGCATCCATCGGCGCGGCCGCGGCCGGCGCGGCGACTGCCAGAAAAGCGACGAGGGCGGCGGTCAGGAACCGCATCTACATCACCGCGCCGAGCTGCCATGGCGCGAATTCGTCCTCGCCGAAGCCGAGCGCCTCGCTCTTGGTCTTCTCGCCGGAAGCCACCCGCAGGATGAGATCGAAAATGCGCTGGCCGCATTGCTGCACGGTCTCGTCGCCGTCGACGATGGTGCCGCAATTGATATCCATGTCGTCGGTCATGCGCTTGTAGAGCATCGAATTGGTGGCGAGTTTCATCGACGGCGCCGGCTTGCAGCCGAACACCGAGCCGCGGCCGGTGGTGAAGCAGATGAGGTTCGCGCCCCCCGCCACCTGGCCGGTCGCCGAGACCGGGTCGTAGCCCGGCGTGTCCATGAACACGAAGCCCTTGGCCGTCACCGGCTCCGCGTAGTCGTAGACATCGACCAGATTGGTGGCGCCGGCCTTGGCCGCGGCGCCCAGCGACTTTTCCAGGATCGTGGTGATGCCGCCGGCCTTGTTGCCGGGCGAGGGGTTGTGGTCCATGTGGACGCCGTTGCGCGCCGTGTAGTCCTCCCACCATTTCATCTTGGCGACGAGCTTTTCCCCGACGGCGCGGCTGACGGCGCGGCGCGTCAGCAAATGCTCGGCGCCATAGGTCTCGGGGCTCTCCGACAGGATGACCGTACCGCCGTGGCGCACGAGCAGATCGGAGGCGGCACCGAGCGCCGGGTTGGCGGTGATGCCCGAATAGCCGTCGGAGCCGCCGCATTGCAGGCCGATGGTGATCTGCGACACCGGCGCGGTCTGCCGCCGTATCCTGTTGACTTCGGGCAGCAGCGCTTTGACGCGCGCCACGCCTTCGCGCACGGTCTTCGCCGTGCCGCCGGTGTCCTGGATGGTGAAGGTCTGGAACCGGGGACCTTCGGTCAGGCCCTCGGCCTGCATCAGGCCGCCGATCTGATTCGCCTCGCAGCCGAGGCCGACGACCAGCACCGCCGCGAAATTCGGATGCCGCGCATAGCCGGCCATCGTCCGGCGCAGCACGTCCATGGCGTCGCCTTCCGCGGCCATGCCGCAGCCGGTCTTATGGGTCAGGGCGACGACGCCGTCGACATTGGGGAATTCGGCGAGCGGCCCGCCTTCGGCGAACGGGTTGGATTTGAACGCCTCGGCGACGTATCTCGCCACCGTCGCCGAGCAGTTCACCGAGGTGAGCACGCCGATATAGTTGCGCGTGGCGACGCGCCCATCGGCGCGCGCGAAGCCCTCGAACGTCGCCGGCTGGTTGACGTACCGGGTCGGCTGCGCCAATTCGCCATAGGCATAGTCGCGCGCGAAATCGCGGATCTCGCAGTTATGCGTGTGGACGTGCTCGCCGGGCGCGATGTCGATCGTGGCAAAGCCGATGATCTGGCTATAGCGCCGCACCGGCT
>JACQDQ010000259.1 GCA_016201015.1 Pseudomonadota bacterium | reverse complement strand
TGGCGCGCGCCGCGAGAAGGAGGCAGGGACATGAGCATGGCCGGACTCCGTTTCGTCGCCAACCCGCCGCGCGGGCCGCTCGGCTGGTGGATCACGCTGCCCGTCGGCCTGGCCGCGGGCGGCGCGCTGTGGTGGTCCGCGGTTGGAACGCAATTGAGTCTGTCGACGCTGGCGGCGGGCTGGCCGTGGATCGTCGATTTCCTGGGCCGCATGCTGCCGCCCAATTTCGCCTACGCGCAGAACCTGATCCGGCCGGCGGTCGAAACGATCCAGATTGCGCTGTGGGGCACGCTGCTCGGCATCGTCCTCGCCCTGCCGGTCTGCTTCTTTGCCGCCCGCAATCTGTCGCCGCATGCCGGCGTTTTCCACCTGCTGCGTCAGGTCCTCAACGTGATGCGCGGCATCAATGAAATTATTCTGGCGCTGGTTTTCGTTGCGGCGGTCGGGCTAGGACCGTTCGCCGGCGTGCTGGCGATTGCCGTGCACGGCGCGGGCATGCTCGGGAAATTCTTCGCCGAGGCGATCGAGGAGATCGACGAGGGGCCGCTCGACGCCTTGCGCGCGGCCGGCGCCGGCACGCTCCAGCGCATCGTCTTCGGTGTCCTGCCGCAGGTGATGCCCGCCTGGATCGGCGTCATCCTTTACCGCTTCGAGACGAATATCCGCGTGTCCACCGTCCTCGGCATGGTCGGTGCCGGCGGCATCGGCTTCGAGCTGATCAGCAGCATGAAGCTGTTCAAATATGAAGACACGGCGACCTGCGTCGTCGTCATCCTGGTGCTGGTGCTGGCGGCGGACCTACTCTCCTCCAAGCTGCGCGCGATGATTCGCTGAGCCGGCGGCTGGAAACGCCGGAAGACCGCGGCCGCTCAACCCGCCCGGCCGACGAATTTCTCCAGCCAGTGCACGTCGTAGGTGCCGTCAATGAACTCCGCCGCGCGCACGAGGCGCCGGTGCAGCGGCAGGGTCGTCTCGATGCCGCCGATCACGTATTCATCAAGCGAACGCCTGAGACGCATCAGGCACTCGTTGCGCGTCGTGCCATGGACGATGAGCTTCGCCACCATGCTGTCGTAGTAGGGCGGCACGCGGTAGCCCGAATAGAGCGCCGAATCGACGCGGACGCCGAGCCCGCCGGGCGGGTGATATTCGTTGATGCGGCCGGGCGAGGGCCGGAAGGTCTGCGGATCCTCGGCGTTGATCCGGCATTCGATGGCGTGGCCGTTGAAATTCACCTGGTCCTGGCGGAACGGGATCGGCGCGCCCGTGGCGATGCGGATCTGCTCGCGCACGAGGTCGAGACCGCACACCATTTCCGTCACCGGATGCTCGACCTGTAGCCGCGTGTTCATTTCGATGAAGTAGAAGCGGCCGTCCTCGAAGAGGAACTCGAGCGTTCCGGCATTGCGATAGCCGAGTTGGGCCAGCGCCTTGCAGGCCATGGCGCCGAGCTCGTCGCGCTGGCCGGCATTGAGCGAAGGCGACAGGCACTCCTCGACCACTTTTTGATGACTGCGTTGCAGCGAGCAATCGCGCTCGCCGAGATGCACGACATTGCCATGGACGTCGGCCAGCACTTGCACTTCGATGTGGCGCGGGTGGCTCAGATATTTTTCGATGTAGACGGCGTCGTTGCCGAAGCTTGACGCTGCCTCGGCCCGTGTGAGCTTGAGTCCTTCGGCGAGGTCGCCGGGATCCGCCACCACTTTCATGCCGCGGCCGCCGCCGCCGCCGGCCGCCTTGATCAGCACCGGGTAGCCGACGGAGTCGGCGAATTGTTGAGCGGCGCCTGCGTCGGAGACCGGCCCGCCGGTGCCGGGCACCACCGGGATGCCGAGGCCGGCGATGGCGCGGCGGGCCATTATCTTGTCGCCCATCATGCGGATGTGCTCGGGCGCCGGCCCGATGAAGACGAAACCGTGCTCCTCGACCATCGCCGCGAAGTCGGCATTCTCCGAAAGGAAGCCGTAGCCCGGATGAATCGCCTCGGCGCCGGTGATGGTGGCGGCGGAGAGGATGGCGTGGGCGTTGAGATAGCTGTCGCGCGCCAGCGGTGGGCCGATGCAGACGCTTTCGTCGGCGAGGCGCACATGCATGGCATCCGCATCCGCTGTCGAATGCACGGCAACCGTGGCGATGCCCAATTCGTGACAGGCGCGGTGGATGCGCAGCGCGATTTCGCCGCGGTTGGCGATGAGGACTTTCTCAAACATGCGCGGGCGCGTCCAATGGCCCGGGCCGAAATCTACTCGATCACCAGGAGGGGCTGGCCGTACTCGACCGGCGCGCCATCGGTGACGAGGATTCGCGATACCGTCCCCGCGCGCGGGCTCTTGATCGGATTCATCACCTTCATCGCCTCGATGATCAGCAGCGTCTGCCCTTCCTTGACTTTCTCCGCCGCCTTGATGAAGGGAGTCGCTCCGGGCTCGGGCGCGAGAAAAGCGGTGCCGACCATTGGCGAGGTGATGGCGCCCGGCGGCGGCGCATCGGATTCGCTCGACGGAGCAGCCGACGCGGCCGCGATCGTCGCCGCAGCCATGGGCGGCGTGGAGTTTGCCGCGGCATGCACCGCCGGCCGGGCGACGCGGATGCGCCGCTCGCCCTCGGCATATTCGATCTCGCCGAGACCAGTTTCGGTCAGGATTTCGGCAAGCTTGCGGATGAGGTCTGGATCGACTGCGAATTTCTTTTCTGGCATCAGGCTTCGCCCCCGACGATGCGCGACAAGGCAGCGAGCGCGTAGAGGTAACCGTGGCACCCCAGGCCGCAGATTACGCTGTGGGCGACGGGACTTACATAGGAGCGATGCCGGAATTGCTCGCGGCCGCAGATTTGCGATTGCCGCACACCGAGCATATTGACGCTGGGTAAGCTGAGAATGGAGATCGTCGGTCGGGAAGCCACGCGCAATCCGTTCGCCGTGAGAGAGCGCGGCGAAATGCCGCTCGCGGCGGTTATACCATGGCCGGCCGGGCTGGCAATCAGCGTCGCTCAGATCAAAGCGACTACGGTTGGCCTAAGGCGCGGCGGAAGAAGTCGACCATCTCGGCGTTGAGCCGGGCATGGATGGCAGCGCGGTCGATGCCGGGCGGATCGCGGCGAATTTCCGGCACGGCGTCCATTAGGGCCTCGGAGCACGGCGCGAGGAAGACGTAATGCCCAGCCCCTTCGATCACTTCGTATTCCGGCGGCGTCGGCAACATTTGCCGCACCCGCTCGGCATGCCATGGGTGGCGTAGTACTTCGTCGGCGCCAGCGCGATAGAGCCGCACCGGCACGCGCAATTCGGCGAGGGCCGCTTGGTCGAAGAGGAAGCCGAGCGCCGGCGCCATGATGAAGGCGGCGCGCACACGCGGGTCGCCGACCAGCTCGAGCCCCGACTTGCGAAGCGCCGAGCCAACAGCGGCAGCGCGGGCCATCAATGGATCGTCGGGCACAGCCTGGCGGTACTCGGCGCGGAGGGCGAAATTTGGGCGGCCGCCGATGACCACCAGGGCGGTGTAGCCGCCGGCCGAGAAGCCGGCCATGCCGATCCGCGCGCGGTCGATCGTTGGGCCCAGGGTGGGATCAGTAAGGACCCCGTCGATCAGGGCGACAATGTGATGCGGGCGGCCAATGAGCTGCAGATCGGTGCCGAATCCGCTGTCGTCGCGGTAATTGTCGCGCGGATGCTCGACAGCTACGGCGACAAACCCGGCGCGCGCCAGCGCCGTCAGGCTGTCGTGATGGCCGAGCTGAGACCCGCCGGTGCCATGCGAGATCACGATGAGCGGAAAGCGGCCGGCCACCGGAGGCGCGCCGCGCGCGCCTTCAATCGTGTATGGGCCGATTTGCGCCGTGCCGCCGGGCCCGCTGCTCGGATAGGCGACGAAGACCGACATCGGCCCGCCTTCGACGGGATCGACCAAGGTACGACCGACAAGCCCGGCCGTCATGCCCTCTGCGTTAGCGGGAGGCAAGCTAGTGCCGATCGCCAACAAGGTAGCCGCCGCGAGGCACCGCGCTCTGCCGGTCCGTGACATCATGCCGACATCTCACGAAGCCATCGCGCTGCGTCCACGCTCGGCGAGCGGCAGGCAGATCGCCGTGAGCCATTCGGCTGGCGGCAAGGCCCGGCAATCGTTGAGGTACTCCTCAAAACACGGCCGGTCGGCCGGTTCCTCGCCGCTCTGCGGCAGCCACTGCTTGCAGGCCCAGCGATAGGCGGATTCGAGCTCGGCGTACGGTCCCTTGTGAACGAACACCGCGTGCCGCCCGCCGGCGAGGTCGATCAACCGTACATCGCCATCCACCTCAACTTGAGGGCCGACGGTGATGCCCGCATCTGAGCGCAACTGATTCGCGGGCACGGCCTCGGGATTGTCGTAGTAGATGCCGAAGGCACGCGTCGACGGACCGATGAGGCCGCGCCCGCCCGCCCAGGCGGACAGCCGCTCGAACACCGGCCCTATCCCCATGTAGGGTCCGACATGGCGCAGCGCGGCAAGACGCACCGGTGCGAGCTCGCGCATGGAGACTTCGTACATGAGACTCTCCTGTGTTACGGGGATGGGACCGACGGACACGAGCCGGCCGCGCTTACGGTACGCCGCCGGCGTCGCGCCATAGGCGGCGCGAAACGCGCGGCCGAAGGCGGCGACGCTGCCATAGCCGGCGCCGCGGGCGACGACGGCAATCGGCGTCGAGTCGCGGACGATCTCGCCGGCGGCGCGATGCAGTCGTAGACGCCGCAGCGTGTCGGCGGTCGTCTCGCCGGCAATGGCCCGGTAGACGCGGTGGAAATGGTATGGCGAAAAGCAGGCGACTTCAGCGAGTCGGCCGAGATCGAGTGGGTCATCGAGATGCGCGCCGATGAAGGCGACAACGCGCTCGATGCGGCGGCCGTAGTCACGGGTGGTGTCGGGCTTGCTCATGCTTCCTCCGGCGCCGCCGAGACTACCCGGGCGTCGTTTGATCCCGCTTGCTCATTTTGTCGGCCGTCACCGCGCGCCGATCGTCAGATTTGGTGGGACAGGCCGATCCGACTCGCCGCAGTAGAAAAATTTTCCTCGAAATCGCTTTTTTACTTTTCATACACCAGATTTTCGCTATATAGGACTCGACGCATCCGCACGTGCCTCTGGCCCCCGGTGGTTTAAGCAACGACGTTAGGCGTCCTTCCCTTGTGCCGGCCGAGTATTTGGACGGTTTCGCGCAGGAGGTGGGCATGCTGGTTGTTGGAACCGACTTGGTCTGGGGCCGGGGCGACTCGGTGATCGGCCAAGGTCGGGAACCGCAAGTTACCGCACGCAAGCCCGCACGCCGCGCGCACCGTCCTCGGCCGCCACGAGCCTCGCTTCTCGTGCGGAAAGGACCACGAAGAAAATGACACCGAAGATCGCGCGATTTCTCGCCGAGCAAAACCCGCCGTCGCCGTGCCTCGTCGTCGACCTCGACGTCATCGCTCACAACTTCAAGCGCCTGCACAAGGCGCTGCCGCTGGCGCAAATCTACTATGCGGTGAAGGCCAATCCGGCGGCGGAGATCTTGCGCGTGCTCGAGGGACTCGGCTCGAACTTCGACGCTGCCTCGATCTATGAGATCGAGCAGTGCATGGCGCTCGGTATCGGCGCCCAGCGGCTGTCCTTCGGCAGTACCATCAAGAAGGAGCCGGACATCGCCGCCGCCTTCCGCCACGGCGTCAATCTGTTCGCCTTCGACAGCCCGGCCGAGCTCGACAAGCTGGCGCGTGCGGCGCCGGGCGCGCGCGTGTTCTGCCGCATCTTCATGACCGGCGAGGGTGCCGACTGGCCGCTGTCGCGCAAGTTCGGCTGCGACGTCGATATGGCGTGCGACCTGCTGGTCCGCGCCCGCGACATGGGCCTCGACCCGCACGGCGTGTCGTTCCATGTCGGCTCGCAGCAGCGCGACCTGAAGCAGTGGGATGTTGCCCTCGGCAAGACCAAGATGCTGTTCACCGCGCTCACCGAAAAGGGCATCGAGCTCAAGCTGATCAATCTCGGCGGCGGCTTCCCGGCCAAGTACCGCACGCGGGTGCCGACGCTCGACGCCTACGGCGAAGCGATCATGAAGGCGATGACCGAGCATTTCGGCAACAACCTGCCGCAGATGATCGTCGAGCCCGGCCGCGGCGTCGCCGGCGATGCCGGCGTGATCCAGGCCGAGGTGGTGCTGATCTCGACCAAGAGCTACGACGACAAGCGGCGCTGGGTCTATCTCGACATCGGCAAGTTCGGCGGGCTGCCGGAGACGATGGGCGAGGCGATCCAGTATCGCCTCAAGACGCCGCATGACGGCGGGCCGAAGGGTCCGGTCGTACTGGCCGGCCCGACCTGCGACGAGGTCGACGTGCTGTACGATGCCGCCGGCTATCAGCTCCCGCTCGACCTCGCGGTCGGCGACAAGATCCAGATCATGGCCGCCGGCGCCTATACGACGACCTACGCCTCGGTCGGCTTCAACGGCTTCCCGCCGCTCACGAGCTATTACATCTGAGCCGCATCGCCGTCTGCCGTCGACGGCCATGGTCGGGTCTGTCAATGCGTAACCGACCTAACGGTCGGAGCGATCGGTGGTTGCCTCGCGGTCGGAAGCCGCGGCTAGGTCTTGTCGGCAATGTTGCCGGCAGCGTCGAGCGTTTGCGCGCGATCAAGCAGGAGGCCGAGCAGCCGGTCCAGCGTGGCGCGGTCTGCGGGCGCCAGATCGGCGATGAACTTCGCTTCGGCGGCGCGCGCCATCGGCACGATGGCGTCGTGCACGGCGCGGCCCGAGGACGATAGCCGCAGCCGCGAGCGCCGCCGATCCGCGGTGTCGACCGAGCGCACGATGTACCCTGCTGCCTTGAGCCGCGCCACGGCGCGGCTGACCTGGACCTTGTCCATCGCCGTACGGGTGCAAAGCTCCGCCGCCGCAAGTGGGGCGAAGCGGGCGAGCACTGCCATGACGCGCCACTCCGGAATGGCGAGGCCGAAGCGGCGGCCGTAGAGCCGGCCGATTGCGCGGCTGAGCAGGTTCGTCAGCACCGACAGTCGATAAGGAATGAACCGCTCGAGCAGGAACGGCTCGTCGGGGCCGGCCTCGGATTCGGCGATTCCGGTTGCAATTAGTTTCATTTGTAACTATTATTCTGACACGTATCGCCGCGTCAAGGACTCCGCAGTCAAGGGGTCCGAAGCGCGAATGATTGCGCTGCGAAGGAGCGAAGATCATGGCGCTTGCCAGAGCAAAGCCGGCGGCGAAAGTGCCGCGTAGACTAGCGCTCCGGCCGCGGACGCGGGCCTCGGTCAAAGCGGCGCGCGCCGCCATCGGTCCCAACCCGATGGGCACCGACGGGTTCGAATTCGTCGAATACACGGCGACCGATACGCGCGCGCTCGGCCGGCTGTTCGAATCTCTCGGCTTCTCGGCGGTGGCGAAGCATCGCTCGAAGAACGTGCTGCTCTACCGCCAGGGCGACGTCAACTTCGTGGTGAATGCCGAGCCCGGCAGCTTCGCCCAGTCCTTCGCCCGCGTGCACGGCCCGTCGGCCTGCGCCATGGCGTTCCGCGTCAAGGACGCCGCAGCCGCCTACCGCCGCGCCCTGTCGCTCGGCGCCATGCCCGTCGAGGGGCGGGTCGGGCCGATGGAGCTCAACATTCCGGCAATTGCCGGGATCGGCGGCAGCCTCATCTATCTCGTCGATCGCTACGGGTCGGTCGGCAGCATCTACGACATCGACTTTCGGCCGCTGCCTGGCGTCGAGCCGCAGCCGAAGGGCGCCGGGCTCAGCTATATCGATCATCTGACGCACAACGTCCATCGCGGACGCATGGATCAGTGGTCGAAATTCTATGAACGCGTGTTCAATTTCCGCGAAATCCGCTACTTCGACATCGAGGGCAAGGTCACCGGCCTGCGCTCGCGGGCGATGACCAGCCCGTGCGGCAAGATCCGCATCCCGATCAACGAGTCGGCCGACGACAAGTCGCAGATCGCGGAATATCTCGCCGCCTACAAAGGGGAGGGCATCCAGCACATCGCGCTCGGCACCGACAACATCTACGCGACCATCGATCGGTTGCGCGCGGCCAAGGTCAAGTTCATGCCGACCCCGGCGACCTACTACGAGATGATCGCCGCGCGCCTGCCCGGCCACGGCGAGGACTTGGCGCGGCTCAAGAAGAGCCAGATCCTCATCGACGGCGCGCCGACCGAAGGCGCCGGCCTGCTGCTGCAGATCTTCACCAAGACGGTGATCGGTCCGATCTTCTTCGAGATCATCCAGCGCAAGGGCAACGAGGGATTCGGCGAGGGCAACTTCAAGGCACTGTTCGAATCGATCGAGCTCGATCAAATCCGCAGAGGAGTGATCAAGTCATGAAGAACTGGATTTCCTTCCCGCGCGCCGAAGGCCGCGCGTCGCGCCAGGCCCATGCCGACATGCCGGCCGGCACCTATGAGCGCGAGATCAGCAAGGATGGTTTTTTCGGCCCGGCGACGCAGATGCATCACACCCATCCGCCGACCGGCTGGACGCAATGGCAGGGCGATCTGCGGCCGCGCGCCTTCGATCTGACCAGAATCAACCACCTCTCCAACACGCCGTGGGAGGCGACCGAGCTGCTTTACAACGCGCATGTCCGCTTGCGTTACTGGCGCATGGAAGGCCGCATGGACGCGCTGGCGCGCAACGGCGACGGCGACGAATTGATCTTCGTTCACGAGGGCGAGGGGCATCTATTCTGCGACTACGGGCACCTTGCCTTCCGCGCCGGCGACTACATCATGCTGCCGCGCGGCACGATGTGGCGGATCGAGGCGAGCAGCCCAGTCACCGCGCTGCTCGCCGAGGCGACGAACGATTCTTACAGCTTGCCGGACAAGGGGCTGGTCGGCCGCCACGCCATCTTCGATCCCGCGGTGCTCGACGTGCCAGCGATTGACGAGGCGTTCCGCGCGCAGCAAGGTGAGCACGAGACGCGCGTCGTCATCAAGCGCAACGGCGCCTTCACCACCGTCACCTATCCGTTCAACCCGCTCGACGCGGTCGGCTGGCACGGCGATCTCGCGCCGGTGCGGCTCAACTGGCGTGATATCAGGCCGCTGATGAGCCACCGCGTCCACCTGCCGCCCTCGGCGCATACGACCTTCCTCGCCGGCCGTTTCGTCGTCTGCACCTTCACGCCGCGGCCGGCCGAGAGCGATCCCGGCGCGCTAAAGTTGCCGTTTTTCCACAACAACGACGATTACGACGAGGCGATCTTCTATCACCACGGCAAATTCATGTCGCGCGACAACATCCATCCGGGGATGATGACGCTGCATCCCTGCGGCTTCACGCACGGGCCGCATCCGAAGGCCTGGGCCTTGGCCGAGAGGGCGAAGGGCGGCCATATGCTCGACGAGGTCGCCGTCATGTTCGATACCCGAGACTCGCTGACCATCGCCGAGATGCCGCAGGGCGTCGAGTGGCGCGACTACGTCGATTCGTGGAAGGCGCGACCCGCGGCGGCGGAGTGACTGCGATCCGCTCATCAAATGCGTAGGGGCGGGTTTGAAACCCATAGGCGCTAACATAAGGCGGCTCTGTTCGCGTCGAGTTGTCGTCGTCGTCGTCGTGGCGGATCGGCGAGGTGGCGGTGGAGCCGGGGCGCGGCGGCGCGGCAGGTCTCGAAGGTGAAGGGCCCGATGATGGCGGCA
>JACQDQ010000258.1 GCA_016201015.1 Pseudomonadota bacterium | reverse complement strand
GCGCATCGTCGCCGTCGGCGGGATCATCGAACAGACGCTGAAAGAAGCCCGGGACAATGGAAAAATTCCGGGCCTTGAGATTGTTACGGACCTGCGTCAAATCACCGACGAGCAGCGGGCACAAATATATCAGCGGGCGCTGGACGACCGGCTGTATTGGGCGGCCGACGATCGCGCCAACGGCCATCGGCGCATCGGCGAAATCAGCAGCCCCTATACGGCCGCAGCGCTCGTCGATACGCTACTGCGAAATGGCCGTGGCGATGGCGCGCGACTGGTTCAAAACGCCATCAACGAGGTGCTGCGCACCGTTCCGGAAGATGAGCGCCAGACACACCAGCTTGAGAATCTAAACGCTGATGGAAAACTGGGACCCGGGACGTTTCGTTCGATACTTATGCTTGAAGCGCTCGGTTACGGTCCTCATTTTCGAGAGGCGTTGGCGAACCAGCGCACCGCGGCCAAGGCCGTCGACGCGCCGCGCAACGACCATTTTCGGTTTCGCGGCAAGCCTTAGGCGCGCCGGCATTCCGCCGTCAGCGCCCCCTTCTAGGGATCCTGCGTGATCCTATCGATGACGATCCATCGGTCTGCCGATTTGCGTACGAAGTAGAACCTTGTGCTGATCTCGTGCGGGTCGTTCAGGCTGGCGCATTTTGATATTCCGGCCGATACCCAACAGGCACGCTCTTGCGTCTTGATCATGATATCTCCGGGCCTTAGCCGATCCGGCTCATAGCTGCGATCAATCGAATGTACTTCGTCAATGTCCCGGGTGCGCACGCGCTTGGCCAAGACGATACGATACCTTTCATGCTTCCTGGGATCGGGCCGCTCAGGCGACATCGTGAATTTCGGCGGATTGTCGGGTCCCATTGCTATACGGCACAGCTCTATGTCCTCGCGAATATGGCATGCGAGCTTCGTCTCGGCGGCGCATGCGGCGGTGACTGGGTTGCCGATGCACTTGCTGGTGCTCTTTTCATTCGTCTGATGCATGACGCGCCACGGTCCCGATGCATCGACCTTGGGCACGTCCGGGTCGCGCGGCGCCGCCGGGGCCGGGCCGGCGAGGCAGAGGACGGCGAGCAGAGCGAGGACGACAGGACGCAGCATCATGCAAACTCCGGCAGTAACGAGAGAGCCGGATTGATTATTCCGATGGTCGGTGAAGAGCGGTCCACCGTGCTTGGGCAGCGCCATGGCGGGAATATCGCACAGTGGCTTGCGTTATCCACCGGGGTCGCCATGAGCCGGATGGACATCGGCGAACTAGTAGAGGGTTACATGCGAGAGGCCGAAATCGACTATGTCGGCCTCTGGCAAATTCCGGGCACGATCAGGCACTGCCTCGGCATTCACGACGACGACGAAGTGCGGGAGAAATCGCTCGAAGTCGTCAAGGGTCTCTTGGAGCGCGGGCTCTATCCCGGAACGTTCTTCTACAGCAAATTCAGCTTCTGGATCGGCCTGGGCGCCGATCTCGTGTTGGCGCAAATCGAAAAAGAATGGAAGGCGCTGAAGCACGACCCGGATTTGCTTGACTCGATCTGCTGGTTCACTTGGCGCAAATCTCGGCGCGGATGACGGCCGCCGAAATCGTCGCGGACCACCCGCGATTGACGGTCGAGGATGTTCGGGCGGCGCAGGCGTATGCGCCAGCTTAAGCGCGGGGCGATTGGCCGAACCAGCGCAGACCGCCCGTCGGATGCAGGGGCGGGTTTGATCCGCGGGTCCAAGCCCGCGGACGCCCCTACGGCTTATCCGCGAAACCGCTCGCGCCGCTCACACCTCGCCGCGCTTGAGCGCCGGGCCGACCTGATGGTCCTTGCGGTAGTGGCGGGGCCAGTCACCGGCGCGGGCCGTCAACCACGCTCTTGCAACGTCTTGAAGGCGGAGACAAAGCTGCTGCTGGCCGGCGGCAAACTGCGACCCGTCTTGCGAACCACAAGGATGGGCCGGATGAAATTCGAACCTGCAATCGGCCGAGAGCGTATTTTCCCCGAAGCTCTCGCCTCGATGGCCGTTGACGGCAGCAGGGCCACTCCGAGCTTGGCGCGCACCATGCCGAGCGCGGTCGACATGTAGGTCGCCTCGATGGCCGCCGTCTTTGATCTGCCGGCCTCTCGAAACGCCTGCTCGACGATTTGGCGTACCGTGCTTTCCTCATCCATCAGGATCAACGGATGGCGCGAGAGAGCATCAAGGGTGATCCGGGCGTCGCGGTCGAGCGGGTGCGGCGAGAGATAGACCGCGTGCATGCGATCGCGCATCAAAACAGATGCGTTTAGCTCCGGGTCGTCTACGGCACCGGCCGTAATGCCGAAATCGACCGCTTCCGCCTTCACCAGTGCGATGACCCTTCCGCCCACTCCGTCCTTCAACACGAATTCGACATGCGGGTGCCGAACGCGAAACGCGGCGATCGCCTTCGGCAGTATCGTCGCCGCCAGCGACGGCAGACAGGCCAGGCGCACGATGCCGTGGCGTATTGAGGCAAGCTCATTGGCGCCGCTGACCGCGGTATCGAGCTCCGCGAGCAGGCGCTCGAAAACGAGGACCATCTCGCTGCCCACCCGCGTCACATGCACGGAGCGCGTGTTGCGGTCGAAGAGCCTGACCTTGAGGGCCGCTTCGAGCTGCCGGATCTGCACGGTCAGGGCGGGCTGCGACACGTGCAGCATCTGAGCGGCCCGGGTGAAGCTGCCGGCCTTGGCGATGGCGACGAAGCTGCGCAACTGGCGGATACTGGGATCCATAATGAGAAATTATCAGTATGATAGAATCTTTTCAATTTACAGATTAATCGGGGCGGTCCTCATTACGGAAATAGGGCCGCCGCAGCCAATCGGCGGCGGCGTTCAAGGGAGGAAACGATGGGTCCTGCCGCGCGCTTCGTGGCGCTTGCCGCTGTGTTGTCGTTCGCCGTTGCCGCCGAGGCTCGCGCCGAGGTGAGCGAGATCACCGTGGCGCAGCAATACGGCGTGAGCTTTCTGCCGCTGATGGTGATGGAGACGCAGGAGCTTGCGGAGAAGCACGCGCAAAAAACCGGGCTGAGCGGTTTGAAGGTGAACTGGGCCAAGGTCGCCGGCCCCAGCGTCATGAATGACGGGCTGATCTCCAACTCGATTCACTTCGCGGCTCAGGGCGCGCCATCGATGATCATCCTGTGGGACAAGACCCGCGGGCAGATCAAGGGCGTCGCGGCGATGACGACCTATCCGCTCTATCTCATCACCCGCAATCCCGATGTGAAGACCATCAAGGATTTCTCTGCGGCCGACAAGATCGCCGTCCCCTCGGTCAAGATCTCGACGCAGGCGATCATGCTGCAAATGGCGGCCGCGGCGACCTTCGGCGAGAAGGAATATGCCAGGTTCGATCCCTTGACGATCTCTCTCTCGCACCCCGATGCCGTTCTCGCCTTCGCCAACAACAATGTCGGCGTCAACGCGCACTTCTCCTCCTCGCCGTTCTACGAGCGGGAGATAAAGATGCCGGGCGCGCATCTCGTGACCACCAACTACGAGATTCTCGGCGGCCCGGCCACCGCGGTCCTGGTGACGGCGGGCGCCAAATTCCGCGAGGCCAATCCGAGGGCGTACCAGGCGTTCTTCGACGGCCTGCGCGAGGCGATCGACACCATCAACCAGGACAAGCGCGCCGCGGCGCGGCTCTATCTCGAAGCGGCCAAGGACACCAAGAATTCCGTCGAAGACATTCTTCAGATCATCAGCGACAAGGATTACGCCTTCACGCTGACGCCGCAGAAGGTCCTGAAAACCGCGCAATTCATGGCCCAGATCGGTTCCGTCAAGCAGACGCCGACATCCGTCGACGAGCTGTTCTTTCCGGAGATCGGCGGGCTCAAGGGGGATTGAGCCCGTTCGCGGCTGCGCCGGCGCCTGCGGGCTCCGACCGACATAAGCCGCCGCGCGCGCGGCATTCGCCCGAGAGGATTGCCATGGCAATGTCCGCCCCGCTCGTGCGCATCGGCACCGGCGCCGGCTTCGCGGCGGACCGGCTCGATCCGGCACTGGACCTCGTGCGGCGCGGCAAGCTTGACGTGTTGGTGCTCGAATGCCTGGGCGAGCGCACGGTGGCGTTCGCGCATCGCGACCGCATGGCGAATCCGGCGCGCGGCTATAACCGGCTTCTCGACCATCGCATGCGCGCGCTGCTCCGCCCGTGCCGTGACGCCGGCACGACGATGATCACCAACATGGGGGCGGCCAACCCGCGCGCCGGCGCCGAGCGGACGGTCGAGATCGCGCGCGGGCTCG
>JACQDQ010000257.1 GCA_016201015.1 Pseudomonadota bacterium | reverse complement strand
GAAGCGTTGCGCCGGCGGGTGCCGACCCCGACCGGCGACTACCCCGGCACGATTGCCGCCATCGCCGAGCTGGTGCTCGGCTTGGAACGCGAACTTGGCGAATCCGGCACTGTCGGAGTCGGCATCCCGGGCGCCATTTCCCCGGCCACCGGCCTGATCAAGAATTCGAATTCGCTCTGTCTGCTCGGCCGCGCGCTCGACCAGGATCTGTCGGCGGTCCTCAAACGGCCGGTTCGCCTCGCCAACGACGCGGACTGCTTCGCCCTGTCCGAAGCGACCGACGGCGCCGGCGCCGGGGCGCGCAGCGTGTTCGGGGTCATACTCGGCACCGGGGTCGGCGGCGGCCTGGTCCATGCCGGTCGGCTGATCCAGGGGCCGAACGCGATTGCCGGCGAATGGGGTCACAATCCCCTGCCCTGGCCGCGCCCGTGGCCGCACGGCGACGAGCGCCCCGGACCGCAATGCTATTGCGGCCACGACGGCTGCATCGAGACCTTCCTGTCCGGCCCGGGATTGGCGCGGGACCATGCCGCCGCAACCGGCGAAGACCTGCTGCCGACGGCGATCGTCGCCGCCGCCGAAGCCGGGAACGCCGGTGCCGCCGCGTCGCTTGCTCGCTATATCGACCGCCTTGCCCGGGCGCTGGCGACCGTGATCAATCTGTTCGACCCCGAGGTGATCGTGCTGGGGGGCGGACTCTCGCAGATCGAACGGCTCTACACCGACGTGCCGGTCGCCTGGATGTCCTGGGCCTTCTCCGACCGCATCGACACCAAGCTACTGCCGCCCAAACATGGCGACTCGAGCGGCGTGCGCGGCGCGGCGTGGTTGTGGCCGGCGTCGTCCTGAACGGCGACCGCAGGAGTCGGATGCTCGCTCTGCGGCGCCGGCGCTGCGAACGGGTAACTGTCAGCACCGCGGCTTGGCGGCGGCTTCCAGCCGATCGAGCTTGGCTTTGATCGAGAAGTCGCCATACTCGAACAGGAAGTCCCGGCCGACGCCATTGTCGAGCATGCCGGTGCTGGTCTCGTACTCCGGCTCGCCATTCGACTCGGCTGGCTTGAAGAAGGCCATCCGCACGCGCCAATACGGCCGGCCGGCGATCGCATCGATATGCGGCGCGGCCGGCGCCTCGGAGGCCTGCTTCGGGCCGATCACGGCGTTCACCTCGAGCGCGCCGTCGAGCGATGCGCCGTCGAAGACGAGGCGCGACAGCAGGCGCTCGCCGGCGACCGCCTTGTCGATCAGCACGATGGTGTGCTCGGTCGGGAACAGAGTACCCGCCGGCAGCTCCATGACTTCACCCGGCGGCTCGGTGAACTCCGCCTTGCCGCCGAGCCCGCGGCCCTCGAGCTTCGCGCGCCCGCGCAGTTCCTCCGTCACTTCCCCGGCGCGCACCGTGCGCACCGTGAAGCGATAGGCAAGACCGTCCTTCGACTCCCAGCTCGAAAAACTGATGTCGTTGTCGATCGATTCGCCGTCGCCGTCGACCAGACTGAACCGCATCCGCTGGCTGATCGTCCAACCGTCGCAGACTTCCTGCCAGTCGATATACATGCCGCCCTCGATGGCGGCGATGCCGCTGCTCGGTTTGGCGGAACCAAGGCTCAACGTATAGGCGGCGCGATGGGGAACAATCTGCGCCGTCGCGGCCATTCCCGCGACGGTCATCATCGCCGCCGCGGTAAGTAGACCGAACAGCCTGCTAGATCTCATAGATTGCTCCCGACGATTGGTCGTGCGCTCACCGCTAGCGCGGCAAGGCGGCGGAATTATGTCATCGATCCCGTTGGCGGGATAGGACCAAGCGCGGGCGACACTTGCAACGGCAAAGGCCTTAAACCGTTCTTAACATTTTTCTTCAAATACTATCGGCGCATTAGTGGGCCAGGCAGCCCGCGCCTCAAGGCGAGGACGACAACAGGGTCCGTTGACTCGGCTCGGGGCGAATATCCGCCTGGCGAAGCCTACACATTGCACGCTGGACTATTGAGCATGAGACTCACGCGGCGATTCGCAATCATAGGTGGCGCGGTCATTCTGTTGGCCGCGGTTGCGCTTGCCTATGTGCAGCGCGACGTGCAAATCCGCAATCTCGTCTATATGGCCGAGCAGAACAACGTGGCGCTCACCCGGGCGCTGGCCAACAGCCTGTGGCCTCGCGTCGCCCCCATATTGCGACCGAGCGAGCGCTGGACCCCGGAGACGGCGCGCCACAATCCGCGCATCGCCGCCCTCAATGCCGAGGTCGCGGACAATCTCCGCGGCCTGTCCGTGGCCAAGGTCAAGCTCTACGATCTCAACGGCCTCACCGTGTATTCGTCGGAGGCGGCGCAGATCGGCGACGACAAGAGTAAGAATGCCGGCTTCCTCTCGGCCCGCGACGGCACCGTCGTCAGCGAACTGGTCTACCGCGACAAATTCAGCGCCTTCGAAGGCGTCATCGAGGGCCGCAACCTGCTGTCGAGCTACATACCTATCCATTCGAGCGAACCGGGAGCGGCGATCGTCGGCGTGTTCGAGGTCTACACTGACATGACACCGCTGATCGGCGACCTCAAACGGACGGACTTGATCGTCACGGTGATCGTCGTTACCACGTTCGGCCTCGTCTACCTCATCCTTCTGCTGGCCGTGCGCCGTGCCGAGATAATCACGCGCCAGCAGCACGAGACGAATGTCCGGCTGGCTGCCACCGTCGCCACCGCCGAGTCGGCCAACCAGACGAAATCGGAATTCCTGGCCAATATGAGCCATGAGCTGCGCACGCCGCTGAATGCCATCATCGGCTTCTCGGAGGTCATCAAGCACGAGCTGTTGGGGCCGATCGGAGTCGATCGCTACCGCGACTATGCGACGGACATCGAGGAGTCGGGCCGGCATCTGCTTGCCATCATCAACGACATTCTCGACATGTCGCGGATGGAAGCCGGCAAGTTCGCGCTGCGCGACGACGAGATCGATGTTTCGGCGCTCATCGGGGACAGCCTGAAGGCGATCGAGGACCGGGCGCGGGAAGCCGCCGTGAAGCTGGTTGCCGACGTGCAGTCGGAACTCCCGCGCCTGCGCGCCGATCAGGGGCGAGTCAAGCAGCTGCTGGGTAACTTGCTGTCGAACGCCGTCAAGTTCACGCCGCGAGCCGGCCTCGTCATGGCGAGCGCCGCGATGGACGAGACCGGCGCGCTGACCGTCGTCGTCTCCGATACCGGAATCGGCATGACCGAGGAAGAAATCGCCGTCGCCCAGGTGCCTTTCCACCAGGTCGACAACACGCTTTCTCGTCGCTTCGACGGCACCGGACTCGGCCTGCCGCTGGCCAAGGCGCTTGCCGAAAAGCACGGCGGACGACTGTCGATCCGCAGCATGCCGAAATCCGGCACCACCGTCAGCGTGACGTTTCCGCCGGATCGAACGATCGGACGCGTGCCGGCGACAGCCGCGAAGGTTCCATCGGCCGCCGCTCGCGAGCCGACCACGGCGGCTGCCTGAGCCCGCAATCGGCGGGCGGCCGCAGCTAGGCGGCTAGGCAATCGTCGGCGCGGGTGCTATCTCATCACCAGCGGATCATGTCGACGCCAGCCAAGACCACAGGAACGGCGCAGCGGCGCCGACGCGGCACCGTCACGGCGCCGTCGTGACCGTCGTCACCTCCTGGAACATTCAGTACGGCAAGGGGGTTGACGGCATCGTCGACCTGCGCCGCATCGTCGATACCGCGCGGCGCCTGGGCGCGTTCGATGTCCTGTGCGTGCAAGAAATCGCCGTCAATTTCGCCGAGATGGGCGGCGGCGCCACGGTCGATCAGACCGCGCAGCTCGCGGCCCTGTTGCCGGGCTATGCGCCGGTCTTCAGCCCGGCGGTGGATCTGCTCGGCGACAACGGTGCCCGGCGGAAATTCGGCAACATGATCCTGTCGCGGCTGCCCGTGCTCGAGACGACGAATTTCCCGATGCCGCGCCCGGCCGACGCGACAGTGCTGCATATGCCGCGCAGCGCGCTTTGCGCCGTGATGCAGACGCCGCGCGGCCCGATCCGCGTCATGACGACGCATCTCGAATTCCACAGCGCGCAGCAGCGCGCTGCCCAGGCCGATCGTCTGCGCGCGATCTATGCCGAGGCGGCGGCCAATGACCGCCGGCCGCCCGTGCCCGGTCCCGGCCCCTATCGCGTGCGGCCCCCGGCGACCGGCACCATTATCTGCGGCGATTTCAATTTCGAGCTGAGCGAGCCGCCTTACGCCGCGCTCACCGCGCCGTTCGGCGACGGCACGGAGACGCTGGCCGACGCTTGGATGAAGCGCTTTCCAGCGACACCGCACGCGCCGACCTGCGGCATCCATGATCGCGCCCAGTGGCCGCAAGGGCCGCATGCGCGCGACTTCATGTTCGTGTCGGCCGGACTCGCCTCGCGCATCGACGACATCAAGGTCGATACGGAGACGGCGGCCTCAGATCACCAGCCGGTGCGCCTCGCCCTCGCCGATTGAGGCGGTTATTCTTTTTTCTTGGCTGGCGGCAGCTCGAGCCGGATATGCAGCTCCTTGAGCCGCGCCGCATCGACCGCCGACGGCGCCTGCATCAGCAGATCCTGCGCCTGCTGGTTCATCGGGAAGGCGACGACTTGGCGGATATTCGGCTCGTCGGCCAGCAGCATGACGATGCGGTCGATGCCCGGCGCCGAGCCGCCATGCGGCGGCGCGCCGAACTTGAAGGCGTTGAGCATGCCGCCGAAGCGGGTCTCGACGTCCTCCTGCGAATAGCCGGCGATGGCGAACGCCTTGTACATGATATCCGGCCGGTGATTGCGGATCGCGCCCGAGGACAATTCCACGCCGTTGCACACGATGTCGTACTGGAACGCCTTGATCGTCAGCGGGTCCTTGGTCTCCAGCGCCTCCAACCCACCCTGCGGCATCGAGAACGGGTTGTGGCTGAACTCGATCTTCTTGCTGTCCTCATTCAGCTCGTACATCGGGAAATCGACGATCCAGCAGAAGCGGAACTCGTCGGGCGCGATGAGCGCCATGTCCTCGCCGAGCTTGCGGCGCACCACGCCGGCGAATTTCTCCGCCGGTCCCTTCTTGTCGCAGACGAAAAACACGGCGTCGCCGTCGCCCGCGCCCGCCAACTCGCGAAGCTTCGCGACGCGCGGCGCGTCGAGAAACTTGGCAATCGGCCCCTTGGCCGCCCCACTCTCGAACACGACATAACCGAGGCCGGGGGCGCCTTCGCCGCGCGCCCAGTCGTTGAGCTTGTCGAAGAAGCTGCGCGGCCGCGCCGCCGCGCCCGGCGCCGGGATGGCACGCACCACGCCGCCGGCGGCGACGGCCTTGGCAAACACGTTGAAGGCCGAATCGCGGAATACTTCGCCGGCATCGGCGATCACGATCGGGTTGCGCAAATCCGGCTTGTCGGAGCCGTATTTCAGCATCGCCGCGTCATAGGCGATGCGCGGAAACGGCGGCTTGGTAACCTTGCGACCGCGATTGAACTCCTCGAACACGCCGGCCAGCACCGGCTCGATGGCGGCGAACACATCCTCCTGCGTCACGAACGACATCTCGAAGTCGAGCTGATAGAACTCGCCCGGCGAGCGGTCGGCCCGACCGTCCTCGTCGCGGAAGCAGGGCGCAATCTGGAAATAGCGGTCGAAGCCGGCGACCATGAGGAGCTGCTTGAACTGCTGCGGCGCCTGCGGCAGCGCGTAGAACTTGCCGGGATGGATACGGCTCGGCACCAGGTAGTCGCGGGCGCCTTCCGGGCTCGATGACGTGAGGATCGGCGTCTGGAATTCGGTGAAGCCCTGCGCGATCATGCGCCGGCGGATCGAGGCGATGACGCCCGCGCGCAGCATGATATTGGCGTGCATCTTCTCGCCGCGCAGGTCGAGGAACCGATTGCGCAGGCGCAGGTCCTCGGGAAAATCGCCCTCCTGGTTGACCTGGATCGGCAGCATGTCGGCCGCCGATTGCAGCTTGAATTCGGCGATTTGCTGCTCGATCTCGCCGGTCGCCAGCTTCGGATTCACCGTTTCCGCCGATCGCGCGACGATCTTGCCGGTCAGCGTGACGACGCTTTCGAGCCGTGTCGCCTCGACCTCGCGGAAGATCGGGCTCGACGTATCGATGACGCATTGCGTGATGCCGTAATGGTCGCGCAGGTCGACGAACAGCAGATGGCCGTGGTCGCGTTTGCGGTGGACCCAGCCCGACAGGCGGACCGTCGTGCCGACATCGGCGCGGCGCAGCTCGCCGCAGGTATGTGTGCGATACGCGTGCATGGAGGGGCGGGATTTGGCCGTGGCGCGGGGCGCAAGAGCGCACGGAACGGTGGGCCTTGTCAAGGCGCCCAGGCGATTCAACCCAGGCGGATCGCCGCGCTTTGCCGCGCGGGCGAAACCGTGTAGAACGCAGCGGCGATGACGCTGATTGCCGATTCCGCCGCACTCGCCGCCTTCTGCGAGCGACTGTCCGCATCCGACTTCGTGACGGTCGACACGGAGTTCATGCGCGACCGCACCTACTGGCCGCAGCTCTGCCTCCTCCAGCTAGCCGGCGTGGAGGACGCCGCGGCGGTCGACGCGCTGGCGCCCGGCCTCGATCTCGGCCCGGTGCTGCGGCTGATGGACAACCCGAAGATCCTCAAGGTGTTTCACGCGGCGCGCCAGGACCTCGAAATCTTCTCCCGCCTGATGGGGCGCCTGCCGACGCCGCTGTTCGATTCGCAGGTCGCGGCGATGGTATGCGGCTTCGGTGACGCGGTGAGCTACGAGACGCTGGCGGGGCAGCTCGCCGGCGCGCGCATCGACAAATCCGTCCGCTTCACCGACTGGGCCGCGCGCCCGCTTTCCGAGCGGCAGATCACTTACGCGCTCGCCGATGTCGTGCATCTGCGCGCTGTTTATGTGGCGCTCGCCCAGCGCCTGACGTCGAGCGAGCGTGCCGGCTGGCTGCAGGCGGAAATGGCCGGGCTGCTCGACCCCGCGACCTATCGTTTCGATCCGGAGGAAGCCTGGCGTCGGCTGAAGCCGCGCGGCGCCAAGCCGCGCCTCGTCGTCATCCTGCGCGAGGTTGCCGCCTGGCGCGAACGCGAGGCGCAGCGCCGCGACATTCCGCGCAACCGCGTCCTGCGCGACGAGGCGGTGCTCGACATCGCGGCGCACGCCCCGACGACGGCGGCCGAACTGGCGCGCATGCGCGGCCTGTCCAAAGGCGCGGCCGACGGCCGCATGGGGCAGGATCTGCTCGCCGCCGTCGCCCGTGGCCTCGCCGTGCCCGACGTCGAGCTGCCGCATGTGCCGCGGCAGGCGGAGCTGCCGCCGGGGCTCGGGCCGGTCGTCGAGCTTCTCAAGGTGCTGCTGAAGATGAAGTGTGAGATGCACGACGTGGCACAGAAGCTCGTCGCCGCGACCGCCGATCTCGAGCGCATCGCCGCCGACGACAACGCCGAGGTGCCGGCGCTGGTCGGCTGGCGGCGGCAGGTGTTCGGCGAGGACGCGCTGGCGCTCAAGCACGGCCGCATCGCGCTCGCCTTGCGCGGCAAGCGGCTCGTCATCGTGCCGATGGGCAACGACGCGGCGGCGGCACAGCGCGTGCGGGCCTAGGCCGCCCCTCAGGCGCGGCCCTTGACGATCGCGGGCGTCTTGCCGAAGGCGCGGGCCAGCCCCTCGAAATGGCGTTCAAGAGTTTCGCCGACCAGGACGCGCATGCTCTTGGGCAGCACGAGCTTCAGCGTCGTGCGGTTCGACTTGAGTGTCGTGCGCCGCAGCACGTCGGCCGCCCCGGCTGACAGCGTGTACGCGAGACGCAAGGCAAGGCCCAGGCGCACGGCGTCCAGCGCTTCTTCCTCGACCAGCAACTTGTGCGCGGGACGCGCCACGTCGCCTTCCCCGGACCCCTCATAGCGGGCAAAGACCGCGAGCGCGAGATAGGCGCGCCCTGGATGATCGACTCCGGTAAGCGGCATGCGCAGCACGCGCAGGAAGGCGATCTCAGCGCGATAATCGGGATGCTCGCTCCAGGCGAGATCGCCGAGCGCGCAGGCGGCCAGGCGCAGCCGCTGCAACTCGCCGCTCGTCTTCCCGAACAACCCTCGCGCCCAGCCATAGAGCGTCTGAGTATCAAGAGTGTAGCGCGCGTGCGCATTGGCCGCCTGCTCGCACGCCGCGAGCAGCGGATCCTGCCGCCGTACAGCGGGGGTCAGCGCGTCGTAAAGGCAGCCTTCGCGCAAACCCATAGCGGAAAAGACGAGGCTCTTAGGCCGCGTCCGCCGCAGGATGCGCTCGAGCACGAGGGCCGCGAGCGGCAGGGTCTCGAGGCGTTTGCGCGGAACGCCCTCGATCCCCTCCAGCGAATCGCGGCCGAGATGGGCGATCAGATCGAGGAAGCCCTCCGCCTTGTCGCGGGCGATCGTGTAATGATGAATGACGTGCAGCGGGTAGTGTTGCTGTCCCATGTGGATGCGGGCCAGCGACCGCCAGGCGCCGCCCACCGCATAGAAATTCCGGCCCACGACTGTGTCGAGCCAGGGCAGCTCGTCGAGCGCCTGGTCGATGAGGTCTTTCAGCTCGCGGCGGCGCTTCAGCGCGAGTTCGGCCAGCCGTAGCGGCCCGTACGGCAATGTCACGCCGCGCCCGAGCCGCCCATGCGCCAGCCGCACGAGTTCCAGGCTGCCGCCGCCGAGGTCGCCCATCAGGCCATCGGCGTCGGGCATGCCCGACACGACGCCGAGCGCCGACATATGCGCTTCCTCGGCGCCCGACAATATGCGCGCCTTGAGTCCGGTGCGTCGGGCAATGGCGGCGACGAAGTCGCGTCCGTTGGCGGCATCTCGCGCCGCCGCCGTCGCCAGCACCATCAAGCGACGTACGTCCATTGTGCGGGCAAGCGCGGCGAAGCGGCGCAGATTGTCGAGGGCGAGTTCGACCCCTTCCGAGTCGAGCCGGCCGCTGCGCTCCAGTCCGCGGCCGAGCCCGCACAACACCTTTTCGTTGAACACCGGCTGCGGTGCCCGACACAGCGCGTGAAAGACGACGAGGCGGATGGAGTTCGAGCCGATGTCGACGACGCCGACACGCCCAACCGCCGCTGTCGACCGCAGCCCGCGGCGCGATCTTCGTTGCGCCATCGCTCAGGAATTCTTCGGCACGAGGCGTGGCGCCCGCTCGGTCTTGCGCAGGGCGCGCCCGCGGCCGGAGAGACTGGGGTTGGTCATGAAGAAGCGGTGCGCTGACAGGCCGTCCGCGCCGCCGTTGAGGCGCGTGAAGGTGCCGTCGGCGGCGAGGCTCCAGCTTTGCGCGACATCTCGCAGATTGGCCACCATGATCTGGTCCTGGACCTGCTCGTGCACCGTCGGATTCTCGATCGGCACCAGCGCCTCGACGCGCCAGTCGAAGTTGCGCGGCATCCAGTCGGCGGAGGAGATGAAGACCTTCGAGGCCGCGTGCGGCAGACCATGCCCGGCCCCGAAGCAGACGATCCGCGCGTGCTCGAGGAACCGGCCGATGATGCTTTTCACGCGGATGTTGTCCGACAGGCCCTTTACGCCCGGACGCAGGCAGCAGATGCCGCGAACGACGAGATCGATCGCCACGCCGGCCTGGCCAGCGCGATAGAGCGCGTTGATGATGGTCGGATCGACCAGCGAGTTGAGTTTGGCCCAGATCGCCGCCGGTCGACCGGCCTTGGCATGGCCGATCTCGTCGTCGATGAGGGCGAGCAAGCGCTGGCGCAGGGTGAGCGGCGCGAAGCTGACCTTTTCCATCTGCTCCGGCGTCGCATAGCCCGTCATGTAGTTGAACAGGCGCGCGGCGTCGCGGCAAAGGGCTGGGTCACAGGAGAAAAACGACAGGTCGGTGTAAATACGCGCGGTCACCGGATGATAGTTGCCGGTGCCGAAATGGGCATAGGCGCGCAGTCCCTGCCCTTCGCGTCGCGCGACAAACGAAATCTTGGCATGCGTCTTCAGATCGATGAAGCCATAGACGACCTGGGCGCCGGCGCGCTCGAGATCGCGCGCCCAGCGGATATTCGCCGCCTCGTCGAAGCGAGCCTTGAGCTCGACCAGCGCCGTCACCGACTTGCCCGCCTCGGCCGCCTCGATCAACTCGCGCACGATCGGCGAATTCTCGGACGTGCGGTAAAGCGTCTGCTTGATCGCCACGACCGCCGGGTCGCGCGCCGCCTGGCGGATGAACTGGACGACGACGTCGAAGCTCTCATACGGATGATGGACGATGATGTCCTTCTGGCGGATGGCGGCGAAGCAATCGCCACCGAAGTCGCGGATACGCTCGGGGAAGCGCGGATTGTACGGCGTGAAGGCCAGGTCCGGCCGCTCGTCGACGATGAGTTGCCGCGTGTCTGCGAGGCCCAGCAGGCCCTCGCTGCGAAACACGTCGTCCGCACTCACGGCCAACTCGTCGGTGACGAAGGCGAGAAGATCCTCGGGCATTTGCCCGTCGACCTTGAGCCGGATCACGGAGCCGCGTCGCCGGCGCTTCAACGCAGACTCGTAGAGCCGCACGAGGTCCTCGGCCTCCTCCTCGATCTCCACCTCGCTGTCGCGCAGCACGCGGAAGCAGCTCTGACCGCGGACTTCGAAGCCCGGGAACAGACGATCGAGAAACAGGCCGACGAGGTCCTCGAGCGGCAGGAAGCGGATCGCCTCGCCCGGCAGGCGGACAAAACGTCCCACCGGTTGCGGCAGCATGATCAACGCGCGGAGTTGCTTCGCGTCGCTGCGGCGGTGGAGCTGCAGCACCATCGCCAGCCCCTGATTGGCGACGAATGGAAACGGATGCGCCGGATCGATGGCCAGCGGCGTCAGGACGGGAAAGACCTCGTCCATGAAGCGTCCAGCGAGCCACTGCCGCTCCTCCGGTAAGAGTTCGGCCGGCGACACCACCGAGACGCCGGCGCGGCTGAGGTCGCTCCGCAGCCGCGTCCAGCATTTCTGCTGATCGGTCATCAGCTGCACCGCTCGCCGGTTGACCGCGGCAATCTGCTGCGCCGGCGTCAACCCGTCCTGACTCGGCGTGGTCACGCCGGCCGCGATCTGCCCTTTGAGGCCGGCAACCCGGACCATGTAGAATTCGTCGAGGTTGCTCGCCGAGATCGACAGGAAGCGCAGGCGCTCGAGCAGCGGGTGGGCCGAGTTGTCGGCCTCCGCGAGAACGCGCTCGTTGAAGGCCAGCCAGGACAGCTCGCGATTGATGAAGCGCGACTCGCCCGGCAGCTCGCTACTGACGAGATCGGCAGTTGAAAGTTGCGTTGCCACGTTAGCCTGCCTTTGCCGGCGCGCGGCGGGCTCCGCAGCACTCGGTACACCGCCATCGTTGGCCATCAACGTCTCCCCGCCGCTAGCATGTCCGTCCCTCGTGACATAATCAAGGCAAGCTCATTCCAGGTTTCATCTTAATTCTTCAGATGGTACTATAACTTCATGAAAAAACTATATCTTCTGAGGCACGCAAAGTCCAGTCGGGAGGCCGACGACGGAGCCGATTTCGATCGCCCGTTGGCCAAACGCGGCCGCCAGGCGGCCCGGCTGGTCGACGCATATCTCCGTGGCCAAGGCATTGCCCCGGGCCTTGTGCTGTGTTCGCCGTCGCGCCGTACCCGCGAGACGCTGGAATTGCTGCCGGCAGCCGTCGGTCGCAATACCAGGGTGCGCTTCGAACCGGCGCTGTACCTCGGCGAAGCTGCCGACTTGCTGGCTGAACTTCGCACGGCCCCCGATGACGAGCACTCAATTCTGCTGATCGGCCACAACCCCGGCCTACAGGAGCTGGGTCTCGCGCTGGCCAGGCAGCCGCAATCGCTGCGCAAGCGGATTGCCGCGAAGTTTCCGACCGCCGCCCTGGCCTGTCTCGACGCCGACCTCGATCGCTGGGCCGAACTTCGGCCGGGCGCCTGCGTGCTGCGTTGCTACGTGACACCGGCCGAACTCCCGGCTTAGCCCGCAGCTCACTTCCAGAACGGCCGCACATCGGCGAAGGCAGTCCACGCCTCGGGCAACTTTTCCAGATCGGCCTTGATCTGTGCCGAGGTCCAGCCGGTGATAATGCCGCTGGCCCGGGCCAACACCTCGCGGTCGATCGCCGGGCGACCGCGCTCGATCGCGGCGAGCCGCCGCGGCACCATCACGCCGTCATTGAGCGAGCCAAGCCGGTCCTGGATCTGGGCGAGGGCCGCGATGTAGCTCCGCGCCGCCTTCGCCGGATAGAGGCTGGCGAAGAATTCCGCAGCGTAGCGCAGCTTTTTCGCCCGCAGCCGCAACTCGTGCAGATCGGCCTCGGTCAAGGCGTCGAGACGGTCGCCAAGCCGGCGCAGACGCCGGTGCAGCCGCTGCAACGCACGCCGCGCGAAGTCGCTGGCCGGCTCGTCGCGCTGGATGCCGGCCGCGTTGGTCCAACCGCCGCCTTCCCACCATACCTCCAGCCGCAACAGGCGATCGGTGTAGGCTGGATCGGTGAGCGTCTTGGCGATCCGATCATGCGCCGCCCGGCGCGCCGTGGCGACGGCCTCGGCGAAGCGGGCCAGCGCCGGATCGTCGGCCAGCCGCTCGCGCAGCGGCGCGAGGAATTCGCTTTCGAACACGTCCCATTCGCGGGCTTCGCCGCACTGCCGCGCTATCCAGCGCAGCTCGGCGGCGATGCGGCGCCGCTCTTCGTCCGCCAGCATCGCGCGGAACGCGGTCAGCGCCGAACGCAGTCGGCGGATCGCCACGCGCATCTGGTGCACGGCCTCCTCCGGCCCACCGGCACGCACCACGGCCTCGTTGGCGCGCCAATGCATCAGGCAGGTGCGCCCGATGCGGGCGAACGCCTCGCCCAGCGTCACACTGCGCGGCAGCTTGAGCAGCGCCGCCTTCTGCGGCGGCGACGGCACGTCCGCCAGAAGCGCGTAGCCGCGCTCCGCCTTGGTCGCCGGCTCGATCGTCAGGCCGATGCTTTGGTGCAGCTCGCGGGCCAGCGCGTAGACGTCGCCGACGCTGCCCGACTTGAGCTCGAGCTCGGCCTCGCACACCGCCATGCGCCTGGTGTCGGTCTTGATCTCGCCGACATCGACGGCAAGCTCGATCGCGCTGTCGCGAAGACGCAGCGGGAATGTCGAGCGTTCGAAATCGGTGGTGAATAGCGGCATGAGATAGCGCCGCACCTTGTCGCGCGCCAACAGCTTGCGCACCTTGCGGTCGCCGACATCATCGAGCTGCGGACGATCGTCGACGACGGGCTTCTCCCACTCGCGGCGGGCGAGCAATCCGGTCTTGGCCTCGGCCGCGCATTTCACCGTCTGTACCCGCTCCTCGCCGATCTTGCGCACGCGCAACGCCACCTGGTTGCGCATCAGGCGGAAATCCGGCGTGTCGAAATACGTGGAGACGAGGCGCACGCGTTGCGGCTTGCCGGCCCCCAGCCGCTTGAGCAGGCGCAGTCGCTTCAAGCGTTCGACGGCGTCCGGCGGAATGCGTAGCTTGAGTTCGATCTCCGTGGGATGTCCGGTGTCGGTCATGGCTTGCACCTGGCCGTCTTTGGGCACCCCCCCGCCCCCACGCAGGGGCATCACTGGGTCGTGCGGATGACGCTTAGTTTACCGATTGCCGCAGCGGCCCACAACGCCCCCCGCCGCGCGGCAAGCGCAGTTTACTTCCGAGCCATTTCAGTATGATGACAGTTACGTTACAAAGACGGGCCGGCTTTGCCGCCAAGCATTCCTAGCTCTGAGAAGCTATTCCGATCACATGACGCCTGGATAAGCGCCGCCGTCGATCAGCACGTTCTGCCCGGTGACGTATCCGGCATGGACGCTGCACAGGAAAGCGCAGAACGCGCCGAATTCCTCGATCGTGCCGAAGCGCTGCGCCGGATTATTCCGCCGCCGCTCCTCGCGCAACTCCTCCGGTGCCTGACCGCTCCGCTTGGCGCCGGCGGCGAGAGTGGCCGCCATTCGTTCGGTCTCGAACGGCCCCGGCAGCAGATTATTGATCGTGACGTTATGTCGCATCACCTCGCGCGAGACGCTGGCGACGAATCCGGTGAGGCCGGCGCGCGCGGCGGTCGACAGGCCGAGTAGCGGCACCGGCGCCTTCACCGCGCCCGAGGTGATATTGACGATGCGGCCGAAATTCCGCGCGATCATCCGGTCGATGGTTGCGCGGATCAGCATGATCGGCGTGACCATGTTGGCGTTGACCGCGGCCTGCCAATCGGTCTCGGTCCAGTTGCGGAAATCGCCCGGCGGCGGCCCGCCGGCGTTATTCACCAGGATATCGGGCTCACGACAGGCGGCAAGCGCCGCGCCCTGGCCGTCCGGCGTGGTGATGTCCGCGGCAACCGTTTGCACCTCAACGCCATGGGCGCGCCGGATTTCCTCCGCCGTCGCCGTGAGCGGGCCCGCCATGCGCGCGACCAGCGTCACGTGAACGCCTTCCGCCGCCAGCGCCATCGCGCAGCCCTTGCCCAGTCCCTTGCTCGAAGCGCAGACCAGCGCGCGCCGGCCCGCTATGCCCAGATTCATCTTGCGTCCTCTCCGGTTGACGATCGTCAATGCCCGTCGTCGTGCAGCACCTCGCGCGCCAGCGGGATCGTGATCGGACGCCGCGCCGCAAGCGCGGCGGCATCGAGCGCATCCACCGCCCGGCCCATGCCGGCGAAAGAGCGCTCAAGCCGCGACAGCAGATAGGTGACCAGATCGGGGGCAACGCGCAATTGGCGATCGGCGAACATCTTGACCAGCACGGCCTCAAGCAGCGTGTCATCCGGCGGTCCGACCTCCACCGCCGGCAGCGCCAGTAGGCGCGAGCGCAAGTCAGGCAACGATACGGCCCAGCGCGTCGCCGGCGCCGCCGCGGTCAGCAAGACGTACCCGCCACGGCCGGTCAGCAGATTGAAGAGGTGCAGCAAGCGGTGATCGTCGAGAGCGCGATCGCAGTCCTCGACAATCAGTGCGGTCGCCGCACCGAGCAGCGACGGCACGTCGCCATCGGCGCGGTCATGCCGCGCCGTTGCCGCCAATCGAATGGCCTGCGAGCGGCCGCGCCAGACTTCGGCCAAATGGGTCTTGCCGCAGCCCGGCGGGCCAAAGATCACCAAGCCGGGGCCGGGCCAGCGCGGCCAGAGGTCGAGCCACGCCACCGCCGCCTGATTGCTCGGCGCGACTAGGAAATCATCGCGGCCCAGTGCCGGCCGATGCCCGAGCGCCAGCGGCATCTGTGCGCTCACGGCGGCCCGCGCGTCGTCCGTTCTGAGCCCCCTGCCCCGCGATAGAGCGAGCTTGCCAGGTAGCGCTCGAGCGCAAAGCGCAACAGCACGCCGATCGCCGCCGCCACCGGCACGGCCAGTACCACGCCGACCAAGCCGAGCGACGCCCCGCCGGCCATGACCGCCAATAGTAGCCACACCGGGTGCAGCCCGACGCGCTCGCCGACCAGCCGGGGCGAGACGAAATTTCCCTCGACGAACTGCCCGACGACGAACACCGCAAGCACGAGCCCGACCGGCAGCCAGGTGTCGAACTGGAAATACGCAATCAACAGGCCGACGGCCATTCCAACCATGACGCCGGCATAGGGAATGAACGAAAGAATCCCGGTGAGCAGCCCCACAGACAGCCCGTAGTTGAGGCCGACCGCGGTGAGGGCGATGGCGTAGAAGAGCCCGAGCAGCAAACAGACCAAGGCCTGCCCGCGCAGGAACCCCCACATTCTGAGATCGATCTGCCGCACGATATCGCGCACCACCGGCGCGTGGTCGCGCGGCAGCCAGCCGTCCATCGCAGCGATCAGCCGGTTCCAGTCGCGCAGCAGATAGAAGGCGACGACCGGCATGATCAGCACGAGCGAGGCGAGATTGAACAGCGCCAGACCGCCGCTCCACAAGCCGGCCAGGATGCCGCCGATCCAGATCGCCACCTTGCCGGCGACATCGCCGAAATTGCCGAATGAAGTGAAGTCGCCGATGCCGAATTGTTGCGCCCAACCTTCGACCATTGGCCAAAGGCGCCGGTAAAGCTCGGCCGCGCCTTGCGCCAGCTTCGCCAGCAGCCCAACCAACTGAACCTGCAGCACGGCGATCAACAGCAACGAGGCGACAGCCAAGACGACGAAGAAGACGCCAACGACCTGACCAGTCGCCGCGCTGCGGCCGAAGCCCCAGTTTTCGACGCGCGCCACGGCTGGATTGAGCAGATAGGCAATGCCGAGGCCAAGCACGAAGGGCAGCAGCACCGGGCTGAGCAGCCACAGTGCGAGCCACAACCCGACGAAGATGGCGGCGAAGCCGGCGATGCGGCGCCCCGCCGTCATTGCACCGGGTCTTTATGATTGAGACGCCGCGTCCAGTGCACGAGGTAGGCGAGGCCTGAGATCACGGTCGTCGCGGCGACCAGCGCAACCAATATCGTGATCGCCACGGGATCGCCGAAGTTGAGTCCGAGCTTGGCCAGCACCATGGCGACCAACGCGATCTGGCACGCGGTGTTGACCTTGCTCACGGTCATCGGCTTGCTGACGAAGGCCTGCGTGATCGCATGCACGACGATGGCGCCGCCGACGATCAGCAGGTCGCGAAACACCACCAAGATGACGAGCCACGCCGGAATGTGGCCGAGCCAGCCGAGGGTGAGATAGGCCCCGACCAGCAGCGTCTTGTCGGCCAGCGGATCGAGATAGGCGCCGAGCTCGGTCCGCGAATTGAAGCGCTTGGCGATGTAGCCGTCCAAGGCGTCGGTCACGCCAGCCGCGACGAAGAGCCAGAAGGCGGCGGTCATGTGCCCGTCGATCATCAGCCACACCGCGACCGGGACGGACAGCAGGCGGCTGAAGCTGAAGACGTTTGGCAGGCTGATCACGGGCGGGCCGGCACCCCGGCTGCGCCGGCGCGGCCGAGCGCCAGTCGCCAATTGGCCTCTCCCGTCGTCTCGAGGGGCGCGAGCGACAGGTCGCGCTGTGCCAGCGCCAGCCGCAATTGACTCGCCTCGCCGATGAAATGCAGCTCGACGATCGCCTCGGTGCGCGTGAGCGTGAGCAGGGCGTAGCGGCGAATTTCGGCGACGACGGCCAGGCGCTGGCGGACGGCGATCCAGTCGCCGATATCCTTGAGCTCGACGCTGGCGACGAGTCGGGCCTCGCGATCGAATTGCAGCACCACCTCGCTCTTCCACCGGTCCTCGATCCCGGCGACGATGGCGGCCGCCGCGCGGACCATCAACGCGGCCGGAGCCTCGTCGGGCGCCGCCGTGAAGCTCTCGACCACGGTCTGCTCGCCCTCGCCGCCGCCGACCCGCATCGCCGACACATGCAACACCGCCGCCCGGCCGTCCTCAGCCGGCTCGAGCTGCGCCTTGGCGACGATCGCGCCTGCCGCGCCGTAGCGGCCGGCAAAGGCGGCAATTCGGGCCTCGTCGCCGGCGTCGGCCTGCGCGGCGGTGATTTCGGTAATGTCGGCGAGGTCACCCAACGCCGCGATCAGCGGCGCCAAGCTGTCGCCGGTCGACAGCCGGCTCCAGGCGACGCGCCAGGCATTGGTGTCCTCCCACAGGAGCAACCCGCCCTCCTCCTGCAGCAGCGGCAGCACCACGAGCGGCCGCGCCGCGGTTTCGGCGAACGGAATGCCGGCATCGCGCAGCAAGCCGCGTATCTCGTTCGGCTTGAAGCGGAAGGTGAAGGCGCCGATGTAGCGCACCGCCGAGGTGCGTTCGCTCTGTACCTCGAAATTGTCTATCAACTCGGCAATGCGGTTCTCGCCGAGCCCGGCCAGACGCGCGGATTGATCGCGCGGCGTCAAGCGCTGCAGCAGGCGGCGCAGGGCCAGGCGCTCGCCTTCGGCCACCGCTTGCTCACGAGCCTGCGCCGCAGTCGTCGCCGTGCGGTCGACCTCCACATCGCGCACGACGAAGGCGTCCGGGCTCTCCGCCAACCCCGGCCCGGAAGCGAGCGCGAGCAGCACGAGCGCGGCCATCACACAAATCACCCGCACGAGCGGCCGCCGCTCCGGCATTCTCAAAGCCAACCGAATCACCTATGTTCTCCTCACGGCGCACGCCTGCGCTTGCCGCCGCGCGGCCAGACTCTTGCACGAGGACGCCATTCGCAGCAACCGCTACCGGAACCGCTATCGCGACGCCGGGGTCGACATCGACGCCGGCGACGCGCTGGTCGAGGCGATCAAGCCGTTGGCCGCCGCCACGCGGCGCGCCGGCGCCGACGCACAGCTCGGCGGGTTCGGCGCCCTGTTCGACCTCAAAGCCGCGGGGTACCGCGATCCGATTCTCGTCGCCACCACCGACGGGGTCGGCACCACGCTCAAGATTGCCATCGAATCCGGCCAAAACGACACCGTCGGCATCGACCTCGTCGCCATGTGCGTCAACGACTTGGTCGTTCAAGGTGCAGAGCCGCTGCTATTCCTCGACTACTTCGCCACCAGCAACCTGGATGTCGCGGCCGGCAAAATCGTCATCGCCGGCATTGCCGAAGGGTGCCGGATCGCCGGCTGCGCGCTCATCGGCGGCGAGACGGCGGAAATGCCCGGCATGTACGCGGCCGGCGACTACGATCTGGCCGGGTTCGCGGTCGGCGCCGTGGAACGCGAAGAGGTCATCGACGGCCGGCATGTGACGGCCGGCGACGTGGTGCTCGGCCTGGCGTCGAGCGGGCTGCATTCCAACGGCTTTTCGCTCGTCCGCCGCGTCGTCGCCGAAACCGGCCTGAAATGGAATGCGCCGGCGCCGTTCGCGCCTGGACGCGAACTGGCGGCGGCCCTGCTCGATCCCACGCGGATCTATGTCAAGAGTTGCCTGGCGCTGGCCCGTGGCGCCCGGTCGCGGCCGGGCCTCGTCAAAGCCATGGCGCACATCACCGGCGGTGGACTGATCGAGAACGTGCCGCGCGTGATTCCGGACGACGCGACGGTCGAGATCGACGCCGCCGCATGGCCGCTCCCGCCGGTGTTCGCCTGGCTCGCGCGTGAAGGCGGCATCGCGCCGAGCGAAATGGCCCGCGTGTTCAACTGCGGCATCGGCATGGTCGTGGTGACCGCGGCCGCGCAGGCCGACGAAGCAACCCGCATCCTCGCCGGCGCCGGGGAGACCGTGCATCGGCTTGGCCGCATCGTGCCGCGCGGCGACAAGCCGGGCTGCATCGTCGCCAATATCGACGGCGCGTGGGGCTGATGGTCCGTCGCCGCGTCGCGATCGTCATCTCCGGCCGGGGCAGCAATATGGAGGCCCTGATCGCAGCATGCCGGCAGCCGGACTATCCGGCGGAGATCGTGCACGTCGTCTCGAACGAGCCGGCGGCCGCCGGACTCGCCAAGGCCGCCGCCGCCGGCGTACCCACCACCGTCATCGAGCACCGCCGCTTCGCGGCGCGGGCCGACTTCGATGCGGCGCTCGATCGCCGCTTGCGCGAGGTGGGCGCCGAGTTGGTCTGTCACGCCGGCTTCATGCGCATCCTCACCGTCGACTACGTCGAGGCGTGGCGCGACCGCTTGATCAACATCCATCCGTCGCTGCTGCCCGCCTTCCCCGGCCTCGATACGCACGCCCGCGCGATCGCTGCCGGCGTACGGTTTTCAGGCTGCACCGCGCACTTCGTCCGCGCCAAGGTCGATGCCGGCCCGATCATCGCCCAGGCCGTGGTGCCGGTGCTGCCGGACGACGACGCCGAGCGGCTCGCCGCGCGCGTGCTGGCCGCCGAGCATCGCCTCTATCCTTTCGCCCTGCGCCTGGTCGCCGACGGCCGCACACGCGTCGTCGGCGACACCGTGGTCGTCGACGGCGCAGCGATCCCGGCCGTCGGGCTGTTCAGCCCGCTGCCGGACTAACGTTCCCCTTTACGCTCCTGCCGCTGTTTGGGTATGTTCGCGCCGAAGTCAGACCGAGGAGGATCGAAGCGATGGCCGCCGACTACGATATGCGTCAATCGGTGGAGATGTGGCGGAACTTCCGGCGGCTCGCCGTGTGGGTGATGGGCTTCTGCGTGGTGACGCTCGTCTTCATGGCGATCTTCCTGACCTGATGTCCGCCGCAGGCGTGGCCCAGCACCGTCCCAACTGCCGATCGTCCTGTGTTGGCCGCGGCGCGCCTCAGCCGACGATGTCGAGTTCGCTGAAGAAGAAGCCGATCTCCGCCGCCGCAGTATCCGGGCCGTCCGAGCCGTGCGCGGAATTGGCCTCGATTGATTCGGCGAAGTCTTTGCGAATCGTCCCCGGCGCCGCATTCTTGGGATCGGTCGCGCCCATCACCTCGCGGTTCTTGGCGATGGCGTTCTCTCCCTCGAGCACCTGCACGACGACCGGGCCGGATGTCATGAACGCGCACAGGCTGCCGAAGAATGGCCGCTCGCGGTGCACGGCGTAGAACTTCTCCGCCTGATCGCGTGACAGGCGCAGGCGCCGCTGCGCAACGATGCGCAGCCCCGCCGCCTCGAAGCGCGCGTTGATCTGGCCGGTAAGGTTGCGGCGGGTGGCGTCGGGCTTGATGATCGACAAGGTACGTTCGGTCGCCATGGGCTCTTCTATCCGCGTCTGGTCGGGGGTCGAGGCGGGGCTTATAGCGGCTCGCCGCTGGACCGGCAACCGGGATTGCACGCGCCGCTCAGCGGCCGTTTTCCCACCCGCCCTGCTCGTTCTGCTTCCAATAGGTCACCGCGTGACCGGCGGCGCCGTAGGATTTCCAGCGCGTCCGCGCGGCCTCCCGCGCCTCGTCATTCGCCCCGTCGAACATCTCGATGACCATCGGCCAGCCCGCAACATCGCGCGCCATCGCGCCATCGGTGAGCACCAGCACGCTCGCCCCGTTGGGGTTCTCGTCGCTGGTGGCGAGCCACACCGGCTGCTCCTCGGCGAACCCGTCGCGGACGCTGCCATGCGGCAAGAAGGCGCGGTCATTGTAGGTCCACAGCGCCGCGTTGAGCGCCTCGACGCGCTCGGGCGAGCCGGCCACCACCACCGCGCGCTGGCTGCGGGCCAAGACCTTTTCGAGGATCAGGGGCAACGCCCGCTCGAGCGTGGTCGTCTGCAGGTGGTAGAAGCGGATATCAGTCAGGCGCCCCTCACGTCTCCTCGTAGTGGTCGGCGACCAGCCGATCGAGCAGGCGAACGCCGAACGCCGTCGCGCCCTTGGGCACGGTCGCCGTGTCCTTCTTCGACCAAGCGACCCCAGCGATGTCGAGATGGGCCCACGGCGTGTCGTTGACGAAGCGCTGCAGGAACTGCGCGCCGATCACCGCGCCCGCCTCGCGCGCCGAGCCGATATTCTTCACGTCGGCGGCGTCGGAATCGATGTCGCGGTCATAGGTCTCGCCCAACGGCATGCGCCACAGCTTCTCCTCCACGGCCCGGCCGGCGCCGATCAGGCGCTGCGCCAACTCGTCGTTGTTGGAGAAGATGCCGGCATACTCGTGGCCGAGCGCGATGATGATCGCCCCGGTGAGCGTCGCCAGGTCGATCATCGCCTTGGGTTTAAACCGATCCTGGGCGTACCACAGGATGTCGGCGAGCACGAGCCGCCCCTCGGCGTCGGTGTTGAGCACCTCGATGGTGCGACCGGACATCGACTTCACGATATCCGACGGCCGCTGCGCCGCCCCGGACGGCATGTTCTCGGTCAGGCCGATGACGCCGACGGCATTGGTCTTGGCCCGACGGGCGGCGAGCGCCTCCATCACGCCGACGACCACCGCCGAGCCGGCCATGTCCCACTTCATGTCCTCCATGCCGGCCGCCGGCTTCAGCGAAATGCCGCCGGTGTCGAATGTGACTCCCTTGCCGCAGAACGCGATCGGCCGCTTGTCCTTAGCCTTCGGCGCGCCGTCCCAACGCATGACCACCATGCGCGGCGGGCGGGCGCTGCCTTGGCCGACGCCGAGCAGCGCACCCATGCCGAGCTTGGCCATCTGCTTCTCGTCGAAGACCTCGACTTTGACCCCAAAGGCGGCAAGCCGCCGGCACCGTTCGGCCAGCGATTCGGGGTAGACGACGTTGGGCGGTTCGCTCACCAGATCGCGGGCGACGAAGATCGCGTCGGCGGTCTGGTCCAGCGGGGCAGCCGCCTTGCGCGCCGCGGCGACGTCGGTGACCATGAGCGTCAGTGCCTTCAGCGTCGGCTTCTGCTCGTCCTTCTCGCGCGTGCGGTACTTGTCGAAGCGGTAGGCTCGCAACCGCGCGCCAT
>JACQDQ010000256.1 GCA_016201015.1 Pseudomonadota bacterium | reverse complement strand
GCGATGCGCCGCGCTTCGGCTAGCGAAAGTTCGTCGCGGGGCATCTTTTGGATTGTCGCGGCATGTCGGCGGGAATCGTAGCATCGGTCGGCCCGCGGCCGATACCGCGTTGACGAGGGTTTCGTCCCCTGCCCGCGGAAAATCGCCGCATCCGGGAAATCTCCGCTAGATTGTCGGCGGCCGAGAGGAAAAAATGTCGGGGACGCGCCGCGCCGACCGGATGACCGCACTTGCCTGAGGCGAACCTAGCCAGCGCGCAATGGACCGTCTCCGGCATCCGTGCCTTCGTCGAGCGGGCGCCCTGGGAGGCCGGATTTGCGCGCGTGTTCGACGCCGCGATCGTGCCGCAGCTCGGCGCGCTGGAGATGCTGCGGCAGCGCCGGCGCATGCAGGTCGTCGTCTGCCGCGTCGTCGGCCTCATCTGCGGGCTGATCGCGGTGGGGCTGTTCCCAGTGGGGTTCATGCCCAGCGTTCCCGAGTTGATGCTCGAGGTGCTCGGCGCCGCCGTGTTGGCGTGCCTGCTGCTCGCCTGGTACCTGCCGTTCCGGCAGGTCGAGGCGCTGCGCAAGGGCTATCGCGATAGCGGCGCGGCGGTCGTGCTGCCGCCGGTGCTGGGCTTCGTCGGCGGCATCCGGCATGTCGCCAAGGCCAAGCCGGAGCAGATGGCATCGCTGCCGGAGCTGGAGCGGCTCGACCTGCTGCGCTACACCGCGAATGAATGGTTGATCGACGATCTGCTGACCGGCCGGGATTGCGGCCTCGGCTGGGAGATGGCCGAGATCCTGGCGCGGCGGCGCGAGCGCGGGAAGCATGCAAAGGTCACCCTTGTCTTTCGCGGCCTGGTGCTGCGCCTCGACCGCCCGGGCGGCGATGGTCCGCCGCTCCTCGTCCTCTCGCCCAACATGCCCGATGCGCCGCAGCCGCCGCCCCATACCCAGCGTCTGCTGCCCGAGGCCTCGCCCCTCGCCGGCCGCGTCGTCGCCTGGGCTGAGGATGGCGCGGCGCTGGCGCACTGCATTCCGGCGAAGGCGGAATTGCCGCTGGCGCAATGGATCGAGGGTCTCGGCGGCCGGCCCTTCGCCCTCGCCTTCGCCGGCAACAGCCTGCATGTCCTGCTGCCCTCCGCGCGCGACCACTTCACCGCCGGCGGGCTGGACCGCTCGGTCGTAGAGATCGAAGGCGATATGCACGAATTGCTTGCCGAGGTCACGCTGGCCCGTCGGCTGGCCGCCGCGCTGAGCGTTTAGCGCCGCGCGCTCAATCCGCGGCAACGGCCTCGACCGCCGGTGCCGCCGGCACCGCTTGCGGATCGAGGCCGAGCGACCGCGCCCGCTGTCGCACCAGCGCCTGCACGATGTCGATGGTCGGCGTGGCGATGCCGGCAACGCGGCCGAGCTCCTGCACCACGCTCACCAGCGCATCGATCTCCAGCGCGCGGCCGCGCTCCACATCCTGCGGCATCGAGGTTTTCGGCGCGCCGACGCCGGCCGCGCCATCGGTGCGCCGTCCGGCGTCGACGCGGAACGCGACGCCGAAGCGGTCGCCGATCGCCGCCGCCTCCGTCATCAGCGCCGGCGCCGCGCTGTGCCACTCCGTATCGCCGATGATCATACCGAGCGTGGCGCAGGGCTGCGCGTCGATCGGATTCGGACCGAGACGATCCCACAGCTTCAGCCAGATCTCGTCGCGGATATTGGACAGGATCGGCGCCTTGAGCTCGGCCGTCTCGAGCAGCGTCGCAAGCCGCTTGATGCGCGGCGTCGTCTCGCCCGACGGCTCGCCGAGCGGACACCAATCGCCGGAGACATGCCGGATCGCGCCGGGCGCCACCATTTCGGCGGTTGGATGGACGACGCAGCCGACCGCCCGCTGCGGCCCCAGCAGGTCCCATGGCCTGCCGTCGGGGTCGATGCTGGCGAGACGCCGTCCTTCCCACTTGCCGCCGTGGCCATGGAAATACCAGTAGGGGATGCCGTCGGCGGCGGTGACGATCGCGGTATCCGGCCCGAGCAGCGGTCGCATTGCCGCCGCTGCCGCCGCCAACTGATGCGCCTTGAGCGTGACGATAACGTAGTCCTGCGGGCCCAGCTCCGCCGCATCGTCGGTCGCCGGCAGAAAGACGATCTCCTCGCGCGTGCCGGTGATCAGCTTGACGCCGTCCTCGCGCATCGCGGCGAGATGGGCGCCACGCGCGACCAGGCTCACCTCGGCGCCCGCCTGCGATAAGCGTACGCCGAGGAAGCCGCCGATCGCGCCGGCGCCATAGACGCAGATTTTCATGAGTGACTCGTCGTCAGTTGATGAGAGTCGGTGAGAATTGGCGCGAACCGGGCCGGAACGTTCCGCTCACTCGGCGCACGAGAGCACGGCGACGCCGCTGCAGGGGCGGGTTTCAAACCCGCCCCTACGCGACGTTCTTCGTGTTTCTCGGCGTCCTCCGTCCTTATTCCTGCTCTCAATCCGCGGCTTCGGCCTTGGCCTTGGGCTTGTCGTGGAACTGGTCGTGCTCGGTCGAGCCGGCCATCGCCGTGGTCGACGACTTGCCGCCGGAGACGGCGAGCGCCACCGCGTCGAAATAGCCGGTGCCGACTTCGCGCTGATGGCGCGTCGCGGTGTAGCCGTGCTTCTCCGCCGCGAACTCCGCCTCCTGCAGCTGCGAATAGGCCGCCATGCCGCGCTCGCGATAGCCGCGCGCCAGCTCGAACATCGAATGGTTGAGCGCGTGGAAGCCGGCCAAGGTCACGAACTGGTATTTGTAGCCCATCTTGCCGATGCGCTTCTGGAACTCGGCGATGTCCTGCGCCGCCAGCTTCTTCTTCCAGTTGAACGACGGCGAGCAGTTATAGGCCAGCATCTTGCCGGGGAAGTGATGGTGGATGGCGTCGGCGAAACGCTGCGCGTCCTTCAGATTCGGCTCCGCCGTCTCCCACCAGATGAGATCGGCATATTCGGAATAGGCGATGCCGCGGGCGATCGCATAGTCCTTGCCGACATCCGGCTTGATGCGGAAGAAGCCTTCCGGCGTGCGCTCGCCGGTGAGGAACTTCTGATCGCGCGGATCGATATCGGCGGTCAGAAGCTGCGCCGAATCCGCGTCGGTGCGCGCCAGCAGCACGGTCGGCACGCCCTCGACATCGGCGGCGAAGCGCGCCGCGTTCAGCGTGCGGATGAATTGCTGCGTCGGGATCAGCACCTTGCCGCCGAGATGGCCGCATTTCTTCTCCGAGGCGAGCTGGTCCTCGAAATGCACGCCGGCGGCGCCGGCCTCGATCATCGCCTTCATCAGCTCGAAGGCGTTGAGCGGGCCGCCGAAGCCGGCCTCGGCATCGGCGATGATCGGCGCCAGCCAATGCGTATCGCCCCCATTCCTGGAGGATTGGCCCTCCATGGTCTGGACCTGGTCGGCACGGCGCAGCGCGTTGTTGATGCGGCGCACGACGTCGGGCACCGAACTCACCGGATAGAGACTCTGGTCGGGATACATCTGGCCGGCATTGTTGGCGTCGGCCGCCACTTGCCAGCCGGAGAGATAGATCGCCTTCAGCCCGGCCTTGACCTGCTGCACCGCCTGGTTGCCGGTGAGGGCGCCGAGCGTCGGGACGAAGTCCTCGCTGGTCAACAACTGCCACAGGCGCGTGGCGCCGAGCTCGGCCAGCGTGTGGCGCACCTGCACCGAGCCGGCGAGGCGGCGCACGTCATTCCCGCTGTAGTCGCGCTTGATGCCGCGCCAGCGCGGATCGCTCGACCAGGCGCCGGTGCCGTCGGGCGCGCGGGTGATTTTCGTCTCTTGGTTCCGCATGAAGCATCCTCCGAAGGGGGGTGACAACGGGGGTGGCGGCGCCCTGTCCTCGACGTGACGAACGGCGCCTTCTGTAGTAAAATATTGACACTGCAGTTGCGAAAAACAACTGAATTTCGCTTACAAAATGCGTAAAGTTGTAGATATGTTCCGTAAAGTTCAAAAAATTTGTAAACGCTGTAAATCAACACAAACTCCTTCAGAGGCGCGCAAATGGCGAAAAAAGCATTGCTTGGCAACAAGATACGGCGGCTGCGCCTGGACCGCAGCCTGAGTCAGCAGCAGATGGCCGGACAGCTCGGTATTTCGCCGAGCTATCTCAATCTGATCGAGCACGATCAGCGGCCGATGACCGTGCCGCTGCTGCTCAAGCTCGGCCAAGTGTTCAACGTCGACCTCCAGGCACTGTCCGACGATGAGGAAAGCCGCCTCACCTTGGCGCTGCGCGAGGTGTTCGCCGATGGCGCGCTCAGCATGCATGAGGTGAAGATCGACGAGACCAAGGACCTGGTCGGCGTCGCGCCGCGCGCGGCGCGGGCGGTGACCGAGCTCTATCGCGCCTACAAGGCGGCGCGCGAGGATGCCCAGGCCCTGGTCATCGGCCTCTCCGGCGGCTCGGGCACGATGAGCCAGCGCCGCTTGCTGCTGCCGACCGAGGAGGCGCGCGATTTCTTTCAGGACCACGCCAATTATTTTGCAACGATCGAAGCGGCAGCCGAGCGGCTGTGGCAGGAGGCAGGGCTCGATCCCGCCGATCCCTATCGCCGCCTGCTCGATCATCTCTCCGCGCGCCACGGCGTCACGGTGGAGATCGCGCCGCACGGGGCCATGGATACCGCCCTGCGCCGCTATGATCCCAAGACCAAGCGCCTGGTGCTGTCCGAAGTCGTGCCGCGCGGCAGCCGCGAATTCCAGCTCGCCTATCAGATCGGCCTGATCGAGGCGCAGGAGGCGATCGACGCCATCATCGCCGATGCCAAGCTTTCCTCCGGCGATGCCGAGACGCTGTGCCGCGTCGGCCTCATCAACTACTTTGCCGGCGCCGTGCTGATGCCCTACGCGCCGTTCCTCGACGCGGCCAAGTCGGCGCGCTACGACGTCGAGGCGCTGATGCATCGCTTCGGCGTCTCGTTCGAGCAGGCCTGCCACCGCCTGTCGACCCTGCAACGGCCGAATGCCAAGGGCGTGCCGTTCTACCTCGTGCGCGTCGACATCGCCGGCAACATCTCGAAGCGCTTCTCCGCCTCCGGCTTCCATTTCTCGCGCTTCGGCGGCTCGTGCCCGCGCTGGAACGTCCACCACGCCTTCATGACGCCCGGCCTGGTGCGCACGCAGATCGCCCGCCTGCCCGACGGCCGCACCTTCTTCTCCATCGCGCGCACGCTCGACAAGGCGAGCGGCGGCTACCACGCGCCGCAATCGCTGCTCGCCATCGGCATCGGCTGCGAGATCGGCTTCGCGCGCGAGCTGGTCTATGCCGACGGTTTCGACCTCGAACGGCTGGAAAATGTCACCGAGATCGGGGTCGGTTGCCGCCTCTGCGAGCGCAACGATTGCCGCCAGCGCGCCTTCCCGCCGCTGCAGCACCGCCTGCTCGTCGACGAGAAGGTCAAAGGCCCGTCGGCCTACACCTTCTCGGCGGCGGAGAGGTGATCCGCGTCTGCGGGCGCAGAAGATTCAGCAGTAGAGGCGGGTTTGAAACCCGCCCCTACGCGAATTGGCATATATCATATTAATTTTCAAGAATCTCAGAATATAATTCAAATTTGCTGCGCAGCAATTAGCATAATATGCCCTTCGCCCGGCGCTTCGCGCCGACCTCTCCCCGAGGAGAGGTTTAGATTCGCCCCTCCCTGGGGGTCGAGCCGTGAAGCGGCGAGACGCGTAAGCGCCAGCGAGCGGGTGAAGGGACGCGCGCGGGCTTAGGCCGCGCGGATACTGCCGAGGAAGCGGTCGACCGCGTCATGCAGGAGCGTGGCCTGCTTGGCCAGCGCGCCGGATGCCGTCAGCACCTCGCCCGACACGCGGCCGGTTTCGCCTGCGGCCTGGGTAACGCCGGCGATGTTGGCGGACACCTCCGACGTGCCCTTCGAGGCCTGCTGGACGTTGCGCGCGATCTCCTGCGTCGCCGCGCCCTGCTCCTCCACCGCCGACGCGATGGTGGTGGCGATCTCATTGATCTCGGCGATGGTCGTGCTGATGCCGCGGTTCGCCTCGACCGCACTGCCGGTCGCCGTCTGAATGGCATTGACTTGCGCCGCGATATCCTCGGTCGCTTTCGCCGTCTGCGTGGCGAGCGATTTGACCTCGGACGCCACCACCGCGAAGCCCTTGCCGGCCTCGCCGGCGCGCGCCGCCTCGATCGTCGCGTTGAGCGCCAAGAGGTTGGTCTGGCCGGCGATATCGTTGATCATCTTCACCACGTCGCCGATCTTCTGCGCCGTCTCGGCAAGGCCCTGCACCAGCTGGTTGGTGCGTCCCGCCTCGTCCACCGCCTTGCCGGCGATCTTCGCCGAATTCGTCACCTGCCGGCCGATCTCCGCAATCGATGAGGACAGCTCCTCGGCGGCCGCGGCCACCGTCTGCACATTGGTCGAGGCCTGCTCCGACGCGGCGGCGACGACGGTCGCCTGGCGTTGCGTCTCCTCGGCGGTACCCGACATCGATTGCGCCGATGACTGCATCTGCACCGCGGCTGCCGATACGGCCTGGACGACGCCTTTGACGCTTGCCTCGAACGAGTCCGCCATCTTGGCCAGTGTCGCCTTTTTCTCGGCCTCGGCGCGTTTCTCCGATTCCTTCTGCTCGGCGCGTAGGCGCTCGGCCTCGATCATGCTATCCTTGAATACTTGCACGGCCTGGGCCATCTGGCCGATCTCGTCGCCGCGCTGCCGATCCGGCACTTCGAGACTCATCTCGCCGCCCGACAGGCGGTTCATCGCCTGGGTCATGCGGGTGATCGGCCGCGACAGCCCAAGCGCCAGGAACAGCGCCAGCGTGACGGCCGCAACCAGGACGCCGGCGGTGACGACGATGATCGAGGTCCGCGTATTGTCCGCGATGGCGTCGAAATCGGCGACATCCTTGACGATCTCGACGACCGCGATCGGCGCGCCGGAGAAATTGTGAATTTGGCCGTAATAGGCGGCGACCGACGCTTTGCCGACCGTCGCCCGGCGGATCACCGGCTTGCCGTCGATGGCTAGCTGATAATCTGCTGCCGAACCGACTGTCTTGTCCGCCAGGGTCGAAATGATCGTCTTGTAGCCGGAGCCGTCGCGCAGATGGATGGCGATATCTACCCCGAAGCGCTTCTTGACCGTATCGACGAAGGCCTTGCCGATCGGCAATCCCGCGTCGTAGGCGCCGACCTGCTGCCCCTGATGGACCACTGGCACCGTGCCGAAGATGCTGAGCTGGTCGCGACCCGGCTCGATGCCCGATTGCGGCGCGCCGTCGCGGATCGCCGCCACGACCGTCTTGCGCCGGGCCGAGAGGTCGTCGCCGTGATCCTTGGGATCATGGAGACGGACGACGACCGTGGCAGGCGGGCGCGTGATCGTCATCAGCTCGTAACCGAGACTCTCGGCGATCGCTTTGCGCCCATCGCCGACGGCAGCGACCAGACGGTCGCGGTCTCCGGCCGCCAGCGCGGCGCGGACCTCCGGTAGATTTCCGGCGAAGGTCACCAGGGCGAGAACCGTCTTGCGCTCGTAGTCGATGGCGGCCATGACGCTCTCATATCGCGACGACATTTCGCGATCGAGCGCCAGCTCGGTCAGCCTGGTCTGCTGCGACAGGAAGAGCGCGGCCAGCACGCCGCAGACGGCGATGGCGATCAACGCAGTGGCGGCAATCAGTCGGTGGCGCAGAGACTGAAATCTCAACAGAGACATGACCTACCTCGTCAGTGGAAGAGCCGGCCTCGCACGCGAGGGCCGTCCGCAGACTATGGTGGGGCATCTTGAAGAAAGATTAAGAGACTTAACTGTTGTGCGCGGGCAGGCGCTTGCACGGTCCGGCCGCCGCTCGGCCATCCTGTCGACGCGGCCGCGGCACGATACTGCGGCGCTATCGCCGGCGACGCCGCTATTTCTTCCTTGGTATAACATCGGCGCAGCTCAAACGATGGAACCGCCCATGGCCGATACGTCCTCCCGCCGCGCCGGGCCGCTGGCCGGCGTCAAGATCGTCGAATTCAGCGTATTCATGGCCGGGCCGGCGGCCGGCCTCATGCTCGCCGATCTCGGCGCCGACGTGATCAAGGTCGAGCGCATTCCCGACGGCGACGATTCGCGCCGCATGGTGCCGCCCGCCATCAAGGGCGAGCCGGCCGCATTCATGATCATGAACCGCAACAAGCGCGGCCTCGCGGTCGACCTGAAGACGCCAGGCGGCATGCAGGTGATCCGCCGCCTGCTCAAGACCGCCGACATGGTGATCGAGAATTTCCGCCCGGGCCGATGAGATCCAAGGTGGCGCTCGCGTTCGCATCCCCACACGTTAACGAACCGACTCGTTCCGGCTTG
>JACQDQ010000264.1 GCA_016201015.1 Pseudomonadota bacterium | reverse complement strand
CCCGATCGCAAGCCCCGTAGAATTTCATGCCCCAAGTCTGCTGGACAAACCTCGCCGAGATACCGAAGCTGGCGCCATGAGCCAAGTCGCAGCCTCGAACGCGACGCGCGCCGACGTGGTGATCGCCGGCGGCGGGTTGGTCGGCCTCATGCTGGCCGCGGCGCTGGGCACGGCGGGCCAGCGCGTCGTCGTCGTCGACCGCGAGCGACCCGATGTCGCCGCCGCCGATCCGTTCGACGGGCGCGCCTCGGCGATCGCCTGGGGCTCGGCCCAGGTGCTGCGCGGCATCGGCCTGTGGCCGGCGCTGGCGCCGCACGCGCAGCCGATCGAGGACATTCGCGTCTCGGACGGCGAGTCGCGGCTTTTCCTGCATTACGACCATCGCGAGCTGGGCGCGGCGCCGCTCGGCTACATCATCGAGAACCGCTTCATCCGCCGCGCGCTCCACGCGCGCCTCGCCGAGATCGCCATGGTGACACTGCGCGCGCCGGCTTCCGTCGCCGATCTCAGGCGCGGGATGGTGCTGGCGGTGGCCACGCTCGACGACGACACCCGCGTCGCCGCCCGCCTCGCCGTCGCCTGCGACGGGCGCGAATCGCCGCTGCGCCAAGCCGCCGGCATCGGCGTCCTCAGCCATCGCTATCCGCAAACCGGAATCGTCTGCTCGATCCGCCACCAATTGCCGCATGGCGGCGTGGCGCACGAGCGCTTCCTGCCGGCCGGCCCGTTCGCCGTGCTGCCGTTGCCGGATTCGCCTGAAGGCGAGCACCGCTCGTCGATCGTGTGGACCGAGCGCGACGAGCTGGCGCCCGCCATGCTGGCGCTGGCCGACGACGCGTTCGCCGCGGAGATCGCGCTGCGCTTCGGCGATTCGCTGGGCGCGATCGGCGTCGCCGGCCCGCGCTGGAGCTATCCGCTGGTCGTGCTGCAGACCGAGCGCTGCCACGCGCCGCGCCTGGCGCTCGCCGGCGACGCGGCGCACGCGATCCATCCGATCGCCGGGCAGGGGCTCAATCTCGGCATCCGCGACGTGGCGGCGCTGGCCGAGTGCGTCGTCGATGCCGCGCGGCTGGGGCTCGACATCGGCGGCAGCGACGTGCTGGCGCGCTATCAGCGCTGGCGCCGCTTCGACAACCTCGCCTTCGTCGCCGTGACCGACGGCCTCAACCGGTTATTCTCGAACGACTTCGCGCCGATCCGGGCGCTGCGCGATCTCGGCCTCGGGCTGGTCAACGAGCTGCCGCCGCTGAAGCGGCTGTTCATGCGCCACGCCATGGCTGCTTCCAGCCGCAGGCGCGGCGGTCAGGCGCGCTTGCGCCGACCTGTGCGCGGCGGGGTTCTTGGCGTCGTGCGGCGCCGTAGGTCGATGTTCACGAGTTGAGCCAGATAGCCGGACCGCGTCAGGCCAGCCTCGGCGGCGACGCGATCCGCCTTGGCGAGCAGCCGTTCGTCCATCGTGATGTTGACGCGCTGCGCGCGGGCGGGGACCTCGGCGCGCACAAGGATACGCGCGGCCTCGCGAATCTCCGGGTCGACTGCAATCCGGTCGAGTTCGGATGGGGGCGGAATCGTCAGACGCTCCTCGACCATACCTTCGAGGTGCAGGCTCAACGCCTCCTCCGCGTTCCGCGCGGCTTCCTGCGCGGTGCGGCCGGCGCTCACGCAGCCCGGCAGATCGGGAAAAAACACGCCGAAGGAGGCTTTGCCCCGCTCGATGATCGCTGGAAAGAACAGGGTCGTCATGATCGGCCTATCGCAGCTTCAATCCTGACTGTCGCTCGATGCTCTTGATCGTGCCGATGGGAAGCTCCTTCTGCGGGTGAGGGACCGTGACTTCGATGTGTATTCCAAACTTATGAATGGCCTATCCGATCCGGTACTCACACGTCCTTCGAGAAGCGCAGGAACGTCTCGTCCTGCTTCCAGCCGCACGAGCGATAAAGACTCTGCGCCGTCGTGTTGGTGCGCGCGGTGCGCAGATCGAGACGCAGCGCGCCGCTTGCCCGCGCGAATTCCTCGGCGCGCTGCATCAGCGCGCGGCCGGCGCCGTGCTTGCGCGACTTCGGATCGACGAACAGGTCGTTCAAGGTCCAGATGTGCCGCAAGGTCACGGTGGTGAACGTGTGATAGAGCAGCACGAAGCCGATGGCGCGCCCGCCCGCCGCCGGGTCGCGCGCCAGGAACACCCACGCCTCGCCGCGGCTCATGCGCTCGGCGAGATAGGCGCGGCAGGCGGCGGGGTTCGATTTCTGCTCGTAGAACATGCGATAGCCGTCGAGCAGCGGCACGATGTCGTCGATGTCGCTGAGACACGCTTGGACGATGTCGAGGGAGCCGGCGTTCCTGTTGGTCATCTTGGATCTTTTTTATTTCGACGTGGTTGATGGGTCCGGTTTGTCCAGGATTTGACACACCCGCCTCACCCTCCCGCTTCGCGGGTCCCTCCCTCTCCTCCCATTTTGGGAGGAGAGGGTTGGGTGAGGAGGGCGAGACTGGTCCGCGACTACCCCGCGCCGCGGCGGGGCGGATCGCGCGATAGGCTGCCCTTGGCGAGCGCGTCGAGATAGGTCTGCCACAGCGTGTCCTGATTCTCGCCGAGATAGTGGAGATACGCCCAGCTATAGATCCCGGTGTCGTGCAGGTCGTCGAACTTGATGCGGATGGCGTAGTTGCCGACCGGCTCGACGGAGAGGATGCCGACATGGCGGCGGCCGGCGACGATCTGCTTCTGGTTGGGTCCGTGGCCCATGACCTCCGCCGACGGGCTCTCGACGCGCATGAGCTCAGCCGGCAGGCGGAACTTGCTGCCGTCGTCGAAGTCGATTTCGAGGATCTTCTCGGCACTCTTCAGCCGGATTTCGATCGGCCAATGCTTGGTGCCGTAGTCGGCGCTCATGGCCGGTTGGCATCGCCGGCGCCCGGCGGGCCGCGCTTGCCGGCATCGTCGAGCTTGCGCGCCTCGTCGACCAGCATGATCGGAATGCCGTCGCGAATCGGATAAGCGAGCCCGGCTTGCTCGCTGATCAGCTCCTGCCGCTCGGCGTCGTAGCGCAGCGGCCCCTTGGTCAGCGGACAGACCAGGATTTCCAGCAATTTCGGGTCGACGCTCGGACTTCGATCGCTCATGCGCCCCACCTCACTTTAAGAACCCTGCGGCCCGGCGGCCGCACTCAATGCCGCGCCGCCTCGCCGCCGGACGGCCCGAGTATCGCCATTTCGATCAGCGCCGTCATCAGTCGGCTGCGCTCGGCCATGGTCGGCACCTCGAGCAGCGCCTGTTTCTCTTGCGGCGCGAACGGGCAGATCATGGCGAGCGACGTCACCAGCCGATCATCAGGCGTCTCATCGATCGTCTTCCAGTCGGCGTTGACCTTCTGCTGCATGAAATAGGGCTTGAGCACGGCGACGAGGCGGCCGCGGTCGACGCCGGCGGCGTCGGCGGACGCGAGATCGGCCTGCCAGCGCGCGAAGTCGGGTACGACGCGGCGATAGCCGCGCAGCATCTCCAGCTCCTCGCCGATGGTGAAGCGGCAGATGCCGGTAAGGGTCATGAGAAAGCGCCCGTCCTCGGTCTCGGTGAACGACGTGATGCGCCCGGCGCAGCCGGTGGGATAGAGGCGCGGCGGCCGGTCGGCCGGCTCGCTCTCCGTCGGCTGGATCATGCCGATCAGCCGCTCGCGCGTCATGACCGCGTCGGCGGTCATCGCGCGGTAGCGCGGCTCGAAGATGTGAAGCGGCAGACGGCCCTGCGGCAGAAGCAGGACTCCGGCAAGTGGAAACACCGGCAGCGTCCGGGGTAGATCCGCGAGGTTGAAGGTCGGTCCGCTCGGCGCGCTCATGGCGTGGGACCGCGCGGTTGCCCTCAGGCGAACATCAGCGACGATAGCCGCTTGCGCCCGGTGACGGTGAGTTCGTGCGTCGGCCCCAGCGCCTCGAAGAACTTCAGAAGCTGCTTGCGGGCCGCCTCTTCGTTCCATTTGCGCTCGCGGCGGAACAGCTCGAGCGCCTGGTCGACGGCTTCGGCCTGCTGGCCGGCGGCAAACAGCGCGGTGGCGAGATCGTGCCGCGCCGCATGGTCCTTCGGGTCGCGTTCCAGCCGCGCCTTGAGCTCGTCGGTCTTGCCGGTCGCGGCGGCGCCTTGCTGCGCGAGATCGAGCGCGGCGCGCGCGGCGATGACATCGGGGTCCTTCAGCGCCTCCGGCGGCAGGGCGTCGAGCATCTGCTTCGCCTTGGCGCGGTCGCCAGCCTTGAGATAGCAGCGCGCCAGCCCGGCGACGGCGACCGGATTAGCCGGCTCGCGCGCCAGGACCTGGCCGAACAGGGTGCTCGCCGTGCCGAAGTCGCCGGCAGTGAGCGCCGCCTTCGCCTGCTCGAGCGCCTGCGTCACCGGCGAGGGCGCTGGCTCGCCGGCGAGCCGCTTGATGAACGCTTTGATCTGGCTTTCGGGAACGGCGCCGACGAAGCCATCGACCGGGCGGCCGTCCTTGAAGGCGAAGACGGCCGGGATCGACTGGATGCGCATCTGCTGCGCGATCTCCGGGTTCTCGTCGATATTGACTTTGACCATGCGCACCGCGCCCTTGGCCTCGCGTACCGCCTTCTCGAGGGCTGGGCCGAGCGTCTTGCAGGGGCCGCACCACGGCGCCCAGAAATCGACGATCACCGGGGCTTTGCGCGAAGCCTCGATGACGTCGGTCACGAAGCCGTTGAGGTCGGTTTCCTTGACGAGGACGGCGCCGCCATCAGCCTTGGCGGCGCCCAAGATCGGTTCCATGGTGGTCAGACTGTCCTTGGGCGGATGGGGATATCGGGGTGGGAGACAAGCTCCGTTCGAGCCCCATACATGGCGCTTTTTTACCGCCAATACAACCCCGTCGGGGGTGTAGGCGGGACCCGCCGGGTGGGCTAGTCTGATATCGGCATGTCCGGCGATCTTGACCCACCGCCCACCACCGCCGTCGCGCCGCTCGACGAGCCCGTGCGCGAAAGCGCGCCGCTCGCGGCGCGGATCGCGCCCGAGCTTTGCTGCCGCGATCCGGCGACCAACGAAAGCTGCGCCTGGTATCACGGCTTCTGGCAGTATCTGCGCGTCCTCGATCTGGCGAAGACGTCCGGCGGCCATGTCGATTTCCTGGTCGGGCAATTGCGGACGCTGGCGCGCACGGGCCGCTTCGCGCACGTGCTGGTCTCCGGCTCGGGCGACTACTCGATGCCCGCGCATGTGCTGTGGGCCTATGCGGCGGAGCGCGCCGCCATCGAGCTCGCCGTCGTCGATCGCTGCGAAACGCCATTGACCTTGAGCCGTTGGTACGCGGCGCGGCGCGGCGCCTCGATCGTCACCTACGCCACCGACATCCTCGACTATGCGACTGCCGTGCCGTTCGACGTGGTGATGACCAACTCCTTCCTCGGCTATTTCGACCCGGCCGCGCGGGCGCGCCTGTTCGCCGCCTGGCGCCGGCTGCTGCGGCGGGGCGGCAAGCTGCTGCTCACCAACCGGCTCCGACCACAGGCCGGCGATGAACCCGTCGGCTTCACCGCCGAGCAGGCCCGCAGCCTGTGCGATACGGTGCGGCGCGCGGCTGCGGCCCGGCGCGAGGAGCTCGGCGTCGATCCGGAGACGCTGGCGCATGCCGCGCAGCTCTACGCCGCGCGCTTTCGTTCCCATCCGGTGCATTCGGCGGACGAGGTCACGGCCCTGCTGCGCGACAACGGCTTCGCCGTCGATCGCCTGGATTCGCGCAGCGCGGCGGCCGGCAAGGGCGGCGCCGTGTCCGGCCCGACGACCGCCGAGGCGGCAGACTATGTGCGGGTACTGGCGACGCGTCGGTAGCCGGGCGATTAGCGCGGCAGCTCGGAAATGAAGTTCTCGAACTTGCCGCCGGCGTTGCGCGGGATGTCGTCGCGATAGACGAAGTCCAGCCGGAACGGGCCTGGCAGTTGCGACAGGATGTGCGCGCGCAACTGCCGCTCCTCCTCCGGAGTCAGCGATCGCGCGACGACGAAACGCGCCTCGATCGCGTCCGCCGTCTTCTGCACGAATTGATGCTGCAGGATCGGCGCGATCTCGGTGAAGCGGCGCGTGCCGAAGGCCGGCCAGTAGCGCTCGCCGGTCGCGGTGAGCAGCAGGTTGTTGCGCTCGCGGCCGAGGATGCGGGTCAGCACCGGCAAGGTGCGGCCGCAGGAACAGGCGCCGCCGACCTCCGCCCAGTCGCCGAGCTCATAGCGCAGCAGCGGCGTGGCGTAGTTGTGCAGCGGCGTGACGACGACGCGGCCGGTCTCGCCGGGCGCGCAGGGGCGGCCTTCCTTGTCAATCACCTCGACGACGATCGTCTCGGCCAGCACATGCAGATGTGGATGGTCGGGGCACTGGAAGGCGATGTTGCAGACCTCTTGCGCGCTATAGGCGTCGATCACCGGCGCGTCGAAGGCGAGCCGGCATTCCTCGCGCACCTCC
>JACQDQ010000263.1 GCA_016201015.1 Pseudomonadota bacterium | reverse complement strand
CTGCTCGAGATCGGCGAGCGGTGCCAGCACCGGATCGGCGCCCGGCGACTTGCCGGACGAGGGGTCGCCGACCAGGCCGATCCACAGCACCGACGGCTCGACCCAGCCCGGCCCCGGGCTGGCGGCGCGGGTCGTGCCGATCAGCGCGGCGATCGCCGCCAGCAGCGGCCCGGCGACATAGTCGACCGGCGCGCCGGCGCCCTCGGCGGCGGCGCCGAGCCAGGCCGCCCATGGCCCGAATTGTTCTAGAGGCAGCGCGGGCGGCGGCCGGCGGAAGCCCTGGAGCGCCGCCGGGTCGGGCGCCGGCCATCCCGATTGGGTGTCGAGGTCTTTCGCCTTGTCGTTGACATTCAGGCAGATACTGGCTTCTGCCGGACCCTGCCCGAGTGTCGCCTGAATCGCCGGCATCGATCGCCCCTTGAATTTCTCCGCTTCGTTCTATGTAGGAACAATACGGAGACAATCAAGGGTGGCGTGCATGCGGTCGAGCCAAACGGAGCAAACGGACCAAACGGAGCAATCGGACGAAACGGAACAGGGGGGTGCGTGTGGAGGGGGGCTAGTCGGGCTCCTTGGCGACCGCCCGCCACGCCGCCCATTGTTCGGCGCTGGTCTCGGCCGGCGCCGGCAGCGCCTGCAGAAGCTGGGCGGCGACCGCAATGGCGATGGCGCCGGGCTCCTTGCCGGCGATGCCGTCGAGGCCGATCGGGCAGACCAGGCGGTCGAGATCGGCGCTGCCAAAGCCGGCCTCGACCAGTCGCCGCTCGAAGCGGGCGCGCTTGGTCGCCGAGCCGATGAGGCCGAGATAGGCGAAATCGCCGCGCCGCAGGATCGCCGCGACCAGCCGGAAATCGAGATCGTGGCTGTGCGTCATGACCAGGTAGCGGGTGCCCGGCGGCTGGCGCGTCACCTCATCCTCCGGGTCCTCGGTGACGATGATTTTGGCGTGCGCCGGCACGTCCTGTGGAAACTCGGCGGCGCGCGGATCGATCCAATCGATGCGGCAAGGTATGTCGGCAAGCTTGGCGACCAGGGCGCGGGCGACATGGCCGGCGCCGAACAGCGCCAGGCGCAGCGCCGGCGGCGCGATCGGCTCGAGCAGCAGCGCGACGTAGCCGCCGCAGCACTGGCCAAGCTCGGGCCCGAGCGGGAGCTGCTTGATCACGGGCTGCGTCGCGCCGGTATCGATCAGCGCCCGCGCCGTCTCGATCGCCGTGAATTCGAGCTGGCCGCCGCCGATCGAGCCGGTGAAGCCGCCGCGCCATACCGCCATCTTGGCGCCGGCCTCGCGCGGGGCGGAGCCAGCGACGGCGACGACGGTGACCAGCACCGCCGGTTCGCCCTCGCGGGCGAGCTGGGCCAGGCGTTCGAACAGCGCGATCATTGTGCCGCCTCGCGCACCGGCGCCGCGGCGCTGCGCAACTGCTCGATCGCGCGCAGCACGCGCTCCGGCGTCGCCGGCGCATCGAGCGCCGGGCGGGCGCCACGGCTGCCGACGCTCGCCACCGCGTCGCGCAGCGCATGGAAGACGGAGATGGCCAGCATCAGCGGCGGCTCGCCGACCGCCTTCGAGCGATATATCGTCGCGGCGCGGTTGGGATGGCCCTCGACGAGGCGCACGCGGAATTCGGCCGGCACGTCGCCGGCGGTCGGGATCTTGTAGGTCGACGGCGCGTGCGTGCTGAGGCGGCCGCCCGCGTCCCACACCAGCTCCTCGGCGGTGAGCCAGCCCATGCCCTGGACGAAGCCGCCCTCGACCTGGCCGAGATCGATCGCCGGGTTCAGCGAGTAGCCGCAATCGTGCAGGATGTCGACGCGCAGCACGCGGTATTCGCCGGTCAGCGTGTCGACCAGCACCTCGGTCGCCGCCGCGCCATAGGCGAAATAGAAGAACGGCCGCGGTAATAGCCTGTTGCGGAGAGCGAGATGCGCGCCATCCACGCCTTCTTGGCCACCTCGCCGAACTCGAGGGCATGGCCGCCGGCGGCGATCTTGTTGTCGGCGAAGACCAGCGCTTCGGGCGCAACGCCGAGCGCCGCCGCGGCGACCGCGGCCATGCGTTTCTTGATGGCGCGGGCCGCGGTCTGCGCCGCCATGCCGTTCAGGTCGGAGCCCGACGAGGCGGCGGTGGCCGAGGTGTTGGGCACCTTGCCGGTGTTGGTCGCGGTGATCTTGACGCGGTCGAGATCGATGCCGAATTCGCTCGCCACCACCTGCGCCACCTTGACGAACAGGCCCTGGCCCATCTCGGTGCCGCCGTGGTTCAGATGCACGCTGCCGTCGGTGTAGACATGGACGAGGGCGCCGGCCTGGTTGAGCATGGTGTTGGTGAACGAGATGCCGAACTTGACCGGCGTCAGCGCCAAGCCGCGCTTCAAGACCGGGCTCTTGGCGTTGAACGCCTCGACCTGGCGGCGGCGCCCGGCGTAATCGGCGCTCTTGGCCAGATCGTCGAGCAGCTCCGGCAGGATGTTGTCGTCGATCGTCTGGCCGTAGGGCGTGACGTTGCGCGTCGTCGTGCCGTAGAGATTCGTGCGCCGAATCTCGTAGGCGTCACGGCCCAGATGGCGGGCGATCTCGTCGATCACGTGTTCGATCGCCATCATGCCCTGCGGCCCGCCGAAGCCGCGGAACGCGGTATTGGAGACGGTGTTGGTCTTGAGGCGATGCGAGACGACCTCGACGTCGGACAGGAAATAGGCGTTGTCGGCATGGAAGAGGGCGCGATCGTTGACCGGGCCCGACAGGTCGGGCGACATGCCGCAGCGTCCGGCCAGCTCCAGCTTGAGGCCGAGAATGCGGCCGTCGGCGTCGAAGCCGACCTCGTAGCGGATGACGAAGTCGTGGCGCTTGCCGGTCATGATCATGTCGTCGTCGCGGTCGAGCCGCAGCTTGACCGGGCGTTTGGTCCTGTCGGCGGCGAGCGCGGCGATGACGGCGAACAGCGCGGCCTGCGTCTCCTTGCCGCCGAAGCCGCCGCCCATGCGCCGCACCTCGACGGTGATTGCGGCGTCGCGGCGGCCGAGGGCGCGGGCGGCGAGGTGCTGCACCTCGGACGGATGCTGCGTCGAGCTGTAGATCAGCATGTCGCCGTCCTCGCCGGGGATTGCGAACGCCACCTGCCCTTCGAGATAGAAGTGATCCTGGCCGCCGATTTCGAGCCGGCCGCCGAGGCGATGCGGCGCCATGGCCAGCGCGCGGTCGGGATCGCCGCGGCGGAGCTTTTCCGTCGGCAGCAGGAACGACTTGGCGGCGAGCGCCTGCTCGATGGTGAGGATCGCCGGCAACGTTTCGTACTCGACGATGGCTTTCGACGCGGCGCGGCGTGCCTCGGCGACGCTGCGCGCGGCGACGGCGAACAGCGACTGGCCGGCATATTCGACCAGGCCATCGGCGAAGATCGGATCGCCGGGCAGCACCGGACCCACGTCGTTGACGCCGGGCACGTCGCGCGCCGTCAGCACCACGGCGGCGGCGGGGTCGGCGGCCACCGCCGACACATCGAGCCGGCGGATGCGCCCGTGCGCCTCGCGGCTCATCGCGACATAGGCTTCGAGCGCGCCTTCGGGCTCGACGATGTCGTCGGCGTAGACGGCGGTGCCGCGGACATGCTTGACCGCGCTGTCATGCGCCAGCGCTTCGCGCACGTGGCCCTTCGCGCGGCTCATGCGGCGGCCCCGCGCGGCGGCGACAGGCGCGTCGCCGTATCGCGCCCCGAATTCTCGAGGAAGAAGCGCCACAGCAGGTTCT
>JACQDQ010000262.1 GCA_016201015.1 Pseudomonadota bacterium | reverse complement strand
CAAGGTCAACATGGTGGCGGCGGAGTGCCAGTTCGAGGTCGATATTCGTATTCCCAATGGCCTTGAGGCGCCGCATATCCTCAAAGAGGTGGACAAGATCGTCGCACCGTACCCAGAGGCGAGCTATCGGGTCGTCGTCTACAATCCGCCGGCCTGGACCCCACCCGACACCGAGATGGCCCAGTACGTTCGGTCCAATGCGCGGGCCGTGTCGAACGTCGACCCGGTGCCGGTGATCAGCCTCGGCGGCACCGATGCGCGCCTGTGGCGCTATAAGGAGGTTCCGGCCATCGTCTACGGGCCGGTGCCGCGCGGCATGGGCAGTGTCGACGAGCACGTACCGGTCGAGGAATTCCTGCACGTCGTGAAATGCCACGTGCTTTCGGCTTTCGATTACCTGAGCAAGGGGTGATACCTGAGCAAGGGGTGATACCTGAGCAAGGGGTGAATGCCGACAGCCGCGAGAAAGGCGGCCCGGTCGGGGGTCAGCGATGAGGCCACCCCCGACAGCCACGGAGTGAGGATCGGCGCGGCTATTGCGTGATCGGCGGCCCAAACACAGCCAGGTTCGGCTTGTCCTGGAACCGGCCGGTCGCGCCGTAGGCTTCGGCCATCTTCTCCCACCGCCCCGTGTTCAGCAGAAAGTCGATTGAGGTGTTGAGGAAGTTGAGCATGTCCTGATTGCCGCGCCTGACCGACCAGGCGATGGCCAGGACGTTGTACGGATTGTTTTGGAACAGGTCGGTGACGTTGGGCTGCTGGGCGGAATAGCGCCGGGCCTGCCAGGCATCCTCGATGCCGATATCTGCCCGCCCGGCAGAGACCTCGATGAACGGCGCGGTCAGATTGCCGGTGGCGAGCGCCACGATCGTCGCCTTCGGGAAATTCTCGCGCACATATTCCTGCCCGGCGCCGCCCTGGACGACCGCGATCTTGATGCCGTCTTGGTTGAAATCGGACAGCTGCTTGAAGCGGGTGTCGCCCTTCTTGACGACCGCGCTGTAGCCTAGATAGTGGATGGGCTTGGTGAACTCGACGGCGGCCGCGCGCTGGATCGTGGCAAAGGTGCCGGCCATCGAAAAGTCGAACTGTCCTGACTGCAGGCCGGCGGCGAAGTTGGCCCATGTCGTCTCGATGAACACCGGCTCGACATTGATCATCTTGCACATCAGGCGCACGCCATCGACATAAAAGCCTTTCACCTCGCCGGTCGCGGGATCCTTGATCGTGCCGGGCGGCGAAGGGATGTAGCCGATCTTCAACTGCTTGTCCTTGAGGATGCGGTCCATCATCTGGGCGGTGGCCGGATCGGCGCCGGCTAGGGCAATCGGTGCCGCAAAAGCGGCGGCAATGACGAAGCGCGACAAGTGTCGGGTCAGTCGCTCGAACATGAGAGCCTCCTTTGGCTTGGCGGATGAAGCTTCGGGTTAGTAACCGAGGGATCGCCGAACGCGATTGCGCAGCGGCCGTCCGGCGAGGAGACGCGCGATGTTGTCGAAGACGAGTTCGAGCGTGCGGATCGCATAGCGATCGACGTCGTCGGAGGAGCAGTGCGGCGTGATCACGAGCTTCGGCACGCTCCACAGGGGCGAGTCGGATGGCAGCGGCTCCGGAGAAAAGACATCGAGCACGGCCCCGCGCAACTCGTTGCGATGCAGCTTTTCGCAGAGCGCGTCGTAATCGACGACCCCGGCGCGGCCCATATTGATAAGGCCGGCATCCCTGTGCATAAGGTCGAGCTCGCGGCGACCGATCAAATGGCGCGTCGCGTCGGTAAGCGGCGCCGTCACCATGACGAAATCGGCCTGGGGTAGAAGCGTCGGCAAGTCCTCGGGCCCATACATCGCATCGACGGCCCGGTGCGGCTGGCGCGTTCGCCGCACGCCGAGCACGCGCAGGCCGAGGCGCTTGGCGGCGCGCGCCGCGGCACCGCCCATCTGGCCGACGCCGACGACGAGGAGCGTCTTGCCCGCGGCGGTCGAGGCGAAGAAGCGCCGCCATTCCCGCAGGCGCTGCGCGTCGATGAAGTCGGGTATGAAGTTGTTGAGCATGAGGATCGCCATCGCGGCGAACTCTCCCGCCTTAGGCGCATGAACGCCGCGATTATTGGTGAGGACCACGTCGCGCGGCAGCCAATCGAACGGCGTCAGATGCTCGATGCCCGCCCCGGTGCTGTGGATCAGCTTGAGGTGCGGGGCGCGCTGCTTGAGGTTGTCGTTGGGGAACCGCCAGCCGATCAGCACATCGGCGGTTTTCATCGCCTCATCGTAGCGATCGAGGTCCCAGCCGATCGTCGTGTCCAATTGTTGCGCCAGGCCGGCGTTGCGGCGTGCGACATCGGCATAGCGCTCTTCGGTGATGTGGAAAACCGGAACCTGGGCGCGCAGGTTCTCGACGTGAAGTCGAACTTTCTTGGCATCGTCGGCCATCGCTCCCCCGGCCATGCTCTTGCTAAGGATCCAGTACGCGATCGAGTACCCAATTGTCGATAGCGTGGACCAGCGGCTCGCGATGGGAAAAGCGGCCGGCGCGCGCGAACGGGCTGGTCAGCCCGCGCTGCTGATTCTCGCAGGCATGATTGTCCTCTTCGGTGGTGATGTCCCACCGCTTGTAATAGTTGCTGGCGTGCTGCTCGAAGTCGGGCCGCGACAGCAGCGCGCGATGGAACATGGCGCCGTGGATGAGGCGCATGCGCCCGGCGGCGATGGGGTGGATTTCCAGATACCAGGCGCAGTCAATGGTGCAGCCGAGATAGGTGCTGGGGTAAACCAGCGGAGCCGTAGTGCCGTCCCGCGTCTTTTCGCTGAGGGTCGGGATTTTGGGAAATCCAGCGTCGCCCTTGAGCAGCGCCATGCTGCCGGTGTGGCGCGCGAATGTGCTGACGTATTCGCCACGCGTGTCCTGGACCTCGTAGCCGGCGGTATTGGCCGACGCATATTTATTGATGGTGTTGCGATGGACGGTCGCGATATGGAGGGATTCCTTGGCGTTTTCGACGTAGATCTTCCAGTTGCAGGCGATGTCGTATTCCTTGCGCCGCACGCACACCATGTCGTCGAAATTGT
>JACQDQ010000261.1 GCA_016201015.1 Pseudomonadota bacterium | reverse complement strand
GTCAATTGCGCCGGCCGCACGCGCAGCATTATCGGCGCGCAATCGCTGATTAACGCCGGGTTCCCCAACCGCGTTGTCGCGCTGAAGGACGGCACTATGGGCTGGCATCTCGCCGGCTTCGCGCTGGAGCACGGCGAATCGCGTCGCGCTCCCGCCCCCAGCCCGGCGGGGCGGGCCAAGGCCCAGGCGGCGGCAGCGCGGGTCGCCAAGCGCTTCGGCGTGCGCGAAATCAATCGTGATGCTTTGGCGCGGTTTGCCGCCGAACAAGGGACACGGACTCTCTACCTATTCGACGTGCGCTCGCCCGAAGAGTACGAAGCCGGGCATATGCCGGGCGCGCGGTCGGCGCCGGGCGGGCAACTCGTACAGGCGACCGATACATACGCGGCAACGCGGAATGCGCGCGTCGTACTCATCGACGACGATGGCGTTCGTTCGCGAATGACAGCCTCGTGGCTGATCCAGATGGGCTGGGATGAGATCTATGTGCTGCGCGATGCGATGTCGAGCGTCGTGCCGGAGCGTGGCGGCGAGCACATCGGCGTGCTGGGGCTCAAGGCTGCGATTGCCGATATGATAACGCCCAGCTCGCTCAGGCAGCTCCTGGACGACGGCAGGGCTGTCGTCATCGATCTCGACACCAGCCTGCGCTACCGTGCCGGCCATATCCCCGGCGCCTGGTTTGCTGTGCGCTCGCGCCTGGGGACGAGCTTGGACAAAATCCCCAGGGCGGGGACACTCGTGCTCGCCTCGCGTGATGGCGTACTGGCGCGCCTTGCCGCGCCGGAGGCGGCTGCCATGGCCAACATATCGGTCAAGGTGCTGGCCGGCGGCACCGCAGCCTGGCAGGCGGCCGGGCTGCCGCTGGAGACCGGCGAGACGCGGCTTGCGGACACGCCTAACGATGTCTGGCGACGACCTTACGATCAAGCCAACGGTGTCGAGAGCGCCATGCGCGCCTACCTGTCGTGGGAACTCGATCTCGTGCGCCAGATTGAGCGCGATGGCGACGCGCGATTCCGCCGGTTTCCGAGCGTTTGACCGAGGCGCAGGACAAAAGACGGGGGCGCGCGATGGCCGGCAAGATGAAGACGATCCCGGCGCCGGGCGGCGGCAAGTTCAGGGCCTATGTCTCGACGCCGCGCGGCGGCAAGGGTCCGGGTCTGATCGTGCTGCAAGAGATTTTCGGTCTCAACGCCAATATGCGAGAAGTCGCCGACCAGTTCGCCGAGGAAGGCTACGTCGCCGTCGTGCCGGATCTCTATTGGCGGATCAAGCCGGGGATCGCGCTCGGATTTTCCGACGCGGAACTCGCCAAGGCGTTCGAGGACCTCGGCCAGTTTGACGTCGACAAGGCGATCAAAGACGTCGCCGCGACACTCAAGGTCATGCGCGGCATGAAATCGGTATCCGGCGGAGTCGGCGCCGTCGGCTTCTGTCTCGGCGGCCGGCTTGCCTATCTCACCGCCGCGCGAACCAAGATCGATTGCGCCGTCGGCTACTACGGTGTTGGCATTGAAAAGTTGTTGAAGGAAGTCAAGAACATCAAATGTCCGTTGCTTCTGCATTTCGGCGCAGCCGACAAATATGTGCCGGTGAGCGCAGTCGAGAAGATTCGCGCGGCGTTACGCCGCCGGGACGACGTCGAGATCTATGTCTATCCGGATCGCGACCACGCGTTCATGAACAGGGCCTGGCCGGGTTACCACAAGCCCACGGCGATGATGGCGTATAGCCGCACTCTCGCTTTTCTGCGGCGGGCGCTCGGCCCGAAATACGATCTGAGCGCGCTATGGGAGAAGCACACGATGTATGAGTTCGGCGCGCGCGACGTAGCGGCGACGATGGCGACGATGGTGGCGGCGCCGTACGTCAACCACATCCCGACGATGACCGGCGGGGTGGGAGCGAAGCAGCTCGCGCGCTTCTACAAGCACGCTTTCATCCCGAAATGCCCGGCCGACACCAAGCTCGTGCCGATCTCGCGCACCATCGGCGCCGACCGCGTCGTCGACGAAATGCTGTTCTGCTTCACCCACGACGTGGAAATCGACTGGATGCTGCCGGGCCTGCGGCCGACCGGCAAATATGTCGAGATCCCGCTCGTCGCCATCGTCAATTTCCGCGGCGACAGGCTGTATCACGAGCACATCTACTGGGATCAGGCCTCGGTGCTGGTGCAGATCGGCGTGCTCGATCCAAAGGGGTTGCCGATGGCCGGCGTCGAGACGGCGAAGAAGCTGATCGACGAGACGCGGCCCTCGAACGCGCTCATGCACCGTTGGGCGGAAAGCGAAGGCCTGCCGGTGTGAGACGGGTCAGCGGCCGCCGGCAACCGGAAGAATCGCCCCGGTAACGTAGGCAGCGGACTCCGTGCACAGCCAATGGACGGCTTCGGCCACCTCCGCCGGCTGGCCGACTCGGGCCAGCGGGATCTCGTGCCGCATCTGCTCGAGGCGCGCCAGGATCTCCGTTTCCCGCGCCGGGTCGTTGAGCACGAGGCCCGGACTTACGGCATTGACCCGGATGCCTTCGGCACCGACCTCGCGCGCGAGGCCGGCGGTGAAGACATCGATCGCACCCTTGACGGCGGCGTAGTGCACCCACTGATTTGGGCTACCGAGTCGAGTTGCGGTTGAGGAGATATTGACGATAGCGCCGCCGTTGCCGCCGCGCCGCGTCGACATGCGCCGCACGGCCTCGCGCGCGCAGAGAATGGGACCCATGAGGTCGGTCTCGCACACTTCGCGCAGGACTTCGACGGGCAAGTCCTCGAGCCGACTGCGCGGGCCGGTGACGCCGGCGTTATTGACCAGCGCATCGAGCCGGCCGAAGTCGCGATCGATTGCTGCGAACATCGTCAGAATGTCCGCCTCGGCGCGCACGTCGCAGCGATAGATGTGGGCCCGGGCTCCCGCTGCCTCGACATCGGCGGCAACGGCGCGTGCACCGTCGTCGCGCTTCGTATAGCTCAGGCCGACATGCCAGCCGCGCCTGCCGAACAGTCGCGCCACCGCCGCGCCGATGCCACGGCTACCGCCGGTGACGATGACGACTCTCTTGGAATTGGAGGGTGTCGACATAGGCGCCGCACCCTGGGGTCGCCACCGCAGCGAGTCAAGCCGGCGAGGCCCGGCGCGGCAGCCCCGTGACTACGTCACAGCAGACGCTCGGGCCGCCAGTGAACAGCGAGTCTGAATTAATACTTATGTAGCGATACAGCTACGCCTTTAACCTTATTCGGCTCGCTGGCAGGCGGCTTTATATGTAGTTTTCTGTTTGCAAAAGCTACACCTTGGAAATATTTCCCTTATACTTCATTTTCGTTGTGGCGGCGGTTAACCCCCCCTACTGTTCCTGGCAGTAATCTGCTGTTCCACCAAGAACATTTATATCGCATTCTGCGGCCGCGGCGCATTAGGGCCCAGACCCGTTTTAATGATCCAAATGACATAGTACGGAGTACCTACAATGGACCCCTTGGGCGAGTCGCCCGACCCGTCCGGCGCTACTGAAACGATTTCACAGCCTCTTTCGAAAGCCGAGGATGGCGCCAAGCAGGCGCTGCGCCGTCGTAAGATCCTCTTTCAGGTGCCAAGCGCGCTGTCAGGCGACGTGCTGTCCTTCTACATCGAGTCCAATGCGCCCGACATCGAGGTCGAGCACGTTCTCGAACTGCCTGATGTGAAGAGTCGCCTCGCGGTCGGCGAGTACGACTGTCTGATGTGGCGCTCGAATCCGGCCGATGGGATCGATCTGGCGACGATTCGCAGTTACGCGCGCGCGACGCCGGATTTGCCGATCATGGTTCTCACCGACATGTGCGACATCGCGCTTATCCGCAAGGCGGATGAACTCGGCATTTCGGCGATCGTGCCGACATGGTCGTCCGGCGAACTCCTCATCGGCGTCATTCGCTTGGTTCTCGCGGGTGGAATCTACCGGCCCTATGAGCGCCAGCGGGGTTCCATGGACCTATCCCAACCCGCCGTGGCGCCCTTGGCCATTGCCGGCTCGGGGACGGGAGAGAATGCTGATCCGCGGGGCGGCGAAGCCTATCGGACCCTGACGCGGCGCCAAGGCGATGTCTGGCGGTTGCTCGCGGAAGGGAAGTCGAACAAGAACATCGCGGCCGAGCTCGGCATGCGGGAGAGCACCGTCAAAGTGCACATCAAGCAGATCATGAAAAAACTGCAGGTGGAGAACCGGACGCAGGCCGCATTGCTCGCCGTGCGCAGTGGCGTCGTTGCACCACCGAGCTTGCGGCCGCGCTGAGACCGGTGGCGATCAGATCGTTGCGACGCCGGCTTGCCGCATGGCTTGCCAGGCGGCGGCGAGCGATCCCTGCAGATCGATGGCGCGGCACGCTGCTTTGATGACGACGGCGGTGAACCCTTCGCGCCGGGCATCGAGCGCGGAGTACTGAACGCAGTAGTCGGTCGCCAGGCCGACAAGATAGACGCGTGCGAGGCGTCGCTCCCGCAGATATCCGGCGAGGCCGGTCGGCGTTTCGCGGTCGTTCTCATAGAACGCCGAATAGGAATCGACGCTGCTGCGAAATCCCTTGCGCAGAATGAGTTCGGCGTTCGGCACGGCGAGCGCAGGGTGGAATGCGGCGCCGGTGGTGCCCTGAACGCAGTGATCCGGCCACAGCGTCTGCGGTCCGTAGGACAGTGTAGTTGTCTCGAACGGCCGCATGCCCGGATGCGTGCTGGCGAAGGAGGAGTGGCCGGCCGGATGCCAGTCCTGAGTGATAATGATATGGGCGAAACGCGCGGCAAGCCGGTTGATCAGCGGCATGATTTCATCGCCCTGCGCGACCGCGAGCGCGCCACCGGGGCAGAAATCATTTTGCGGATCGATGACCAGCAGGACGTCGCGATCGCCCGGGTTGAGATCGTCGTACATGGGACCTCTCCGTCATTCGTCGCTAGCCTAGCACGGCGCCTCACGACGTGCCGTCGCGGCGCTGCCATACGACCGGCCGCGCCACCGGCGTCACCTCGCCGACGCGATAGGCGCGCCGCAACGCGGCGGCGGCTTCTTCGGCATCGTCGGCGGATCTTGCATGGACGATGGCCAGTGGACGATCGCCGCCGACACGATCGCCAGGCCCGACGACATCCGTCAGGCCCACGGCGTGATCGATCGTGTCGTCAGGCCGGCGTCGACCGCCGCCGAGTTCGAGCACCGCCACGCCGACCGCGCGCGTGTCCACGGCGGCAACGATGCCCGGACGCTCCGGTGCCACGGCATGAGTCACCGCCGCGTGTGGCAGGTGGCGCGCCGGCGCCTCGAGGATGTCGCGTGGCCCGCCCAGGGCCGCCGCCATGCGGGCGAAACGCTCGGCGGCGCGGCCGCTGTCGAGTGCCTGCGCCACGGCGCGCGCCGCCGCCGCCCGGTCCTTTTCGCCGCCGAGAATAAGAGCCTCGACCGCCAGCGCCGTCGTCACGTCGTGCAGGCGTGGGTCGCGCCATTCGCCCTTGAGGTAGGCGATCGCTTCGGCCACTTCGAGGGCGTTGCCCGCCGTGCCGCCCAGCACCTGATTCATGTCGCTCAGCAGCGCTACCGTCGGCAGGCCGGCTAATTTGGCGACACTGACGAAACTGTCGGCCAACTCCAACGCCCGCTCGTCCTGCTCCATGAACGCGCCGTTGCCGAACTTTACGTCCATGATTAAGCCATCGAGCCCGGCCGCCAGCTTCTTTGCGAGTATCGACGAGGCAATCAACGGGATCGATTCAACCGTGCCGGTTACGTCGCGGATGGCGTAGAGCCGGCGGTCGGCCGGCGCGAGGTCGACGGTCTGGCCGATGATGGCGCAGCCAACCTCGGCGACCACGCGGCGGAAGCGGTCGCTGTCGGGAGTCGTGTCATAGCCGGGAATGGAGTCGAGTTTGTCGAGCGTGCCGCCGGTGTGGCCGAGGCCGCGGCCAGAAATCATCGGCACGGCGAGGCCGCAGGCGGCGAGGATCGGCGCCACCAATAGGCTCGCTTTGTCGCCGACGCCGCCGGTCGAGTGCTTGTCGATGATCGGGCCGGGGAGGCGCGCGTCGCGCCAATCGAGAGCATGGCCGGAGCCGGCCATCAACCGCGTGAAGGCGGCGCATTCGTCGATCGACATGCCTTCGAAGAAGACGGCCATGGCGAAGGCGGCGACCTGACCCTCGGAGAGCGTGTCGTCGGTGATGCCGCGGACGATGAAGGCGAGTTCCGCTTCGCTGAGCGTGCCGCCATCGCGCTTCCTGCGGATGATTTCCTGCGGCAGCACGCCTTAGGCGCCGAGTGTTGCCAGCACCGCGGCGAGCAGCCGGCTGAGATCGGTGGCGGCGTGATTGGCCTGAACCAGCGTGGTCAGATGGTCGGGCGGCTCCTCGGTCATGCCGGCGCCGAAATTGGTGATGACCGACACCGCGGCCACCTTGAGGCCGCAGTGACGCGCTACCAGGACCTCGGGCACCGTCGAGAAGCCGACGGCGTCGGCGCCGAGCGCACGATAGGCGCGGATTTCCGCCGGAGTTTCGAAGCTGGGGCCGAGGCTGGCGAGATAAACGCCCTCGGGCAGGGCGATGCCGAGCTTCGCCGCCGTTTCCTTGAACGCAGCGCGCAGTTTCGCATCGTACGCGTCGTCCATGGCCGGAAAGCGCGGCCCGAAGCTGGCGTTGTTCGGCCCGACCAGCGGGCTCATCCCCAGCATGTTGATGTGGTCGTTGATCAGCAGAAGCTGGCCCGGCGCGACGTCCGCGCGCAGCGAGCCGGCTGCGTTGGTGACGATCAGCGTCTCGCAGCCGAGACATTTCAGCGTGCGAACCGGCATCTGCAGGACGCTCGGGTCGATGCCTTCGAACAGATGCGCGCGGCCCTGCAGGCAAGCCACCGCCGTACCGCCCAAAGTGCCCAGGATGAGCCGTCCCGCATGGCCGGTGACGCCGGCGACCGGGAAGTTGGGCAGCTCGGCGTAGGGGATCACCGTCGCGTCCTCGATCCGGTCCGCGACGCTCCCGAGGCCCGAGCCCAGTACCAGCCCGATCTTGGGTCGAAAGCGCGGCTTGCGGGCGGCGGCAATTTTGCTCGCGGTTTCGGGGCCGCTCATCCTCGCGTCCCCAGATTGTCTCCGCCGAAGGACAGCGGCAGCAACGCCCCGAGCGTCACCGTCCGGCGCAGGCCGCGCAATCCGCAAATGTGTACCGGCGTTTCCGCTGCGGCGAACTCGGCGAGGCGTTGGCGGCAACCACCGCAGGGAGAACACAGCTTGTGGCCACCGGCCAGTACCACGATCTCGACGATTTCGCGCTCGCCGCCGGCAATCATCGCCGCGATTGCCGAAGCCTCTGCGCAGCTGCCTTGCGGATAGGCGGCGTTTTCCACGTTGGCCCCGGCGTAGAGACGGCCGCGGCGCGTGCGGACGCAGGCGCCGACCTTGAACTTGCTGTATGGCGCATAGGCGTTGGCCCGCACCCGGCGGGCGAGCTCGATCATGCGGCGGGTCGGGTTCATTTTTCCTTCGCGTAGGGGATGCCGCTCGCCTTCGGCGCGATCGCCTTGCCGACAAAGCCCGCGAGCAGCAGCACCGTCAACACATAGGGTATGGCCTGGATGAGCTGCACCGGGACGGTGCCGATGCCGGGCAGCACTACGCCCTGGAGGCGCACTTGGGCGGCATCGGCGAAGGCGAAGAGCAGGCAGGCAAGGAGCGTGGGTACCGGCTTCCATTTGCCGAAGATCAAGGCGGCGAGCGCGAGGTATCCGGAGCCCGCGGTCATGTCGCGCTGAAACCCGGCGCCGTGGGCGAGCGAAAGATAGGCACCGGCGAGGCCGCACAACGTGCCGCAGACGAGCATGGCCTGATAGCGCAGCCGCGCGACCGAGACGCCGGCCGTATCCACCGCGTGCGGATTCTCGCCGACGGCGCGAAGACGGAGTCCGAAGCGGGTCTTGTAGAGGACGAAGGCGACTGCCGGAACGCAGGCGGCGGCGACATAGACGAACAGATTGTGGCCGGATATGAGCTCGCGGTACAGGAAGCCGAGCGCGGGGATGCCCGCTGCACTGTCCATCAGCGGCAGCGTGATCGATGTGAAACGTGCGTGATCGGACAGCGATGGCGTCTGGCCGCCGAGCGAAAACCACGCGAAACCGAGGGTCGGCGTCAAGCCGGCGACGACGATGTTGAGCGCCATGCCGGAGACCACCTGGTTGCCGTTGTAAGTCACACAGGCAAAGGCATGGATGAGGGCGAGCGCGACCGACGCGCCGACACCCGCCGCGGCACCGATCCAGGCCGACCCGGTGACGGCGGCTGCCGCGGCGGCCGCAAACGCGGCGGCGAGCATCTTGCCTTCGAGGCCGATATCGACGATGCCCGAGCGCTCCGCGAACAGTCCGGCGAGGGCAGCGAAGACCAATGGCGTCGCCACGCGCACGGTCGCGGCAAGCAGGATGACGGCGATGGTGAATGTTTCCGTCATGCGGCTGGCTGTCCGGATCGGGCGGTGCGATGCGCGCGGCGGAACGGCGCCTCGACATAGGGCCGGAACACGTTTTCCAGCGCGCCGCAAAACAGGATGACGAGGCCTTGGATCACCACCACCATCTCGCGGTTGATGTTGTGCATCTCGAAGGCAAGTTCCGATCCGCCCTGGTAGAGCGCACCGAACAGCAGCGCCG
>JACQDQ010000293.1 GCA_016201015.1 Pseudomonadota bacterium | reverse complement strand
CCGAGCACGACGTGCCGGCGGCCGGCCGTGCGCTCGATGTCGTGCTCGCCGCGGCGCTGCGCAGCGCGTCATGACGCGACTCGCCCTATTGCGTCACGCGCCGACCGCGTGGAACAAGGCCGGCCGCATGCAGGGCGTGACCGACACCCCGCTACTCGACGACAGCCGCGCCGACCTCAGGCGCCGTTGCGTTCCCGTGCCCTATGCCGAATTCCGCGCGCTGTCCTCGCCGCTCTCCCGCTGCCGCGACACGGCGGCGCTGCTCGGCCTCGTGGTGACGCTCGATCGCCGCCTGGTCGAGATGGATTGGGGCGAATTCCAGGGCCGCACCTTGACCGAGCTGCGCGCCGAGCGCGGCATCGACCTCATCACCAACGAAACGCGCGGGCTTGACTTCCGGCCGCCGGGCGGCGAAAGCCCGCGCGACGTGCAGGCGCGGGTGGGGCCACTGCTTGCCGAGATCGCCGCCGCCGGCACGCCCACCCTCGCCGTCACCCATCGCGGCGTCATTCGCGCCATCTATGCCCAAGCCGTCGGCTGGGACATGACCGGAAAGCCGCCGCATGGCCTCGATCTCTACGCGCTGCACGTCTTCACGCTTGAGCGCGACGGCAGGCCGCAGCTTGCCGACGTCAATATCGCCCTCGAATACCGATGAGCGCGCGCATCTTCATCCATGTCCAGCACCTCCTCGGCGTCGGGCATCTACGCCGTGCCGCGGTTATCGCCGCGGCGTTGTGCGAAGCCGGATTCGCCGTCGAGCTCGTCTCCGGCGGAATGCCGGTCGCCGGTCTCGCCGCCGGCGCCGCGCGCATGACGCAGCTTCCTCCCGCCCGCGCCGCCGATGCCACGTTCAAGACCATCATCGACGAGGCGGGTCGCTTGATCGACGATGCCTGGAAGGAACGGCGCCGCGCGCTTCTGCTCGGACGGTTCCACGCCGTCGCGCCTGATGTCGTCATCACCGAGCATTTTCCATTCGGCCGCCGCGCGTTCGACTTCGAGCTGTTGCCGCTGCTCGCGGCGGCACGCGAGGCGCGGGCGCTGAGCCTCGCCTCAGTGCGCGACGTCGTTGTGGTGCCCACCGATCCACGCAAGATCGAAACGACGGTGACACGCGTGCACCAGTGCTACGACCGCGTGCTGGTCCATGGGGACCCGACGCTGATCGCCTTCGGCGCCAGCTTCCCGGCGGCGGGGCGGCTCGGCGATAGGCTGGTCTACACCGGCTATGTGACGACGCCGGCACCGGCACCGCCGGCAGGCGACGGCGAGGATGAGGTCATCGTCTCGGCCGGCGGCGGCGCGGTCGGCGCAAGGCTATTGGAAACGGCGCTGGCGGCGCGGCCGCTCACCGCGCTACGAGATAAGGTGTGGCGCTTCCTGCTCGGCGGCAATCTGCCGACCGGCGTCGCCGAGCGCCTGGCCGCCTCGGCGCGCGCCGGAATCATCGTCCAAGCGGCCCGGCCGGATTTTCCCAATCTGCTGCCGCGTTGTTGCGTGAGTGTCTCGCAGGCCGGCTACAATACCGTCATGGACCTGCTGACGGCAGCAGCGCGGGCGGTGCTGGTGCCGTTTGCGCAAGGCGGCGAAACCGAGCAAAGCCAGCGCGCCGCGGCATTGGCGGCGCAGGGCTGGGCGCGGGTGGTGCGCGAGGCGGAGCTGGCGCCCGCTGCTCTCGCCGCGGCGATCGACCGCGCCGCCGCCGCGCCGCGCCCGGCCTGCCGTCTGCGGTTTGACGGCGCGGGCGAAACGGCGCGCTTGATCCGGCACTGGCAGGCCGCAAGAGAAGGACACACATGACCGGTTGGGACGACCTCGCGCGCGAACTCGACGCCTGGGCGACGGCCGGCCGCGTGGCCAGTTTCTGGTGGCGCGACGACGACGCCACCGCGGCGACCCCGAAGCTCGACCGGCTGCTGGCCCTGCGCCGCCAGCATGGCGTGCCGCTCGGGCTCGCGGTCATTCCCGCCCGCGCCGAGGCCGCTCTGGCGCAATGTCTTGCCGGCGAACCCGACGTCATTGTGTTGCAGCACGGCTGGGCCCACGCCAATCACGCACCGCCCGGCCAGGCGAAGGCGGAGCTGGGCCCGCATCGGCCGTTATCGCTCATGCTCGGCGAATTGGCCCGCGGCGGGCTGGCGCTCGACCGGCTGTTCGCCGGTGGCTGGCTGCGTGCCCTGGTGCCGCCGAATAACCGCATCGCGCCGCTGCTCGCCGAAGCCCTGCCGCAGGCTGGCTATATTGGACTTTCGACCTATAATGAACGACGGAGGGCGCCATCCGGGCTGATTCAGGTCAACGCGCATATCGACATCATGGATTGGGTTGTGACTCGCGCCTTTGCAGGGGAAAAGGCGTGTCTCGCGCGCGCCGCCGATCATTTGAAGGCGCGCCGCGAAGATCGCGCCGATGCCGAGGAGCCGACCGGCCTGCTCACGCACCATCTGGCGCATGATGCGGCGGCATGGGACTTTGCCGACGCCTTGCTCGGCTTCCTGCGCCGGCATCGGGCGGCGCGGTTTCTCTCGCCCGCCACACTGTTTGGCGCTGCATGACGGCGCACCGTTATGCCTCGCGCGCGCTGCTGGGCGACTGGGCGCGCGCCGGCGTCGGGCTGATGCTCACCGCCGGGCCGGCCGCGCTGGTTCCCGCCGGCTCTTTAGTCCAATACGTACTTGTTCCACTCGCCGTTTTGTTCGCGGTGTTCGCATACCGCACGTGGCGCCGCCAGGTCGCCCGGGTTGAGCTACAACCCCATGGAATATCTGTTCTTTATCCCAGCCAGGCGATTCGTTTATCTTGGAACAAAATAACTTCAGTTAGGCTTAACTTTTATTCGACACGATCCGATCGGGCAGGGGGTTGGATGCAACTGACAATCAAAGGCAGCGACGAAAACCGCGACGCCACCATCCGTCTCGACTCGGCACTAGAGGGGTTCGGCGACCTCGCCCGTCGCGCGGCGGCGGCGGCCGCTGCCAATCGACTTGCCTTGCCGGCGGCAACGCGCGCCAATTTCGGCGCATTGGGCATCGACTGCGATGCCTTGGCTCGCCCGACGATCGAACCATTGAATTCGAACGACGAGATGGCGGACACGCGCCGATAATCATGACAACCGATTTGCTTACCGTCGACCAACTGGCCATTGAATTCAAGGTCCACGACAGCGTCATTCGCGCCGTGGACGGCGTGAGTTTTCGCGTGCGACCGGGCTCGACCCTGGCCGTGGTCGGCGAATCCGGCTCCGGCAAGTCGGTGATCAGCCAGGCGATCATGGGCATCCTGCCCAAGGTCGGGCGCATCGGCGCCGGCCGCATCCTGTTCGACGATCCCGGCGCGCCGGGCGTCACCACCGACATCGCCGCGCTCGATCCCGACGGCGCGCCGATGCGGGCGATCCGCGGCGGCCGCATCTCGATCATCTTCCAGGAACCGATGACCTCGCTGTCGCCGTTGCACACGATCGGCGATCAGATCGGCGAGGCGCTGCACCTGCACCGCTCGGTCGACCGCCCGCAGGGGCAGTTGATGGTCGAGGACATGTTGCGCCGCGTCGGCTTCGCCAACCCGACCAAGGCTCTGTCGACCTATCCCTTCGAGCTGTCCGGCGGCCTGCGCCAGCGCGCGATGATCGCCATGGCCCTGGTCTGCCGACCGGCCCTGCTCATCGCCGACGAGCCGACGACCGCGCTCGACGTGACGATCCAGGCGCAAATCCTCAAGCTGCTGCAGGATTTGCAGCGCGAATTCGGCATGGCCATCCTGCTCATCACTCACGATCTCGGCGTCGTCGCCAACATGGCCGAGGAGATCGTCGTCATGTATCGCGGCAAGGTGATGGAAGCCGGCACGCGCGACGACATCTTCCGCAAGCCGCAACATCCCTATCTGAAGGCGCTCCTGCGTGCCGTGACGCGCTTCGACATGGAACCGGGCGAGCGTCTGGTGCCGCTGCGCGAGATCAAGCATGAAAGCGGCAAGCAGCTCATCGCCAAGGAGCCGTGGCCGGCCGCGGCGGATGCCGTCGGGCCGCTGCTCTCGGTCCAGCACATCAGCAAGCACTTCTCCATCCGCAAGAGCGGCTGGTTCGGCAGCGCGAAAGAGCCGCCGGTGCTGGCGGTCGACGACGTCGGCTTCGATATCAAGCGCGGCGAATGCCTCGGCCTGGTCGGCGAGAGCGGCTGCGGCAAGACGACCCTGTCGAAGATCATCATGCGCGCGCTCTCGCCGGATGGCGGCGAAGTGAAATTCAACGACCACGGCGCCATCCGCGACGTGCTGGCGATGGAAACCGAGGAGCTCGCCGTGTTCCGCCGCCGCATCCAATTCATCTTCCAGGACCCCTACAGCTCGCTCAACCCGCGCATGACGGTATTCGACATCGTCAGCGAGCCGCTGGTGATCCACGGCATCGGCACGGCGGCGGAGCGCGTGGCGCTGGTGCGCGAGCTGATGCGCGTGGTCGGCCTCGATGTACGCTTTCTCAACCGCTATCCGCACAGCTTCTCGGGCGGCCAGCGGCAGCGCATCGGCATCGCCCGCGCGCTGGCGCTCAAGCCCGATCTGCTCATCTGCGACGAGCCGGTGTCGGCGCTCGACGTCTCGATCCAGGCGCAGATCCTGAATCTGCTCAAGGACCTCAAGGCCGAGCTCGGCCTCACCTATCTGTTCATCTCGCACAACCTGGCCGTGGTCGACTACATCGCCGACCGCATCGCCGTGATGTGCGCCGGGCGCTTGGTCGAGCTGGCGCCGCGCGAGATGCTGTTCCGCCGTCCGATCCATCCCTACACGCGCGCCCTGCTCGCCGCGGTGCCCGAGCCCAATCCGGACCAGCGGCTCGACCTCACGGCGTTGATGGAGGGCCGCGCCTCCAACCCGGTCGACTGGCCGAAGCCATTCACCATCGACGGTTCGACCCATGCCGAGTTGATCGATCTCGGCGACGGAAACTATGTGCGCGCCGACCGCAGCGCCGATCCGGCCGCGCTAGGCTGCGCGCAGGAGCTGGTCGCATGACGGCATTCCTCGCCCGCGCGGTTGCCGTGCTCGTCTTTGCTGCCGCGACGGCGGCCGGGACCGCGGCGATGGGCTATGTCGAGACGCCGGAGCTGGCGCCGGCGGTCGCCGACGGCCGCCTGCCGCCGATCGACCAACGCCTGCCGAAAATCCCGATGGTCGCAGAACCCGATCGCCCGGATGTGAGCCCCGGCCGCCCCGGCGGCGAACTGCGCATGCTGATGGGCCGGCCGCAGGACGTGCGCATGATGGCGGTATACGGCTACTCGCGGCTGGTCGTCCTCAATACGCGCTTCGAGCTGGTGCCTGATATCCTCGAGCGCGCCACGGTCGAGGACGAACGCATCTTCACGCTGCATCTGCGGCCAGGCCATCGCTGGTCCGATGGGCATCCCTTCACCGCCGAGGATTTCCGCTATTGGTGGGAGGACGTCGCCCTCAACAAGACCGTCTCGCCGGTCGGCCCGCCGAAAATCCTGTATGTCGACGGCCAGCCGCCGAAGGTCGAGTTCCTCGATCCGCTGACGATCCGCTACTCCTGGACGCAGCGCAATCCGTACTTCCTCGCCTCCCTCGCCGGGCCGTCGCCACTCTACCTCTACCGCCCGGCGCACTACCTGAAGCAGTTCCACGCCAAGTACGCCGACAAAGACGCGCTCGCCGCGGCGGTGAAGAAGGCCAGCATGCGCAACTGGGCGCAGCTCCACAACCGGCTGGACAACCTCAACCGCAACGACAATCCGGATTTGCCGACGCTCGACCCGTGGGTCGTGCTGACCAAGCCGCCCGCCGAGCGCTTCGTCTTCGTGCGCAATCCCTACTACCACCGCGTCGATACCAATGGCCGCCAGCTGCCCTATATCGATCGGGTCGTCATCACCGTGGCTGACGGCCGCATCATCGCGCCCAAGACCGGCTCCGGCGAATCCGACCTGCAGGCGCGCGGCCTCACCTTCGCCAACTACACCTTCCTGCGTCAGAGCGCCAAGCGCAACGACCTCACCGTGCATCTGTGGCACACCGCCAAGGGCGCCCACCTCGCCATCTATCCCAACCTCACCGTCAACGACCCGGTGTGGCGCGGCCTGCACCGCGACACGCGCTTCCGCCGCGCGCTGTCGCTCGCCGTCGACCGCCACGAGATCAACCAGGTGGTCTATTTCGGCCTCGGCATCGAAGGCGGCAACACGTTGCTGCCGACCAGCCCGCTTTATCGCCCGGAATACCGCAACACCTGGGCGCGCTTCGATCTCAAGAACGCCAACCGGCTGCTCGACGAGATGGGGCTGACCAAGCGCGACGGGCGCGGCGTGCGGCTGCTGCCCAACGGCAAGCCGCTCGAGGTGATCGTCGAGACGGCGGGCGAGGATACCGAGCAGACCGACGTGCTCGAGCTGGTCCACGATTCCTGGATGCAGGCCGGCGTCAAGCTGTACTCCAAGCCATCGCAGCGCGAAATCTTCCGCAATCGCGTCTTCGCCGGCGAGACGCGCATGGCGATGTGGTACGGCATCGAGAACGGACTCGCCACCGCCAATATGAGCCCCGAAGAGTTCGCGCCGACCCGCCAGGACCAACTGCAATGGCCGAAATGGGGCCAGTACCTCGAGACCGGGGGGGCGAGCGGCGAGCCGATCGATGATCCCGTCGCCAGAGAGCTGTTCCAGCTCAACGAGGCGTGGCGCAAGGCCGACAGCGCCGCTGCGCGCGAGACGATCTGGCACCGCATTCTCGAGCTCGACGCCAAGCAGGTCTACTCGATCGGCCTCATCGCCGGGGTGCGCCAGCCGGTGGTCGTCTCCAACCGACTGCGCAACGTGCCTGTTGACGGCATCTATAACTGGGACCCTGGCGCCTTCTTCGGCATCTACCGGCCCGACAGCTTCTGGTTCGCCGGCGCCGGCGAGACCGCATCGGCGAACTAGAACGGACCCGGCGTCGCCATGATGCAATATCTCGTCCGTCGCATCCTGATTATGGCGCCGACGCTGCTCGCCATCAGCGCGATCGTCTTCACCATCATCCAGCTGCCGCCCGGCGACTATCTGACGACCATGGTCGCCGAGCTGCAGGCGCAGGGCGAGTCGGTGAACGCGGAAAAGCTGCAGTTCCTGCGCGAGCAATACGGCCTCGATCGCACGCCGGTCGAGCAGTATTTCCACTGGCTGATGGGCATGCTGCAGGGCGACCTCGGCTGGTCGTTCGAGTACAACGTGCCGGTCTCCAGCGTGATCGGCGAGCGGTTGCTGCTGTCCTTCGTCGTCGCTTTCACCACCATCATCTTCACCTACGTCATCGCCTTCCCCATCGGCATCTACTCGGCGACGCATCAGTACTCGTGGAGCGATTACGGGCTCACCCTGCTCGGCTTTCTCGGCCTGGCGACGCCCAGCTTCCTGCTCGCCCTCGTGCTGCTCTACTTCGCCAACGTCACCTTCGGCACCTCGATCGGCGGCCTCATGGATCCGCAATATCTCGACCAGCCGATGTCGTGGACGAAGTTCCTGTCGGTGCTCGAGCATTTGTGGATTCCGGTGATCGTCATCGGCACTTCCGGCACCGCGGCGATGATCCGGCGCCTGCGCGCCAATCTGCTCGACGAGCTGCAGAAGCAATACGTCGTCACCGGCCGCGCCAAGGGCCTGCCGCCGGGCCGGCTGCTCATCAAGTATCCGCTGCGCATGGCGATCAACCCGTTCATCGCCGATATCGGCAACCTCTTGCCGCACATGATTTCCGGCGCCGCCATCGTCTCCGTCGTCATGTCTCTGCCGACCAACGGGCCGATGCTGCTGGCGGCGCTGCGCAGCCAGGATATGTACCTCGCCGGCTCGTTCCTGATGATCGAGGCCTGCCTGATCGTCATCGGCGTGTTCCTCTCCGACATCGCGCTCGCCGTCCTCGACCCGCGCATCCGCCTGCACGGAGGGACGACGCGATGAACGCACCGTCCAACGGCGCCCGCGGCACCGCCGCCGCGCTCGGCCACTATGTCAATCCGGCGCCGTTCGATCCCCTTGAGGGCGAGCAGCTGTCATCCGATCTCGAGCGCTATTACCTGGCCTCGCAATGGCGGATGATGTGGTGGAAGCTGAAGCGCCACCGTGTCGCCGTCGCCTCGGGCGTGTTTCTGCTGCTGATGTATCTGTCGATCCTGGTCAGCGAGCTGCTGGCGCCGTACAACCTGCACACGCGCCACACCGATTTCATCTACGCCCCACCGCAGGGCATTCACCTCTTCCACGAGGGCCGCCTTGTCGGACCGTTCGTCTACGGCCTGTCCTACAATCTCAACATGGACACGTTGAAGCGCGAATACGCGCTCGACTCGACCAAGGTGCAGGCGATCCGCTTCTTCTGCCGCGGCGATGCGTATGAGTATCTCAGCATGATCCCGGGCAATCTGCATCTCTTCTGCCCGGCCGAGGGCGGCACGCTGTTCGTGGCCGGCACCGACCGCCTAGGCCGCGACATGCTGTCGCGCCTGATCTATGGCGCCCGCGTCTCGCTCACCGTCGGTCTCATCGGCATCACGGTCAGCTTCCTGCTCGGCATCTCGCTCGGCGGCCTCGCCGGCTATTACGGCGGCTGGGTCGACAATCTGATCCAGCGCACGATCGAGGTCCTGCGCTCGTTCCCCGAGCTGCCGCTATGGATGGCGCTGTCAGCCGCGCTGCCGGTGTCGTGGAGCCCGCTCTACATCTATTTCGGCATCACGCTGATTCTCGGCCTGCTCGACTGGACCGGCCTCGCCCGTGCCGTGCGCTCGAAGCTCTTGGCGCTGCGCGAGGAGGATTTCTGCACCGCCGCCATGCTGATGGGCGCGCGGCCGCGCCGCATCATCTTCCGCCATCTTGTCCCCAGTTTCATGAGCCATCTCATCGCCTCGGCGACCTTGTCGATCCCGGCGATGATCCTCGGCGAGACGGCTTTGTCCTTCCTCGGGCTCGGCCTCCGGCCGCCGATCACGTCGTGGGGCGTGCTGCTGACCGAGGCGCAGAACATCAATGTCGTGGCGCTCTATCCCTGGCTGATGCTGCCGGTGACGCCGGTGATCCTCGCCGTGCTCGCCTTCAACTTCCTGGGCGACGGCCTGCGCGACGCGGCGGACCCGTACAAATAGCGCGCGGCGCAAGTCGCGCCGTTACCGCACGCCGTCCGTCGCTCAAGATGCGCCGCCTGCTGCCAGGGTGACGGCCGCCGCAGTTCGCAACTCTCGCATCTATGATCGGTCATGCTAGACTCGTCCGTCTTGGCGATGGCGGGATGTCATATGAGCGAGAGTCTCACGTGCCGCGTGATTGCCGGCCTGTGCGCGATAGCGATTCTCGGGTCCGCCAGTCGCATCGCCGAGGCGCAAAGCCAGGTCCCGACGCCGGGACCGATCAATCCTTATGGCGGGTTGCCGGCGCAACAGCCGCCGGCAACCCCGGGCGGCACCGGTGGATTCACCGGCGTGCTACCCAATCCGTCCGGCGGCGCCAGCGCCAATCCACTGCTCGATGCGCGGCTCGACCAGATGATGCAAGCGGAGCGGCAGGATATGGGCGTGCCGCCCACGCCGCAGCTCTATAACGGCCCGATGCACGGCCCGACGCCGAATCAGATTGCGACGTGCTGGGCGCCGGCGAAACCCTGCCCGGCGCGGTCGGAGCGGTGGGCGCCGCCGCGCCGGGCAGTTTCGTCGACCTGACGCAGCAGCAATTCGGCCAGTTCCTGGCGCAAGTGACGCGGCGCAACCCGGACATCCCGCTGGTCTTCTACTGCCAGGGAATCAATTGCTGGATGTCGTACAACGCGTCGCTGCGCGCCATCCATCTCGGCTATCACAATGTGCTGTGGTATCGCGGCGGCCTCGAGGCGTGGAAATATGCCGGGCTGCCGACGCAGCCGCCGCAACAGAACATGCCGAGGTAGCAGGCTTCCAGCTGACAGGCTTCGTGCTGATCGACGACGCCGATTTCGGCCCCAATCGCAATCTGCAGATCGGCGGCAAGCGCGTGGAGCCGGGGCGGCGCGGATCTACGCCGCCTGAAACGGCGTGTCGGCGAGAAGCGCCGTGTTGAGGAAGCTCTCGCGGCGCCGGCGCGCGCCGTCGGTGAAGTCATTGCGATTGAACTGCGATTGAATCCGCCGCACCGATTCTTCGGCCATCGCCGCGAGGAGTTGCCGCTCCGACATGCCGGCCTGGCGAACCGCGGCGTAGATACTCCAGGCGCCGCCATCGCCGTGTTGATTGGCAAGATCCATCATGAACGCCAGGCTGCGCTCCGAAACGAGCTCGGGCGCCGCGCCATGAATCGCTGCATAGGAGGTCATGAATGCGCGCAAGGCCGTGCGAACTTGCACGGCTTGCAACAGGCGATCGGTCGCCGCCGCCTTGAATCGGCCCAACCACGGCTCGGCGACGAGATTGTAGGCATGGTCCGTCGTGTCACCCGTTTGCTTGTCAACACCGCCATTGGCCAGGCGTGTATGCGCCAGCAGCCCATCGGCCTGCGCCGCGTCGCCGCCGCCGAAGATGTCGATGAATTTAGCCGGGCTCTCCGACCTGAACGCGGCGAGGATTTCGCCTAGCCGTCCGGGCTTCTGCGCCCATTGGATGATGCCGAACGACAAGCCGGCGCGGTCGGTGTTCGCGTTCAGCGCGGCGAATCGCCCCGCGCCTTCCATTTGCGCGACCAGGCTCAGCACCTTGGTCATGCCGCTATAGGCAAAATCCAGCGCCAATGTCAGGTAGCCGCGGCTGGCTCGTGGGTCGGCGGCGGGTTCGCGCACCAACGCCGCAAAGGCCGGCGAATCGACGTCGTCGCCGACCGGCAGCCCGTGCCGGGCACGAAAGTCGCGCATGGCGGCGGTGGTCGCCGGACCATAGGTGCCATAGGTGGCGGCGAGCGGACTGGGCATGGCGGCATAGCCGTGGCCCGCCAGCAGCAATTGTGCGACCCCGACCGCCTCGCGCTCCGGGTCACCGGACTTGAGCGGCGCGACCGCGGCATCACCCGCAAACAAACGGTCGATCCGATCGATTCCGCACTTGGCCATGATGCACACCGCGCCGAATTGTCGATGGACGCCGGCAATGTACCATACAACCACGGCATGTCTAAGACGTTCCCACAACAACCTGTCAGCCAATGTGGAACTACGGCGTGCCTCGCCAAGGCCGGTGTCTCACGGAAATTTGACGCTTCGCCGGCGGGCATCGGGCGCCGCGGCATGTTAGGCATGACGGCACATAGACGGCGTTGCGAATGGAACAGCGCGTAGATTGTGCCTAATTGTCCTCGGCTCGAACGGAGTCTTGCATGACTAGACCGGCCTTGATTCGCTTTGCCGCATTGCTGGCGCTGCTGCTCGCGGCGCCGGTTTCGTTCGCCCAGACGAACAGCCAACCGGGCGCCGTGGGACAGACAGCGACGGCCACGTTCGCCGGCGGCTGCTTCTGGTGCATGGAGCCGCCATTCGACAAGCTCGACGGCGTGATCTCGACAACATCGGGCTATACCGGCGGCATCAAGCCCAGACCGACCTATGAGGAGGTCTCCGCCGGCATCACCGGCCACGCCGAAGCCGTGCAGGTGCTCTACGATCCGGCCAAGGTCGGCTACGAAAAGCTGCTGCAGGTTTTCTGGCACAATGTCGACCCGCTGACCGCCGATGCGCAGTTTTGCGATCACGGGTCGCAGTACCGGACGGCAGTCTTCTTCCACGATGAGGAGCAGAAGCGGCTGGCCGAGATGTCGAAGGCCGGGTTGGAGAAGTCAGGTCGTTTCAAGCAGCCGATCGTGACGCAAATCGTGCCGGCCGGACCGTTCTTCGCGGCCGAGGGCTATCACCAGGACTATTACAAAAAGAATCCGCTGCGCTACAAGGTCTATCGCTGGAATTGCGGCCGCGACGCGCGGCTCAAGGAGCTGTGGGGAGCGGACGCGGACGCCGAATGATCCGGCCTGAAGGCAATCGCGCCGCCATTGGCCGCTTCGCGTCGCGCTACGCTGTCTTGCGCAGCCACAGGCTCGATTCGCAGGCGCCCGCCGGCAGCGTCAGGCGCGCAAAGCCGGACGCGGCGACGTCGGCGGCGAGCCGCGACGCCGCGTAGTGCGAGGCCCAGACGATCTCGTAGGCGCCGGAAGACAGCAATGGCGCCATGGCCTGCTGCTCGTTGTAGCCGCGCCAGGCCCAGCTCGCCGGATAGCCGTCGGGCAGAAATACGTCGTGGATGTGAACATAGACGCCGGCCGGCAGGCGCGGCAGCAGCGTGTTCAGGATGAAATCGACGTCGCTGCCCGGCATCAGGACGTGGCTCGAATCGACGAACAGCACGTCGCCGTCGATGAGCGCGTCGAAGATGGCCGGCGGCGCGTCTTGCGCGAGCGAATATACGCACTCGATCGCCAAACCCGTAAGCGGCGCGCGCGGGGCCGGATCGATGGCGAGGATGCTGGTCGCCAGGCCGCCATCGGCGACGGCGCGCGCCAGGAAGCGCGTCGAATGGCCGGAGCCGATCTCGACGATGCAGCGCGGCGCCAGCTCGCGCGTCAGCGCATAGGCGAGCGCGCCGTCGAGTCGCGGGAACCAATCCTGTTCCCAACGCGGCGCCGGCGGTGCGCCGCCTAAGCCGACCAGCACGTCGAGATGCCGTGCCGCCGCGGCGAGCCGGGCGCGGAACGAAGGCTCCGCCCTGACGAAGAGCGGCGCCAGCGCCGGATAGGAGTCCGGCGGTCGCACGGCGCCCGCATAGCGATAGGGAATGAAGAAGCCGCGCGGTGGCCGACCCAGCAGGGTCGAGAGGCCGAGGGCGAGACGCCGCCCGGCCTGGCGCCAGGTCGTGTTCAAGGCGCCAGCGTCGTCCCTTCGACCGCCACCACGGTGCCGGGGCGCATCTTCTCCGCCGCCGCCGCCACGCGGTCCATGAACGGGTCGTCGTGACCGGGATCGTGATGGAACACCACGAGCCGTTTCACCTTCGCCGTTTCGGCCAGCCGGCAGCCTTCTTGCCACGTCGAATGCCCCCAGCCGACATGGCCGGGATACTCGTCGTCGGTATAGGTCGAGTCGTAGATCACCAAGTCGGCGCCGTCGATCAGGCCGAGGACATTGCGGTCGGGCTGGCCGATCACGTGCTCGGTGTCGGTCACGTAGCAGATCGACTTGCCGCCGTATTCGATACGATAGCCGGTGGCGCGGTTGGGATGGTTGAGCGGCGCGGTCTTGAGCGTGACGCCGGGATAGGGGGTGAGCGTCTCGCCGCAATGGAAGTCGTGATAGGTCAGATGCGGACCGAACACGGTGATCGGAATCGGAAAGACCGGCGCCGTCATCATCTCCGATAGGACATAGCGCAGCGTGTGGTCGGGCAGCAGGTGCCCGGCGTGCAGGCGAAAGCGGTTCTTCGGCACGTAGGCCGAGCTGAAGAACGGCAGCCCGCAGATGTGGTCGAAATGCGTGTGCGTGAAGAAGACATCGGCATCGACCGGCGAGCGCTTGTCGAGCTCGAGGCCGAGCGAACGCATGCCGGTGCCGCCGTCGAAGATGAGGATGCGGCCGCCGACATGCACCTCGAGGCACGAGGTGTTGCCGCCGTAGCGCGCGGTATCCATCCCGGGGCACGCAATCGAGCCGCGCACGCCCCAGAACCGTACGCTGAACTCGTTTGCTTCGGTCACTGCGCACCTTGCCCTTCTGCCGGCGCTGCAGCCGCTCCGGCGCCCCTGCGCGCCGGGACGGCGCGCATCAGCTCACCAGTCGATAGCCGCCCGGCGCCGTCACCAGAATCTGGGCGTTTGCCGGATCGCGTTCGATCTTCTGCCGCAGGCGATAGATGTGCGTTTCGAGCGTGTGCGTGTTGACGCCGGCGTTGTAGCCCCACACCTCGCCGAGCAGCGTCTCGCGCGACACCGCCTGCTCGCCGGCGCGGTAGAGATAGCGCAGGATCGCCGATTCTTTCTCGGTCAGCCGGATCTTGCGGTTGGAGCCAGGCTCGACCAGAAGCTTGGCGCCGGGGTGGAAGCTGAATTGGCCGATGGTGAAGACGGCGTCCTCGGAGGCCTCATGCTGGCGCAGATGGGCGCGCAGCCGCGCCAGCAGGATGCCGAGCCGGAACGGCTTGGTCATGTAGTCGTTGGCGCCCGCATCGAGACCTTGAATGGTGTCGCTCTCGCCGATCGCCGCGGTGAGCATGATGATCGGCGCCTTGACGCCGGCATCGCGCAGCTTGCGGCAAACCTCGCGCCCGTCCATGTCCGGCAGGCCGACATCGAGCACCACGGCATCGAAGCGGCCGGCCTTGGCCGCCTCCAGCGCCGCCTTACCGTTCGCCGCCTGCACCGTCTCGAACTCCGCCGCCAACTGCTCGGCCAAGGACTGGCGCAGCACGGCATCGTCGTCGACCAGGAGAAGGGTCCGCATCCCGCTCATAACTGGTTGTATTATCACAGTGTTGGGGTGATGCGAAAGGCGGGAGCGGCGACGCTCAGCCGCGCACCATGGCGACTGCCGCGCGGCCGACCGCGTGGCGCGGATCGCCGAACTTGGCGAGGATGTCGAAATGGTGCAGCACCGGCGCGTCGACCACCTCGACCGCCGCGCCACGCCGGCGCCAGGCGGCGGCGAATTCTGCCTGGAGGCGGAGGAATTCCGCCGTCTCGCCGCCGCCGACCGCGAGCACGACGTTGAGACCGCCGCGTGGCGTCAGGTGAAGCGGCGAATTGCGCCGCGCCGCCGCCGCGTCGAGCTTGAGCACCGGGTTGTGATAGCTGAGGCGGATCGGCTCGAGATCGTAGACGCCGCTCAAGCCAAACGCACCCTTGATCAGATTGCGCGGCAGCCCGCCGTAGCGCGGCCAATCGGTCGCCGCCAGCATGGCGGCGAGATGGCCGCCGGCCGAATGACCAGCGACGTAAATGCGGTCGGCGGCGCAGCCGAGACCCGGCGCGGCGCGCCATAGATAGGCGAGCGCTGCGCGCGCCTGCCGCACGATCTCGTCGAGCGAGGCGATCGGCGCCAGGGTGTAGTTCGGCGCGGCGAAGGCTATGCCGGCGGCGGCGAAGGCCGGGGCCAGCGACTCGACGTCGCGTTTGTCGAGGCCCTGCCAATAGCCGCCGTGGAAGAAGACGAGCAGCGGGAAACGCGCGCCGGGCGACGCATCCGCCGGCAGCAGGAGGTCGAGTGTCTCCGCCGGCGTCGGCCCGTAGGCGAGGTCGAAGCGCCAGCCGGGCTGCAGGCGCGCTGCGGCGCCGTCCTTGGCCCAGGCCGCGAAGAATTGCGGATGATCGGGCCACCGCGCGCGCAGATTGTACTGGGCGTCGAGCCCCGCTTGGTCGAAGTCGCGATAGACGGTCATCGTCCCCCCCTGGCGCAGATTGGCCTGCGGGGGCCGCCCCAGGCAAGCCGGAAGATAAGGCTGCCGCACCCGGCAAGCATTGCCGGGCGTCCTCAGGACGTCTAACGTAATAGATTGATAAACCTCAATATATTGTTGGCGCGCGGCTTGCTTCTCCCGCCCTGACATGAGTGAAGGTTCCAATTTCGCCACCTCCGTCGGTCCGGCGGCGGTCGCCTACCGTTACGACGACCATGTGCCCGAGCAGGCCAGGTCGGGCGACGAACCGTCTTTCGCCGACTTCCTCTCGATCTTCAACCCGCTGCAGCACCTGCCGATCATCGGTTCGATCTACCGCGCCATAACTGGCGATACGATCAAGCCGGAGGCGCGGATCTTCGGCGGCGCGCTGTTCGGCGGGCCGATCGGCCTCATCACCGCCGTGGTCAACGCGATCGTCGAGCAGGCGACCGGCAAGGACATCGGCGCCCAGGCTCTCGCCTTGTTCAAGGATGACACCGCGGCGCCGGCCGGCGTTGCCGCCGATCTCATTGCCGAGCAACCGGCGCCAGCCGCAGACGCGCCGCCCGATCCGCAAATCGCAGCCAAGCTGGCCGCGATCGCGCCGGCTGCGGGACTGCCGCGCTCGCCTGGCTCGGCGGCGGCGCCGGCCAGCGGGCGCACGCTCTCCGACTATCAAAGCGGCCGCCCGTTCGCCACCTCGGCGGGGATGCCGGTCAACCGGCCGGTGCCCGGGCGGATCACGATGCCGCCCAGCGTTCTGGCGGCGGAGCGCCACCTTCCCGCCGCCGCCAACCCGGCGCCGAGCGAGGAGAAGTATCGCGGTGTCTCGCCGATGCCGGGACAAGATCAGGTCGATGCCTGGTTCGCCGCCACCATGCTGCACGGCCTCGACCGCTACATCGACATGAAGCGCCTCGACCGCCCGACGCCGGCATTCGATCAGAGTTTCTGACGTGCGCGCCATGCTGCGCAGCGAAGATGCCGCTTCAAGAAAATCGGCGCAGAAGTCGCGGAGCCAGGTCGCGGGTCTGATGTAACGACGGGCTTTGAAACCCGCCCCTAAGCAGGGCGACAGAAATTCGTCGATCCCGAGCCCCGAAGATTGCGGTGCCTAGGCGAATCGATGTCAAAGGAACCGAAGGAACTCTTCGACCGTCAGGCCGGCTTATTCAATGATAACGCGCAACGTCCCGATTGGCGCGTCGCCGGCATGATATGGAGCGACTTTTCGCCGTCTTTTGTC
>JACQDQ010000016.1 GCA_016201015.1 Pseudomonadota bacterium | reverse complement strand
TGTCGACGGGATGCCGATCGAGAAATCCCAGGCGGCAATCAGATCAGGCGTGCGCGCGTCAGGGATTGGACCGCGCTGCACTGCCAGGGACGCGTCATGCGCATGTGCGCCGCGCCACAGGCACGGCCGCTCCAGCTTGCCGTTGAAATGGCCGTCGGCCGGCACTTCGGATGAGTCTGGCGCCAATGCTGCGAACCTCACGCGCACTGGCCCTGCCGGAGCTTGCCAATCGATCAATGTCGCTTCGGTGCGGCCTTCATCGCGAATCGTCCCATAGTGGCGCCGCGGCGTCTGGCAGACGGCGATGCGGCCGGCGACCGGATCGATCATGGCGACGAGGTCATACCATTCGCGCGCCAACATCGGCGCTGCGACGGCGGCGACGCTGCGAGCCCCATTCGGTTGGATGATTTCGACCGCGCCGCCGCCGCCCGCTTCCACGGTCAGCGTCGCCCGCCACCCGCCGGCAGCGAGCGAGATGATGCCTTGACGGCCCTTGGCCGGCGTCGTCGGCCACACCGTCGCGGTCAGCGTGAGGCCGCGCGACAAGTCGCCAAGGTCGAGCGCCGGAACTACACCGTAGCTGCCGGGAAAGGCTGGCTGGAATCGGCCCGTCTTCCGGCCGCCGGCCGGTGACGGCATTTCGATCTCTTTGTAGCCTGGTCCGTCCGGATTCGGATCGGCGCAAACCAGACGCACGAAACGACAATCGAATGCGCGATCGAACTCACTGCTCACCATGAACCGAATATCCGCGCCGGGCTTGACGCTCCAGCGGTCGCAATAGCCAACCAACCCGTGCACGCCTAGTTCCCCCGCCGCGAACAAAGCGGCGATGCTAGCAGCCCGCTCCAACCGGCAACAGGGAAACTTGCCCCCAACCTGCTAGGCAGCAACGCCCGGCGCTGACATAATCGGCCGGCTTCATGTCTGCATAATGAAAGGACAAATCGATGCATTTTCGCTCGGCTCTATTTGTCGCGGCGCTCGCCTGCACCGCGCTGACCGGCATTTCGTCGCTGGCGCAGGCGCAGAATCGCAATCTGACGATCACCTGGGGCGAAGACGACAATAATGCGCGTACCTTCGACCCGCGCGTTACGTCCTCGCGCCACGAGAGTCAGGTGATCGCCCAGGTTTTCGACACGCTGATTGGGTCCGACGAGAACAACAAGCTTTATCCCGGCTTGGCGATGAGTTGGACCGTCGCCCCGGACGGCAAGAGCGTCACGCTTAAGTTGCGCGAAGATGTGACGTTCCACGATGGCACAAAATTCGATGCCGAGGCGGTCAAGTTCACCTTCGACACCGTGGCCGATCCCAAGCTTGGTAGCCAAGGGGCGATCGACCTGCTCGGACCCTATGCCGGCAGCGACGTGCTTGGGCCCTACGAAATCCGCGTCAACTACAAGCGGCCTTACGGTGCGGCGCTCGCTGGATTTGCCCAGAACGAACTATCTCCGGTGAGTCCGACGGCGGTCAAGAAGCTGGGTGACGCCGGCTTTTCTGCTGCGCCCGTCGGCGCCGGCCCGTTCAAGTTCGTCACTTGGGAGCGCGGCCGCCAAGTTCTGCTCGAACGGTTCGACGCCTATAACTGGGCGCCCCCCTTCATGAAGCGTCAGGGACCGAGCTACGTCGCCAAGGTGGTCCATCGATTCATTCCTGACGCCAGCACGCGCGTCGCCGCGCTCGAAAGCGGCGAGGTCGACATCGCCGATTTTACGCCGGTCCTCGACATGCGCCGGCTCGGCGACGACAAGCGCTACAAGACGATGATCGGCAATGCGACCGGCCTGCCCTTCGGCGTCATGCTGAACACCGACCGCATGGCCTTCAAGGACATCCGCGTGCGCCAGGCCTTCGCCCACGCGATCGACCGCCCGCGTTTGACCCAGGACATGTATTTCGGGCTGATCGATCCGGCCTATGGTCCGCTGTCGAAGACGACGCCTGGCTATTGGACCGGCGTCGAGCAGTACTACAAGCCCGACCGCAACAAGGCGATGCAGTTGCTGGAGGAGGCCGGCTGGAAGCCCGGCCCCGGCGGCATCCGCGTCAAGGACGGCCAACCCCTGGTCGCCAACTACTACATCATTGCGCCGCTGCTGCCCGAGGTCGGGGTGGCGATCCAGGCCGAGTTGAAGCGCGTCGGTTTCGACATCAAGATCGAGACCGTCTCCTTCGCGCGATTGAGCGAGATCGTTGGGTCGAACACCCATGACATCCTGCCGCTGCGCTGGATCAACGCCGATCCGAGCCTGCTGGAAATCCAGTTCCACAGCCGCAACATTCCGCCGCCGGGCGTCTACAGGTTCAACATGGCGCGCAACAACGATCCGGTCCTCGATCAACTGCTCGAAAAGGGCGGCAGCCTGACAGATGGGCCGGAGCGCACCGCGGCCTATGCCGATGTGCAGAGGCGGATCATGGACGCGGCGATCTGGTTCCCGATCCACAACCAGGTCAATCCGATCGCCTATCGCGCCAACCGCATGGGCTATCGCTTTGCGCGCGCCCAGTGGATCGTGCGGTTGTACGAGGTCGAGGAGGTCCGCTAGGGCGAAGAGCGGCCGCCGTACCGGCGGCCCTCAGCCGCAACCGGCCGCCCCAGGCTCACACAGAATCGGCATGGGCAGGACGGCCGGACCGGGGGTCGCCGTCGTCTCGGTCGATCAGCGACACTGCCGCGCAAGGCGGACGAGGGCGGTCTTGATTCGGGGGTCCCGCACGGTAGCTATGGCCCGGGCCGCTTCATAGTCGATGCGGCGCGAGGCCACGGGCTCGCTCTTCCCGTCGAGAAAATACGCGACTGCAACTGTCAGCGCATCGCACATCTGCAGAAGGCGCGCAACGCTCAACTGGTTGTCGCCGCGCTCGTATTTCTGCACCTGCTGAAAGGTGATCCCGAGCTTCTTGCCCAGCGCCTGTTGCGACAAGCCGAGCTCGATGCGACGACTCCGTATCAGTTTACCGATGCGTTGATCCAATTCCGGATCGATTGGGCCTCTGCGGCCTCTACGCGCATTCTTCGCTCCCTTCGCGCCCTTCACGTCTTTCCAGCTCCAAGTCGTCATGGTGCCCTACCTACCCGCGTAGCGGTCTGTAGCGTGTCCGGCAAGACTTGGCAATCGCCGTCTGCCGTTCGGCCCAAACCGAGTGAAGATGCCGCGGAAAACGTGTCCCGGGCCCCTCCGTATACCGATTACAGAGCACGGCGCGTGATTTGGCTATCTCGTAGTTGTTATAGGGCGCCAAATCGGTAGGGGGTCACATTTGCGATTGAAACCTGTGGGCGCGACCGGGGCGCTGGGAAACGCCTGGTCTAAGCAAGCTCTTTTCCGATGATCATTGTCGCGCGCGCCGCGGCGCCCGGGGGTCGGGCGTAAACCCTGCATTCCGACGGGATCAGCCGCTATTGCGCAGGCCGGCAGCAATCCCGTTGATCGTCAGGTGGATGCCCTGCACCAAACGCTCGTCCGTATCGCCCGCGCGGTGGCGTTTGAGCAGCTCAATCTGCACGTGGTTGAGGGGATCGAGATATGGAAAGCGGTTGCGGATGGACCGTGCCAGCAGCGGATTTCGCTCCAGCAGCACCTCTTGTCCCATGACGGCAAGGAGCGCCGCAATCGAGTCCTGCCATTCGCCGCGCAGCCGTCGGAACACGGCATCGCGCAGCGCGGCCTCCTCGACGAGCTCGGCATAGCGCGAGGCGATGGCGATATCGCTTTTCGCCAGCACCATGTCCATGTTCGACAGCAGGGTTTGAAAGAACGGCCACTCGCGGTACATCGCCTGCAACACCGCCATGCCGTCCTGCGGGTGCGCAGCGAGCCACGCCTTGACCGCCGAGCCGAAGCCGTACCAGCCCGGCAGCATCAGCCGGCACTGGGCCCAGCCGAAGACCCAGGGGATTGCGCGCAGGTCCTTGATTCGCCTCGAATTCGTGCGCGAAGCAGGGCGGCTGCCGATATTGAGGTTGGCAATCTCGCCGATGACCGTGGATTCCCAGAAATAGCGCTCGAAGCCCTCGGTCTCGTATACCAGGTTTCGATATGACCGGTAGGCGTGGGCGGAGAGCTCTTCCATGGCCGCCAAGTACTCATCGCGTGGCGCCGCGCGGTCGGGCTGCAGCAGCATCGCGTCAAGTGTTGCGGCGGCGAGGATCTCGAGGTTGCGCCGGCCCACCTCGGGGTGTGAATACTTGCTGGCGATCACCTCTCCCTGCTCGGTGATGCGAATCCCCGCCTGCACGGCGCCGCCGGGCTGGGCGAGGATGGCCTGATAGCTTGGGCCGCCGCCGCGGCCGACCGACCCGCCGCGGCCGTGGAACAAGCGCAGCCGGACGTCGTGGCGTCGAAACGCATCGATCAGCGCGATTTCCGCCTTGTACAACTCCCAGCCCGAGGTCAGGAAGCCGCCGTCCTTGTTGCTGTCGGAGTAGCCCAGCATCACCTCCTGCACCCGGCCACGGCTATCGAGAAGGCGCTGGTATTCGGGCAGTGCGAGCAGGCTGTCCAACACGCTGCCGCAGTTGCGCAGGTCCTCAATCGTCTCGAACAGCGGCACGATGTTCATGGCGAGGTCGCCTTCGCGCGGCCGCAGCAGCCCGGCCTCCCGCAGAAGCAGCGCCACCTCGAGAATGTCGGAGACGCCGTCTGCCTTGGAGATGACATAGTTCGGCACCGCCGCCTTGCCATAGTGCCGCTGCGCCTCGGCCGCTATACGCAGAATCGTCAGCTCCGCGGCGGTCTCCGCGGAATAGGTGACGAAGGGCGAGGCGAGCGGCCGCGCTGTCTTGAGCTCGCCGAGCAGCAGGGCGATACGTGCATCCTCGGCGAGCCCGCGGTAGCCGGTACCCGGGCAGGTCATCTCGAACAGCTCGTCCACCGTGCGCTCGTGCACGTTGGAGTTCTGGCGCAGATCGATGGCCGCGAGGTGGAAGGCGAAGACCTCGGCCGCGCGACGCAAGCTGCGCAGCCGGCCGCGCGCCAGGGTCGCAGAGCCGTTGGCGGCGAGCGAGCGATGCAGGATGTCGAGGTCGGCGCGCAACTCGGCCGCGCTGGCGTAGGGCGGCGCATCGCCCACGGCATGGCGCGACGCCTCGAACTGGTCGAGTGCCCAGGCCGTCGCCGCCAGGCGTGCATAGATGCCGGAGATCGCACGGCGATAGGGCTCGTCCTGGCGACGCGGCGAGCGATCGGGCGAGCGCTCTATCAACCCCTGCAGCTCCGCGGAAACCGTGACGAGGCGCGTATCGAGCGAGAACTCGCCGCCCAGCCTGTGGAGCTCGTCGAGATAAAAGTTCAGCGCCTGCCTGCTCTGCATGCGCAAGGCGCGTTGCAGCACCTCGGCCGTGACGAAGGGATTGCCGTCGCGGTCGCCGCCGATCCAGCTGCCGATGCGCAGGAACGAAGGCAGCTCGGCGGCCTTCGATGCCGGGTCGATGGCGGAGAGCTGGTCTTCCAGCCCGGCATAGAAGCGCGGCAGCTCGCGCAGGAAGGTGTAGTCGTAGTAGGAAAGACCGTTGGCCACCTCGTCGACGACTGCCAGCTTGGTGCGGCGCAGGATACTGGTCTGCCACAATGTAAGCACGACACGACGCAGCGCCTCATCGCTCGCCGCCACCTCGTCAGGGGTGAGTTGGATGCGATCGCGCTCGGCGAGCAACTGCGCCACCTCCATCTCACGGTCGATGGTGCTCTTTCGTCGCACCTCCGTCGGATGCGCGGTGAGCACCGGGCTGATCAGGGCGTCGTCAAAAAAGGCCTGCAGCTGGGCGCGGGATATGCCCGCTTCGTGGGCACGGGCGAGCGTATAGGCTATGCTGCCCTCGCGCGGCGCCGAGGCGGCCAGCGCATGCGCCCGCGTCCGGCGAATGTGGTGCTGGTCTTCGGCGATGTTGGCCAGATGCGAGAAGTAGCTGAAGGCGCGAATGATTTGATTGGTTTGCCCGCGCGAGAGGCCGTTCAGCGTCGCCTCGAGCTCGTGCCGGGCGGTTTCGTCCTCCTCACGATGGAAGCGGACGGAACTCTGGCGGATGCGTTCGACGATCGCGAACACCGCTTCGCCCTCCTGCATGCGCACGGTGTCGCCGAGGATGCGCCCGAGGAGGCGGATATCGTCGCGCAGCGGAAGATCCTTGTCGGGAATCTCGACAGGGTTCAAATGCTGCATTGTCGGGTCCGTCCTGATGGTAGGAGGCAGATCATCTGCCCGTACCGATGACACGTCTTGCCATAACTCTACGCCAGTCTCGTCGACTTGGCTTGACGCGACGTAGTGGCCCACATTGCTGAGGGCGCAGGGCTTGAACCATCGACCTTCAGACCATGAACCGGATGTTGGAAAGCCGTGCAAACGACATGCCACGGCTCCGGCCGCAGTCTGTTCTTCAATGTATCAAAAGATAATGATAATCATTTGCAAATGTAAATCACCCATGCTATTTCCCTCCGCAGATAGCATTTGAACCTTGGCACCGGAGGAAGCTTCAGGATGGCGTCACGCATTCATTGTCTGAAATCCGCGGCGGTTTTTGGCCTGCTCGCGGTTGCCGCGGCGGTAGCGGGTCAACCCACGGCCGCCGGAGCGGTGGAGGAAGTCAATCTCTACTCCAATCGCCAGCCCGAACTCATCCAACCGTTTCTGAATGAATTCACCCGCCTGACCGCGATCAAGGTGAACATCGTGTTCGCTGAGAGCGGCATGCTCGAACGGATCAAGGCCGAGGGTACAAACACCCCGGCGGACGCGGTGCTGACCGCAGACGTCAACCGTATCTACCAGCTTGCCGAGGCCGATCTTCTGTATCCCCTCAAGTCGTCGGCGATCGACAAGAACATCCCGACCCAATATCGCCAGAAGGACGGCTTGTGGATCGGCCTCACGACGCGCGCCCGCATCGTTTACGCGAGCAAGACCAGGCTGAAGCCGGGCGAGGTCGCGACCTACGAGGACTTGACCAAGCCCCACATGAAGGGACGCATCTGCTCCCGGTCCGGCAAGCACGAATACAATATCGGCTTGCTGGCCGCGGTCATCGCGGAGAAGGGCGAGCAGGGGGCCGAGGAATGGGCCAGGGGCGTCAAGGCGAATCTCGCCCGCAAGCCCCAGGGCAACGACCGCGTCCAGGTCAAGGCGATCAAGGAAGGTATCTGCGACGTGGCGCTCGGCAACACTTACTACATGGGCTTGATGCAGACCAACGAGAAGGAGCCGGAACAGAAGGAATGGGCGGCTGCGGTCAACGTCGTGTTCGCAACGTTCGACAGCAAGGGCACGCATGTCAATATTTCTGGTGCCGGCGTCACCAAGCATGGCAGGAATCGCGCCAACGCGGTGAAGCTGCTCGAGTTCCTGAGCGACGACCTGGCCCAAAAGATGTACGCCGAGCTCAACTTCGAATACCCCGTCAAGCCCGGCGCGCAACTCTCGCCGCTGGTGAAGTCGTGGGGCGCGTTTACCCCGCAGGAAGTCAACCTCGAAACCATCGCCAAGAACTGGGGCCTCGCGACCAAGATCATGGACCGGGTCGATTTCGACGGCTGAGCGGCGGCGGATGAGTTTCGCGACGTGACGAACGTGCGGCTGATAGGCGCCATGGGCGCGAGGATGGCGATGCGACGTCGATGACCGCGGCCGAAGGCATCCGCGACGGATCTGCGCCCAAGAAACTCGCCCTGAAAGTTACCGTTGACGGTTGGAGCGCCGCCGCGATCGTGGCAGCGCTCCTCGTCGCCTTTCCGGTCATGGCGGTGGTGGCGCTCGCGCTGTTCGCGGCGGAACCGGTATTCGGCCATCTCGCAGCGACCGTGCTTCCCCGCTACGTCACGACGACGGCGCTGCTCCTCATCGGCGTCGGGGCCGGCACCGCCGTCCTCGGCGTGACTTCGGCGTGGCTCGTCACCATGTACAAGTTCCCGGGCTGCCGGATGTTCGAGTGGGCGCTGCTGCTGCCGCTCTCCATGCCGGCCTACGTCATCGCCTTCGTCTACACCGAGTTGCTCGACTACGCGGGTCCGGTGCAGGGCGCGTTGCGCGCGGCCTTCGGGTGGTCCGGCCCGCGCGCGTACTGGTTCCCGGAAATCCGTTCGCTGCCGGGCGCGATCGTGATGATGACGCTCGTGCTGTACCCGTACGTCTACCTGCTCACGCGCGCCGCCTTTCTCGAGCAGTCGGCGGGCGTCGTGGAGATCAGCCGCACCCTCGGGCGCGGGCCCTGGCGGAGCTTCTTTTCGGTGTCGTTGGCGCTCGCCCGCCCCGCCGTGGTCGCCGGTGTATCGCTGGCGCTGATGGAGACATTGAACGACTACGGCACGGTGGACTTCTTCGCGGTGCAGACGCTCACCCTCGGCATCTTCGACGTGTGGCGCAACATGAACAACCTGGGCGGTGCCGCGCAGATCGCGACCCTGATGCTCGCCTTCGTCGTCGTGCTTGTCGCCGCGGAACGCTTCGCGCGGCGGGGCCAACGATTCCACCACACCACGCGGCGCCAGCGCCGCCTGCCGCCGGCGGCCTTGAGCCGGTGGGGCTCGTTGGTCGCCGTCGTGGCGTGCATGATCCCGCTGACCCTCGGGTTCCTGCTGCCGGCCGGCTGGCTCGCGCGCGACGCTCTCGTCTACATCGAACGCGTGGCGGACGACGCATTCCTCGCCAGCGTCGCCAACAGCCTGCTGCTGTCGGGCGTCGCGGCCTGCATCGCCGTGGTGATCGCGATCGTGCTGGCGTATGGCCTCCGGCTCCGCGGACATCCCGTGTTGACCGCCGCGACCCGGCTTGCCAGCGTCGGCTACGCGGTTCCGGGCGCCATCCTGGCGATCGGCGTCTTGATCCCCTTGGCGTGGCTCGACAATGCGGTCGACGGGTTTCTGCGCGCCCGGTTCGGCGTCGCCACGGGCTTGATCCTGAGCGGCACGATGGTTGCGGTGACCTACGGTTACGCCGTCCGCTTCCTGGCGCTGTCGCTGGGAGCGATCGAGACCAGCATGGCGCGCATCACGCCGAGCATCGACGGCGCCGCGCGCACGCTCGGCGCCGGCCCGGGGCAAGTCTTGGTCCGCGTGCATTTGCCGATCATCCGGGGCAGCATCCTGACCGCCGTGATACTGGTGTTCGTGGACGGAATGAAGGAGCTGCCGATGACGGTCATCATGCGGCCTTTCAACTTCGAGACGTTGGCGACCCAGGTCCACTATCTGAGCGCGGCCGAGCGGTTCGGGGCGGCGGCGCCTTCCGCGCTCGCGATCGTGCTGGTCGGCCTGTTGCCGGTCGTGCTGCTGAGCCGCGCGATCGCCCGCGTGCACGAAGCCGGGGCCGAAATGGATCCCGTCGGCGAGGAGATGGATTAGTGGGCCTTCGGCTCGAGCAAGTTCGCCACCGGTTCGGCGACCACGTCGTATTCGACAATCTCAGCTTCGCCGTGCGGCCTGGTGAGATCGCGTGCCTACTGGGGCCATCGGGCTGCGGCAAGACAACGCTGCTGCGGATTGCTGCCGGGCTCGAACGCCAGCAAATGGGCTCCGTGGCGTTTGGCGACCGGGTCGTGTCGGACGCGACGCGCCACGTTCCGCCCGAGGCGCGCAACGTCGGCCTGATGTTTCAGGACTTCGCCTTGTTTCCGCACCTCGATGTCGCCAATAACGTCGCCTTCGGCCTCGCGCGGCTAGCGTCAGCGGCGCGCAGAGTGCGCGTCGCCGAGGCGCTGGCCCAGGTCGGCATGAGCGGTTACGCCCGCGCCTACCCGCACACGCTCTCGGGCGGCCAGCAGCAGCGCGTCGCCATGGCCCGTGCCCTGGCGCCGAAGCCGGCGGTGATGCTCCTCGACGAGCCATTTTCAGGGCTCGACCAGTACACCCGCATTCAGATTCGCGAGGAAACGCTCGGCCTGTTGAAGGACTCGGGCGTCGCGACCCTGATGGTGACCCATCATCCGGAAGAAGCGATGTTCATGGCCGATCGCATGCTGGTCATGGACCCGACCGGCCGGATCCTGCAAGAGGGCACGCCACACGAGGTCTACGGTTCGCCCGCCCATCCCTTCGTCGCGGCGTTCTTCGGTCAGGTCAACCGGGTCGTTGGGGTGGCACGGAACGGCGCCGTCGAAACCGCGTTGGGGCCGGTTCCGGTGCTGGGCGTCGGCGATGGCCGTCGTGTTGAAATCGTATTCCGCGAATA